>WQWI01000049.1 GCA_009785425.1 Bacteroidales bacterium | reverse complement strand
TAACTCGTATTCCAATTTTTTGGCGTGTGTTGCCGGTTTGCCGTTACGGAAATGCCGGGCAAGCATTTTGTTTTTGTGGTGCTTCTCAAAGAGTGCAACACCTTGAGAATAATCTTTGTTTGGGCTTTGTAGCCATGTTTTGATGTCGTCCATTTTGTTTTTTAGGACGAAAATAGATAGAGTGAGGGAATGTGGATAGGACTAAATTAAACCCATTAGCTAACCACAAATTGTGGCAACCTCCTTTTTCTCTCTGTCTGTACAAAGAAAAAAAAGCATTAATTCTACCTACATCGAATGCAGGTTAATAAATAATAGATCCTGCAATCCAATAAAATCATCTTCGTTGTTGGTAATAAGAGTTAAATTTCGAGTTATCGCAGTCGCCGCAATGATAGCGTCCGGCACTTTAATTTTGTGTTTTTTGCGTATATCAATACAAGTCTGAATTATCTGTTCATCAATTCTGATAATATCCGCTAATGAAATAAGCGCTTCCGATGATTTACTAACATCTTTGTAACCAAGATATTCTATTTGTGTAATGAATGAAATAATAAAATTTTTGTTGATTACTTTTGCCAGAAAATCCTTTCCTTTACTTGGTAAACGATTCATCTGTGCGTCAATTAGCACATTAGTGTCTATTAAATATTTCTGTTCCATTCCATGCGTGAATTAGAAACATATTCTTGAAATTTTTCCCCTTCTGAAGCACTTAATGTACCAAAAAAGTCAGAAGGTTTCTTCTTGTTCGTTTTTTTATTTTCCGGTAATTCGTCTGATAGATAAAGCAGTACTTCTATTCTTTTTCCAATGTAATGTGCAGGGATAGTCAAAGGATAAGTACTTTCTTGAGGGATTATTAAAGTTTTTTGCATGGAAACGTATTTAGTCGCTCCTTATGAATTAAATTTCCAATCCGCAACCACACACGCGAATTTTCGATGGTTGTTTCGCAATATGAAAATGTATAGGATTCTCCATTCGATAAAAATGTTCCAAAAAAATTGGCTTATTTTTTCTGCTAATATTTCCATAAATTTCTTCAAATTCCAAGCAGTTGCAGCCATGAAAGCATTGATTTGTATGCCACTTTCATCAAGCAAATAGTTTTGTTCCAATCTGTAATCTGTTTTTAAGTGTCCGATTATGGGCTCTATTCCTGCTCGCGAACGGAATTTCTTACGCTTACACTGTTTCTGATATGGCGTGTCTGCTTTTTTAGCTTTGTCCGGTATGAGAATTTTTACTCCTTTAATTTCTGCTTTCCCTTTACCGCCACGATCATAAACGATTTCTTTCGGTAATTTTAATTTATTGCCTTCCATTTGATTAAGCAGTGGTTCTATGGTATGTCCATCAAAAAGATTGGCTACAAATGCCTTGACTGCCGTGATGATTTTACGTCCATGCTTTCCTGTGGTGATAATGCCAACCTTGTTGCCAAATTCATACTGTTTGTGGGGCTTGCCTTTAGCAATGCACTTGGTAAAGGGTTTATGAAGACTGTAAACTTTCTCTTTATCGTTTTTTTCTTGATTGACCGCTCGTTTGAACAATGCTAACTTTTCTTGAAAATTACTGCGTAGATATGGGCTCATCTTGCGTTCCAAATCCCGAAGTTGAATATTGGCGATCGTTTTGAGTCGCCTGCGGGCTTTATTGGCTTGCTTGACCCGCTTGGGATGTTTGCCGTTGTACGTGTCGCGCAAAAGCTGCTTACTTTCTCGTGTGTAGCTGCGACGCATTTTAATGCCTTGAGTCTTAGCAATCTTATTGCACTTGTCTATCACCTTCTTACATAGTTTGGCATCAGTTGGAAAAGTGGTGTTATTTTCCTGAACCGTGGTATCCGACAAATGCCAACTCGAACCTTTGCTTTTGGAGTCTTCCCCATGAAGTTTGACACTGTAAGAGAAAATCTTCTCAAAACCGGATTCACCAATCCTCTTACGAAAATGACAAAAATCACTCGGATCAAAGGGAAATTTATGCTCAAAACAACGCATCCCACAAAAATACTGCATGTACGGATCTCTTTCCCAACGATTCGGAAGCGTCTCGTCTCCAAGATTTTCTAAGTGTTTCAACATCAAGCAGCCAACGATCAGACGAATGGGAACACCCGGTTGCCCAACTTCTGAATACAGGGAACTAAACTCTTTTTCAAAGTATTGCCAATCAATAGCATTCGCTAATAGCACTAGGGGATGTTCTTTGTTTATCATATCCGTCAACATCGGACGAAAGAGTTCTCTTTGATTTGTGTCGGGTAATTTGCCTACCATAAATTTTGATTAAATTTGCAAGGTTTTACGCTGCAAAGATACACTTTTTGGTCGAAAAATACTGCGTTTTTTCAATTTATTTTATTAACAATCAATTGTTTATGTTATTTTTAAGGAGCGACTATTTAGTCTTTTCATTTGTTTAATGCACTCTTCTTCTTGATGAAGATACATTTTATATTCTTCTAAACACAGTGCCAATAAATCACGATGATGCTCATAGACAAATCCATC
>WQWI01000048.1 GCA_009785425.1 Bacteroidales bacterium | reverse complement strand
TTGAATAATAGGATAATAAAGAAGGTACATCATATACAAAATTAAAATTAGCCTCTACAAATTCTTTACCCTTTATATTATGAAATTCTTTCATTGTTTCATAAGCAGATATAAAATCATTGACTGCTTCTTTTGCCGTCTTACCGGTACCATGTATTCCATAATTTAATGTTTTGTCTTCCAAATTAACATAAACACTGTAACTACCGTCATTACCTCTTTCTATAAATGTTTTTACTGTTTTCATATTATTTATTTTTTATTCAGAGCTTAAAGAACAATAATGAGACCTTTGCAAAATGCGCTTAGTTGATTTTTTTTAGATTTTCTTTGCTTTTTTTGGTTTGCTTTTTTGGTTTAATCTTGTTTTTTTACTTTTACATATTCTTTTTTTCGTTTCTAAGAAGCCATTTAAGGCTTTCTTAGGCCTTTTTCAGTCTACTTTTGAGCAGTGGACATAATTATCCCCGGTGCCCTGTATAAATTATAAGCGATTGCTTCCAATAAATGTTGCGTGTGGGTTTTGGCTAATCCAACGTAACGAGCCATCCCACAACCAAACCATCGTCGCATACCTCCAAAAGTACGTTCCACCACCCAACGTTTCTTGCTGATTAAACGATTATACACTTTCTGCCAATAGGTTAACGGTCTGTTTTTATATGCTTTGTGCTGAATACGGTTTTTAATTTTACGATTTTTTACAGGAGATCTCAGTAAGGTAACATTATCAGGAACCCGATAACCTTTGTCCGTAAAACAAGAACTTATGGCTAATTCTTCGTCCTGATTTTCTAAACAAGGTTTTAACCCTTTGCTGTCGTGCTCATTGGCTGTAGTAGTATGAACACTCAATTGCATGCCATTCTCATCTGTAAGTACATGTTTCTTATATCCGAAGTGTAACTCTTTCCCTTTTTTCAAATAACGGGCTTCGTTGTCAACGCCCGGTTGCTGTTTCTTTACTAATTTCATCTGAACTTCCTCTTTCTCAAATTCTTCCACAGAACGTTCATTTTCCTTGCGGTCTTCTGCCAATTCGTATTCCGCCTTGCCTTTGGGACAACGTGGGGTATCGGTTAAAGTGGCATCTACTATACCAGCACCATTGCGAATGATAACATTATGTTCAACAAGTTGGCGATTAATCTTTTTCAACAAACGATCGAATGCTTTCTTGGAGGTTAATTCTGTGCGAAAACGACTTAAAACACTGTGATCAGGAACACTGTCCTCAATATCCAAATCACAAAAACGCATCATAGACAAGTTCTCATTAACCGATTCTTCTACTCGCTCATCGCTCAAATCGTACCATATCCCGATAAGAAGCATCTTGAAAAGCAATAAACCACTGTATGCAGGACGACCATCCACACTGTGTCCGCGCTTATATACCTTTGTTATCTCTTTTTCTATTTCTTTCCAATCAATTAACATATTGATTTGCCTGAAAAAAGTATTCTTGCGAATACGTCTTTCCACGTAATTGCCTGCGAAACTCATTTGAATATCTTTTTGGTAAAACATAGCGCAAAGATACAAAAAAAACTATAAATACACAATTAAAATATTAACAATCAAATGTTTGTATCATGCTGAGCCTTGCAAAGGTCTCTCTATTATGGTCGAATGGCTGTTTTGTTTTCAGCACATTGTATATTATGACCAGAATTTTTCGTGTAATTGCGATAAGCGTTTTTTGCGATTTCATCCGTTTAGCAAGCACGCTATGTTTTTTCCCAAGGAACGACTTTTTGGAACGAGCCGCCGACCAAGATATTTCCACAAGAATTTGCCTAAGATATTTGTTTCCATGCAATGTCTTTCGAGACTGTATCTTACCGGCCGACTCCTCGTTTCTTGGTCGTAAACCTGCCCATCCAACTAAAGAGTTTGCGCTTGAGAAAACACTCATGTCATTACCTGTTTCAGCCAAAATAAACAAGGCACTGAGTATTTTAATACTTGGTATGGTGCACAGCAACGAGATTTCCTCGGCAAAGTGTTTGTTTGCCAATTCTTCTAAATGGCTAAGGCAAGTAGCCTGCTGTCTTTCCAACAAATCAATTTGTTCCATACACTGTATCAACATCTCTACATCGACCTGTTCAATTACTCCGCTTAACGAATCTGTAATGACCTGTTTCCCGTGCTTATTTTGGGTGCGACCGTGCACTAAGCGACAAAGTTTCACAGGATCGCGCTCACCTGCAATTATTGCTTTGATTATTTTGAGTAGTGATACGTTACTACCCTGATTGGAAACGTAATTGCTGAAACGAATATTGCATCGCTGCAATTGATTGTCCAACTGCTGTTCCAAACGAACACGACTTTTAGTAAGTCGACGATGTTGACGGCTGTACTGACGCATTTGCTGCAAAACTCCTTCGGCAACAAAACTGCTCTTAATCAAATCCTTTTGCAAGCATTTTGAAATCCACTGTGCATCCTTTACGTCGCTCTTGCGACCGGGCAGTTGCTTGATGAAATAAGGATTGGCAAGTTTTAAATCAAAGTCAGATTCCA
>WQWI01000047.1 GCA_009785425.1 Bacteroidales bacterium | reverse complement strand
TCAGTTTCATAATCGACCGTGTAGCTACGTTTGTGTAGCCGGTGTCAGTAAACATCGACCTTTTTTCTTTTTTGTTGTCTCCAGCGGTTGAAGCAGTTGTTGTGTAGCTTGCAAAGCAATCTGTGTTTCTAATTTTTTTAATTCTGTTAACAGATAAACCTTACGTTTGATTTGCTGTTTGGCTAACACGTGGTCAGCTCCCAATTCTTTGTACTTTTCATCTCGGTTCAATACATGATAGACAGACTTCAGGATCGAATGTCCTATGGCAATCAAGGCTCGTTTTTTGCCTCGCCGTGCTGCTATCCGGTGATACCTTGCCGAGAAAAATGTATTTTTAGTTCGAGTGGCTGCCCACGCCGCTTCAACTATGGTAGCTTTGGCCTGTTTGTTTCCGTGTGTGATTCGTCCACTTTTTTTTTACCCGCACTTTCGTTGTTGTCCGGACAAATCCCAATCCACGATGCAAAATGTTTTTCTGTTGGAAAAACACTCATGTCTAAACCAATTTCTGCAATCAAATCTTCGATTGTTTTACGGTCTAATCCGGGAATATCTCTCAACTGCTCAACCTTGTTTTCGTAAGGTTCTAAGAGCTCTCGAATCTGTTTGGTTAATCCTAAAATCACACTTTCAGTATGGGCAATGTTGGCACGAATCGTTTTTAACAAATAAATGTGATGTTCTTCGATTAAACCTTGAGAAGCTTCGTACAAATCATCCCGACTGCACAGCATTTTGCTATGATAAATTTGATCAATATCTGCACGAGTAACAGGCTCTCCATCGCATAACTTACTGATTAATTTCGTTCCCGCAACGCCTTGAACATTGCTCAAAACGCTCGAAAGCTTAATGTTGCAACTTTCCAAAATACGAATAATTCGATTTTGTTCAGAAGCATTTTGCTCTATTAACTTCTTGCGATACCGCGTCAAATCTCGCAAAACACGCTGTTCTTTTTTCGGAATATAACTCGGTTTGAGCAAGCCTGCCAAAAGCAACTTGCAAAGCCATGCACTATCTTTTTTGTCCGTTTTGTGACCCGGAACATACTTGATGTGACGAGCATTTACAAGCCAAACAACAAGACCGCTTGGCTCCAAAACATTGTAGACAGGCTTCCAGTAAACACCCGTGCTTTCCATAGCTACGTGAGTTATACCTTCCGATAATAACCATTCTTTCAATAATGTCAATGAACTTGTAAAGGTACTGAATTCCCTTGTTTGTGACTTTAAGCCTTCGCCCTTGATGGTAGCCACTACCGTTTTCTTGTGTACGTCAATACCGCAACCGCGACTAACTACTTGCGTAAATCCTATTTCGCTCATGATTTTGAATTTTTCTTACCGCAAAGGTAAGAAAAATTCACCATTTACATCGCATCGGGTGACGTTTTTTTATCGTCATGTAGGTTTCATAATGTTATTGTTTTATGATTTTTAAACTATGGGGGATTAGTATTGTTGGGAACGTTCTGATTGTCCTACTCTTGCCGAACGCATCTTTCTCCGTTGGAGCTCCGGAACAGGAATCCATCTAACCTCTGATGCTTTTCTCATTAATTCTGCCTGTTCAGCCGGAGATGTTGCCGGTCCTGCAACAGTGAAAACGTGATTGAATACCGATTGCCAAATGTTGGCGGCATCGCCCATTACTGCCGTAGGCAATCCTCGCCATATAGCCAGTGCGGGTCTCGCCAGAATCGTAGGTCTTAACGGATCAACAGTTGTAATCCAAAGCGTGTCAGGCACTCTGAAGAACGTCCAGCATTCGGAAGTTTCAAGATATAATCTCATACCAAGATGCGGTTCGTTAAAACGCCAGTACATTGTTCCGGCCTCCTCTCCGTATTCTATGTGAATCCAAGTTTGGTATAAACCTAGATTACCGGGTTGAAGGGTAAAACCAATACTGCGACCGTAGGGGATATAATAAAGCCCTTCAATGGTTCTATGTACGGTAATCGTGTATTGAGATCCCTGAGGAGCCCTGAAAAAATCTATTTGTCTTTGTATACCTTCCGGATGCCAGTTTCTCATCAAAAACACGCTTGTGCCTACATCTGTACCTGTAAGATAGTCATTATCACCGGCAACAACTCTACGGTCAAACTCTACAGTTTGACTCCAGTTATGAGTTGGGTGAGTCATTACCCATTCAAGTCTATTGTCCATTGACCAATCAAAGCCCGTTGCGGTATATACATAGTCTACTATTGGGCTCAAACACTCGGTCCATTCAGTTTGAACAGCTGCACTCATAGCTGTTTGTCCATGTCGGTTTGCAGCTCTTACCGTATAACTTCCGCTTGACCTTGAAAGAAATGTTTGTTCGTTTACAGGAAAATCCGGATCCGATTCAACTCTCACACCATTTCTATACCAAATATAGTACTCGGCAAAATGAATAGGTGTTGCTTCCAATTGTACATAAGCTACCGGACAAATATTTACAAGCGTCCCTCCAATCGTTGGTACGTCAACGGGGGCTAGCCAAGGAACAAAGGCAATCGTTTTTTCATCACTGAAACGACCTGTACCGCTT
>WQWI01000046.1 GCA_009785425.1 Bacteroidales bacterium | reverse complement strand
ACCTTTTTGATGTTCTCGGAATAAAAGACGAATATTTAGAAGCTGATTTAGAAGAAGCAATCTTACGTGAATTGGAAAAATTCATTTTAGAGTTTGGAAAAGGTTTTGCTTTTGTTGAACGTCAAAAACGTATGATAATTGACGGTCAAGATTTTAAGTTAGATGTACTCTTTTATAATCGTTATCTCAAACGCCTGGTGGCTGTAGAACTAAAGCGAGGTCAATTTCACGCATCCGACAGCGGGCAAATGAAATTATACTTAAAATGGCTGAATCGTTATGAGCGGCAAGAGGGCGAAAATGAACCTATTGGAATTATCCTTTGTGCTGGCGGTAACCATCGAGAGCAAATAGAACTTTTGGAAATGGATAAAGACGGAATCATGGTGGCCGAATATTGGACAACCCTACCGCCAAAAGCCGAATTTGAATATAAAATCCAAACTATACTTGCTGAAACTCGTGAGCGGCTGGCACGGCGAAATCTTTTAATTGAAGATATGGGAAATGAGGAAGATACCGAAATAGATTAATCGAACCCAAATTGCCGACAAGTGGTTATCATAAAACATTAGGGAGCTTTGAAATGATTTACAAATGCGCTAAATGTAAATTTTTCTTTGAAAGAAAAAACGAACCGTCAAAATGCCCAAGTTGTGAAAATCAATATGTGGTTGGTGCAAGCAAAAAAGAGCAAGAAGCATTTACGCAAATGCATGGAAAACAAAAAAATGTAGGAAGTCATTCAGATGTACACATAAAAAATCCAAACCATACTTGCTGAAATTCGTGAGCAGAAGACATGGCGAAATTTACTATTGTCGGGTGAGCAAGCTGACTTAAAGAATGCTTAAAAAGTTAGATTAAAGTTAGACTGAGGCACTACAATGCCATACAGGTGGTGATATGAGTGAATATTAATATTTTGGTCGTTGAGGACGACACGAGAATACAAGATATGGTTTGTAAATTTCTACGCAAAGAAGGATGGATTGTAGACGCTTGTGCTAATGGTGATGATGCGCTGAGTTTATTTTACGATAAGACATATCAGCTAATCATACTTGATATTATGCTCCCTGGAACAAACGGACAGGAGTTGTTAAAAGAACTTCGTAAAATTCGTGATACGCCTGTTCTGATGATGACCGCGCTTTCGGACGATGATAATCAACTTCGGGCGTTTAATAACCTAGCAGACGATTATGTGATGAAGCCATTTTCTATGCAGATACTTGTTAAACGCGCCGAAGCTCTGCTTAGACGTAGCGGTGCATTGAAAAAAGAAATACAAGCGGGCAAGCTCGTATTGTTTCCTGAAACTTACGGAGCGCAATATGAGGGCAAAAAAATAATCTTAACTCCAAAGGAATTTGAAATCTTAGAACTGTTCGTGCGAAATGCAGGAAAAGTCATTAACCACGAAACTCTGCTTACACGCATTTGGGGATATGATTTTGAGGGTAACGAAGGAATTATTCATGCAAGTATGAAGAAACTGCGCGATAAACTTCCTTGCGGTGTTATACGGACAATTAAGGGGGTTGGATATTGTTTGGAGGTGGAGAGTGATGATTAAGAGAAGATTTTTCGGCATTTTTGGCAAAGTTTTTTTATACACCATGTTGATTTTATTATTCGTCATTGGCGGTATGTTTTTGCTTTTCTCGAATCAGATACAATCCGCCATCGCATTAACTCAACAGCAGCAATTTTCTGAAGCCGTAATGCGTTTTGTGGAACAAACGCAAGGAAAGACAACAGATGAAATCATTGTTCTCACGGAGGATTTTCACAGATGGAACTCTTCTTTAGAGCTAAGTCTTATAAATTGGCAAGGAGAGGTTTTGTTTCAAACGGATGGCTTTGTAAATCATATTGAAATAACTCAAACTCCAAATGAGGCTTTTCAAATTATATCCAGCGACACAAGCGAAGATGGAGCTTTTCCAATTATATCCGATGACACTAGCAGTTTGTCTGTCCAGAGATTTCAAGTTATGCAACAGATGGCCTTCCTTCCTTTAGAAAACGGTTTGCATCTGCAAGTAGACGGTTCGCTTTCGGAAGCTTCAATATATAGAGAAATTTTAGGAGGGGCGGCATGGGTTTTCGTTATTATTACATTTATCAGTCTACTTGCGGCGTTTTTCTTCGCACAACAAATTGCAAAACCGATAGTAAAAGTATCTTCCGATACACATATGATGTCACAACTATTGCTGGTTGAGCCACCGAAAGAACGAAGCGATGAAATAGGGCAGCTTTCCAAAGATGTATATTCTATGTATAGCAGGTTGAAATCCACGATTTATCAGTTGGAAACCGAGATTGAGCGCGTAAAACAAATGGAGGAAAACCAAAGGTATTTCTTCTCCGCCGCTTCTCACGAACTAAAAACACCTATTACAGCGGTCGGAGGGATTTTTGAAGGAATGCTGAGTGATATAATTACGCCCGAAGAATATCCGATATATCTTCGTGAGGGTATGAAGCTCGTAAAAGAACAAACTAAACTTGTGACAGAGATATTGGAACTTGTCAAACTGGGTGGTGAATTACCTTCGTT
>WQWI01000045.1 GCA_009785425.1 Bacteroidales bacterium | reverse complement strand
TGATTGTAGTAATCAATGTATGCGTGAAGTTCTTTAATGAACGCCTCTACCGATGGAAATTGCTTTAGGTAGAGCAATTCAGACTTCATGCAACCAAAGAAATTTTCGGACACGGTATGATAAAATGCAATCGTAATTCATATCGTGTCCGACACGAAAGGAGATAAAAATTATTATGTCGGACAAGAAAATAACCGCTCTTTACTGCCGTTTGTCGCGCGATGACGCGCAAGCAGGCGAGAGTTACAGCATTAAAAATCAAAAAGATATTTTGGAAAAGTACGCTAAAGACAACGGTTTTACAAACACACAATGTTTTGTAGATGATGGATTTTCGGGCGTGAGTTTCACCCGCCCCGCATTTTTGGAAATGATGGAAGCTTGCGAAAACGGCGAGGTTGGTACGATTATAGTCAAAGACCATTCGAGATTGGGTCGAAACCGCCTATTGTCGGTCAGTTGTTGGAAGAAGATTTTGACCGTTTGGGCGTTCGATACATCGCAATTATGGATAATATTGACAGCGCAAAGGGATTGAGCGAGTTTCTTCCTATTCAAGATGTTTTTAACGAAATGCACGCGCGGAATACAAGTCAAAAAGTTCGGGCGGTTCTGAACAACAAAGGTAATTCGGGCAAACGCCTTACGACAAATCCGCCGTATGGTTATATGAAAAATCTCGATAATAAAGACGAATGGATTATTGACGCGGTAGCCGCAGATATTGTCAAGAAAATCTATCAACTTTGCATTGAGGGGTTCGGACCGACACAGATTGCGAAAAAATTGACCGCTGATAATGTGCTGACACCATCGCAACATACTGAAAATGCAGGGCGAAAATCTTGTGCAACAAGTGTTGCAAGTCGTTGGTCGCCAAGAGCGACAGCCGATATTCTTGACCGAATGGAGTACATCGGGCATACGGTGAATTTCCGCTCAACGACTAAATCGTTCAAAAACAAGACGAAAATTGACTTGCCGAAAGAAGATTGGAAGATTTTCGAGAACACTCACGAGCCGATTATCGAGAAAGAAACGTGGGAAGTTGTGCAGAATCTTCGAAAAGGTAAGCGGCGAAACAATAAAACAGGCAAAGTTTCGATGTTTTCGGGGATTGCATTTTGCGCGGATTGCGGAGCGAAATTGTACTTTTGTACAGCGAAAGACTTCAGGGAAACTCAACATTTTTTCACTTGTTCAACGGCACGGTGCGGCAGAGGTGAATTGCACCCATTTTTTTAGACAAATTTTTGTACAATTATGCAGCAGAGGCTTCGGCAGAATGTTTGAGCCTATATTCTACCGGACTTAAATCACGCAAGAGAGATTTTATTCTTTGGTGATTGTAGTAATCAATGTATGCGTGAAGTTCTTTAATGAACGCCTCTACCGATGGAAATTGCTTTAGGTAGAGCAATTCAGACTTCATGCAACCAAAGAAATTTTCCATCACAGCATTGTCTAAACAGTTGCCTTTGCGTGACATGCTCTGCCGAATGCCTTTTTCTTGAAGCATTGCAATATATGTTGGTGTGCGATAGTGCCACCCTTGGTCGGAGTGTAAAACCATACCCGAGCCATCGGGAATTTTACTAAATGCGTCTGCGAGCATATCGGTTACCATATTGAGTTTGGGGCGATGAGAAATCCGGTAACTAATGATTTCTCTATTGTACAAATCCAAAATGGGTGAAAAGTATAACTTTTGTCCGTATAGCTGGATTTCGGTTACATCGGTTACCCATTTTTCATTCGGTTGCAATGCCTTAAAATCACGCTTTAACAAATCGGGAGCTATGTAATCACTGCAAAGTCGTCGATAGGAATTGTATTTTTTCATTCTGACAGCACAGAAAAGCCCTAATTGTTTCATAAGACGTTGCACAGTCTTGTGATTGATAACAATTCCTTCATGGCGAAGTGCCGCCGTAATTCTGCGATAGCCATAGCGTCCGTGATTGCTTTCGTATATGTTAAGCAACTGTTCCTTGATTTTCTCATATTTATCAGGCTTAGTTTTTTGCTTAACGTGGTAGTAGTAGCTACTTCGAGGAATCCGTATAATAGCAACTAAATCGCTCACATTGTATTCGTGCCTTAACTCATAAACGGCTTCTGCTTTTATCGCCGTTGGAGCGTTTATTACTTCTGAACTAAGGCTTGCAATTTTTTTAACAGAGCGTTCTCCATTCGTAAGTGATTTAGTTCGACTCGCTCGTTTTCGTCAAGTGGAGCATCACCTAATTTTTCAAGCTTTTTGTGTAGCCGTCTTAACTTCGCTTCGGTTGAATGACAAAAACCTATTGGTCTTTGAGTTTTGTTTTTGCCACGGTTTTCTTCATACAAAGATTCGGGACCTTCCGATAGGTATTTTTGTTCCCAAACATTAACCAAAGTGCCGTGTACACCGTATTTTCTGCCAGCTTCACGATAGCCAAGACCGTTGTTAATCATATCTTCTACAACTGTTTGCTTGAAGTGACCCGGATGACGATTTTGCTTTTTACCTTTTGCTCCCATTTTCATCTTCCTTTCTGTTGGATTATATTATATCACATTGTCCAACTTTTTGGGAGCAGTTCACG
>WQWI01000044.1 GCA_009785425.1 Bacteroidales bacterium | reverse complement strand
GAATATGCCACGTTTTTATTGCCGATTAAACAGTTATTACCGGTTCCAAACTAAAACCTATCTAACATTTGTATTGACTCTTACCTTAGGTAAGGTTTTATACTGCCTTTATTGTCGCATCAAACAAAAAGGAGAGAGCAATATGAATGGGTTATCAAAAATTAGTGAAGTCACCAACCGCTACGATGTTACCGCACGCACATTACATTACTACGAAAAAATGGGGCTTATTGAAAGTACCCGTTGCGATAGTTCCGGGTATCGGCTCTATGACGAAACCGCCATTGTTCGATTAAAGCAAATCCTCATTTTACGGAAAATGAACATATCCATCAAGGATATCAAACAGATTTTTGCTTCTAGTAATTCTGATGTAGTGTTGAATGTTTTAAGCAAAAAAGCAGATGATATCGACAGCGAAGTTGCTTTACTACATGAACTGAAAGAAATTGTGTTAGAATTTATACAGCAAATAAAGCTAATTGACTTTCACAACGAAGCCGAAGTAAAAAAGTTGTACAAAAATGTTGAAACTATCGAAGCCCAACTGGTCTCAGGCGAATACAACGGTAGTGTGACTAGCGTAAATCGTTTGGTAGAAGTTGCAGAAAAGCTTGATGATAAAAGATTAACACCGCCGATTGCCGTAAACACATATAGGCAAAGCATTGCCCCCCTGCGCTTTATCGGAAAAAAATACAAAAGCGGAGCTGTTGCTTGGCCGGATTTTCATGCTAATGGTCACAACGACTTGCTTTTGGAGAGCTTAACCGAAAAACTAAACGTCAATCTAAAAGACCTGTATGAGGACGGCGATTCACTAATCGGTTTAATGTGTCACCGAAACGGCTTTGAATATTGGCTTGGCTATTTTACGCCTGAGAACACCCCTGTTCCTGACGGGTTTGAGCATGAAGATTTTTCCGGAAAAGATATAGCCACTTGTTGGTTATATGGCAAAACAGACGAAGTATTTGCTGTCGAACCCATTGCATATGAAAAATTGTTAGATGAAGGTTTTGCGCCTATAGACGATTGGTGGTTTGAGCGGTACCACCCCACACGAACTGTGCCGGATAAAAAAGGGTATATGATTATCGACATCTGCTTTTTTGCTAATAAAGTCGTTGATACGAAAAAAACGGAGTCATTTAAGCAACAAATTGATGGATTGGTCTATGGAACAGAAAATTTCATCAACTTGGAAACAATGGTACCAGGAACGAACCGCTCCGACTTAATTGGCAAAGCCGGTCAAGAAGTTAAAATGGTAGATGGCGAACTCATCATCTGCGCTCAAGGTGACCTTGATTGTATGCAGACCGCAGAAACATTTACGTTTCCCCTGCGTATCGACACAGTAGCCAAAATCAGTAATGAACATATCCGGATGTACTTCAACACAGGCACCCTCAATCTTAACTGGGACGAAAATTTATATTTTTGCGATGTCTTGTCGGGCAAACCTTACATCTACCCCGGTTTCGGGCGGGTATCGGCAGACGAGTATCACCGCATTTCGTGGATTATTCACCCTGAGTTTATGGCGATACTTGTAGACGGCAAACTGCGTTTTGCATCAAACGAGTTTCAATACGTCCATATGCTTCGCACATCACCACAAACGCCGGTCGATTGTGTGCGAATCGGAACAGCATGGGGTAGCACCATAACCGTCAAATCGTTGGCCGTTACGCCTATAATTTGCTAAAGGAGAACAAAGAGAATCATGGAAAACAAACGAAAAACAACGGAAGAATATCTACGTGAAATGATTTCTAATCCCGAAAACTGCGCGAATATGCTTGATTTTATTGCATGGGCAAAATCGGTAAATCTATCTGTCAAAAAAACAAATCAAAGCAAATGGAGTGTTGCATTTAAAGGCGGCAAAAATATTTGTTGGCTGCTTTTGAAATACGGCGGCTGGGTATTGATTCCGCTTAAACATTCTGATTTTTCAGACTGTGATGCTTTAAAAGAATATATCTGGAAAAGCATAAATCCATGCAATAAGTGTAGATCAAACACATGGACAGACTGCGTTAAACCTCGTACAATATGCGGCAAACACTTCGAAAATACTTGCGCTTCCATTCCGCTAGAATTTGTGAACCCTGATGCAGAAAAACTAAGTGAAATCAAAAAAGTTATAAGCACAAGAATTAAATTACATTTTGGAGGATAAGGCTATGTTAAAAACAATCAAACTTCACAAACAGTGCCCGGGTGCAATAAAGTACATTGGGAAAAAATATGCAAGCGGTAAAGCCGCTTGGGATGAGTGGGGAGAAAAAGGGTTATTCGAGTCTGTGAAAAAACAAATTGGAATAAATCTAACCGATTTATATGAAGACGGCGATGCTGTTGTCGGCTTAATGTGTAAAAGAATAAACGACGAAGGCAAAAAGAAATTCGAATATTGGCTTGGTTATTTTACGCCTGCAAATACTCCCGTTCCCGAAGGGCTTGAATACGAAGATTTTCCGCCAATGGATATGGTTACTTGCCAATTTTACGAAAAAGATGGGGAAGGTTATGATTTGGCGTGCGAAGCTTTGTCGAATATTGAAAAAGCCGGCTATATCGTAACAACTGAATGGTGGTTTGAGCGGTATTCGCCAAAACGTGAAAATATTATAGATTTAGGTTATTTTGTAGAATAAGTGTTGTGAAATAAAAGTGCTTGACATTGACACAGTGTCATACTTTATGCTCCT
>WQWI01000043.1 GCA_009785425.1 Bacteroidales bacterium | reverse complement strand
TTATCAATCTCTTTTATTTTATCAATTTTGATTTTTGACAATTCTTCCATGGTTTCAAGTGATTTCCTTTGGATTTCTGCCAACTGTTCATCTCGTTGTGAACAAAATTGCGCCTCCAAATTATCAAGTTGCTGGCGTACTTTTGCCTGTTCTTCTGCAAGGGCGGCACTTCTTTCCCTCAAAGAAACCTCTGACACGCGGAATTCCTCTTGATGGCGTTTTTCGCGCTCTTCAATTTGTTTTAGGCGACTAGCGCAAACTGTTTCAACTTCCGCAATTTTCTCGGTTGTTAATTTCTCAATTTCGATTTGGCGGTCTAGTTGCTCTTTTGCCAATTCCGCTTGTGTTTCCTCTGAAACTCTACTGTATTCGTCACGCAAGACATTAATTTGGTCTTCGAGAATTTTGCGCGCCTCTTTAAGTGCCTCCAGTTCGCCTTCAACCCGGTCAACCGCTTGATTACAGGTTTCAAGCCTTTCATTACGCATGTTTTCCAGTGAGGCAACACGACTAATGTAAACTTCTTCAAGTTCATTAATGCGTGTTTGTCGTAATTCTTCAACTTCTTTTAAACGTTGTAGGCGTATTTCGTCAATTTCCTTTAATTTGTCGCTTTTTAGTATTTCCATATCAACTTCAACTTCGGCGCGTACTTTTTCCTGTTTTGCAATTAAAACATCAATTTCACCAACTATTGCCGCTTTTTTTGTTTCCATTTCTGTAATTTCCAGCAACATTGAATTTTTTTCTTCTTGATGCTGAACACGTAAGCCACTCATTGCCTTTTTGTGTTCCTCAACTTGAACTTCAAGCTCCTCACCCTGCCTTGCAATAGCTAGGGCGCGCTGCTCGTCGAGAATACGCAATTCTTCCACCCTGATTTTTTCCTGTTTTACTATATTTTCAGAGCGGGTTTTGTCATATTCATATTCAAGTAGCTTTATTTCATCCAAAACTGTCTGTTTTTTTGCTTCATATTCAAGGAGTTCATCTTCCCATTGGCGGCGTTTTGCTGCAATTTCATCACGGCTTTTTTTCTCTTCATCAAATAAGCCGTTTAATACACCAGCCCGTTCCCTTTCTGCATCTGCCAACATTTGTTCTTTTTGGGAATCTGCATCTGCCATTTGTGTTGTTCTATACCTGGAAACTTCGGCTTGCACTTTATTCCATTCTATGGCTTTTGTTTGCTCCATATCAGAAATTTCGGCTACTAGAACTTTTTTTGTTTTGTCAAGTTCTGACAATGCTATTGAATGCTCTAAATTTATCTCACGTAGGCTTGCTTCTCGTTCTGCTCTAATGCGTGTAATATATGTTTCTTTTTCATCAATTAGGCGTGTTTCTGCGCGCTCGCGCTGTTTTTCAAAGTCGGCAAGTTCTTTTTTTGTTTCACTAATTTCATCTTCAAGCTCTGCCTTGCCTTTTAACATAAAGGCAATTTCTTGCTGTAAATTTTTGAGCATTGTGGCACTTTCAGAAGATTTATCCATATGAAGTTGGTCTAATTCATCCCCAAATGTTTCAATCGAAGCGTAACGCTCTGTGCGTATTGCGTGTAACTCTGCTTTTGCCTCAATAATTTGCTTATCAAGTGTTTCCTTTCGTTCGCTTAGAGGTAGGATATCCTCCGCTAATGCCTTTTCTCGTGCGTTTAACTCAAATTCTTTTCTCTCCAGCCGTTCGCGAATTTCATCAAGTTCGGCTTTTTCTCTGCGGATTTGTTGAATTCTGTCATCTACCAGTTGCGTTATTTCCGCCACAGATGTCCCTTCTTTCAAAATATATTTAATTTCCGTTATTTTTCCTCATATGTTTTTATACTCGTGAAACGAAATCTTTTCCGCCATGCGTGGTCTGTTTGAACGATTGCTACGTCATCAAAAAGCCTTACGTACCTTTGGGTACGCGCGGTTTTTGCTTCCTTGCACTCGCACAAACATCCTCACGCCTGTCTGGAAAACCTTTCGTTACACGAGTATATCAATTATAACCTTGTTAAGGAGGAGGTGCAACATTTCATAAAAAGTAAATTAAATAATAAAATCACCACCAGCTTTTTAACTGGTGGTGGTGATTTTCATTTCTATAATAAACTAAGATAATAATCACATAACTTTGGAGCAGAATTCTGGATATCAAATTCATTTACTACAGGTGGGTCTATTCTTTTGTTGTTTGCTTTTGCAGAGAGTATTGCATTTACCCACATCTCTTCTTTTAGCGGAATAAATTTAACGTGGTCTGATAGTGCAGTTTCTGTTGAAACAGAAGTTGACAAAATACATGGCAAGCCTGAATTTTGCGCTTCTACACAAGCAACACTTAATCCTTCAAAAATAGAGGGTAAAACAAACACATCCATAGCCTGGTATAAATTGGACATATCATCGCGATTACCCAGCAAAATGACAGAGCCTGATATACCTAAATTGTGTATTTGAGTTTCTACATCTTTCCTTAATTCACCATCACCTATCAAAAGTAGCAATAAATTTGGGTCTTGTGCTAATGCTTGATAAAAGCTGTTTATCAAAAAATGATGGTTTTTTTGGTTTACAAAACGCCCAACATGCCCAACAACAAATTTACCTTCAATCCCTAAATCGGAATGGACTTTATTGCGAATATCTTGGTTAAATCTAAATTTTTCTATGTTAATAGCATTACGCATTATATACATGGGAGATTTCTTACCAAATAACCACTCGCCTGAATATTGAGAACAAGTAATTAAATG
>WQWI01000042.1 GCA_009785425.1 Bacteroidales bacterium | reverse complement strand
TTTTACGTTTCGGCAAGCAATTGATGATGACTGCATAATTTCCCGTAAACGGAAAAGTTACGCACCCATCATCCGGCTCGTTGGTGGCTGGTCGCCCCCAAACCCCGACTCAAAAAGAGCGACGTGCACCCTTTTTGTTAAGCCGGCTTCGCCGTCTGCTTTTGCCACCTGCGGTGGTTGATATTGTGTGCGCTTCTGGTGGATTTTTTACGGATTTTTTGAGAGTAGCGTTACATAGGGCTATCGTTTTTTGGCTACATCTACAATGCTGTCTACCTTGCGCAATATCTCTTTTTGTTGCTTCCAAATTTCCTCTTGTTGAGCTTGAATTTTCTCCATTTCGCCTTCGTAAATTCTGCCGCCTTGATTGAGTTTTCGTGCTATTTGATTTATATTGCTTGCAATGTTTGACAATAGGCGATTCATTTCTGTAACGCTGCTAAGTTCAACTCGGATAACACGCCCATCTATTGCCATTTTCAGTAAATAATGCCGCATGGTGACGATGCCCGATTGCTCTTGTCTGCGCTGTATCATTTCACGTTCTTCTTCCGTAACACGGAATGTCATTGAGTGGTTACGTGATAGTTTTTGCTTCATTGTAGTTACCCTCCTTCCGGACAAAAAAATCGCCCCCTCCGATTGCTCGGAAAGGGCGTGCGTTTATAGATTGTTTGCAATTATACTGCGGTTTGTGCCGCCGCTTTTTCGGCTCGTTTCTTTGCCCGCCAGTTACGCAATTTCTCGTTCTTGATGCGTTTCTTGGCAAGACGTTCTTCCTCTGCCGCTTGTTCCTCTGGTGTTAGCGGCAAGGCTTCCGTGCCGGGGATTATGAAATGTCCCACAAAGTTCAGGTGAATGTCCACTTGCTGTACACGTTCGCCTGTGCTTCTATCGGCTTCGTGGACGATAACTTTGTCCACAAATTCGTGGAGCATGGGAGTGGTTAGTTCGTCAAATTTTGTGTAACGGTGAACGAGTTCCATAAAGCGGTCTACGTTCAAGGTATCTTGCTCAAAAGCATCAAGTTCAGCGGTAATTATAGCAGTTTGCTCTTTTAGGTCGGCTTGCTCCTGCTCGTAATCGCCAGACATTTGCAGAAAACGCTCGTCGCTTAGTTTGCCGATTGCATTATCTTCGTACACCTTGCGAAATAGCAGGTCAAGTTCTCTTATGCGTTTATCGTTTTTAGCAAGCTGCCGCCTGTGGGCTTTGGCTGTGTCTTTTTGTTTAATAGATGTAGCTTCACGCAACTTTGCAACAAATTCTGTCTCGTTTTCTTTGGCGTAAGTGCTGACGCTTTGGATTGTATCGAGGATTAGCTCTCGTATTACAGCGGTGCGGATAAAATGCAGACTGCACATATCAATATGCTTGTGTGCATGATTGCGGAATGTTTTGCATTCGTAGTTATCCGTTGGTGCAATTTTCTTGCCGTTTTTGTCGGTGTTATAATGACTGCGGCGATTGTGCATTTTTCCGTTGCAGTCTGCACAATAGATTAAACCTGTAAGTGGATTTGGCTCACTTTCGCCTGATGGTCTGCGTACAGTTCTGCGCATTTTTTGAGCAAGTTCCCAGGTTTGGGGGTCTATTATTTGGGGCAATGCTCCCTCAAATATATAGCGTTCTTCAGGTGCAGTTGGTACTTGCTTTTTATTTTTGAACGACGGCTTATAGGTTTTGAAGTTTTCCAAAACACCCATATATTCACGCTTTTTCAACATGTCTAATACGGTAGCACCCGTCCAGTTATAAGGCATGCTCATATTACACTTGCCGGGGGATTTTACAATCCCTGCGTGGTACATATAATAAGATGGGCGTTGTATCTTTTCTGCTACAAAAGTTTTAGCGATTTGATACGGCCCTATCCCCTCTAATGTCATTTGGAAGATACGACGGACTATTGCCGCCGATTCTTCATCAATGATTCTGCCGTATTTGTTGTCAGGGTCATGTCTAAAGCCATACATGGGTGTTGTGCCCAGCGGTTTGCCGTTACGACCTTTGTTTTTAATAACGGCTTTGATTTTGCGAGAGGTATCTCGTGCAAAATATTCCGACATGATTTCTCTAAATGGGGTAAAATCATCATCGCCCTTGTCGCTGTCAAAGTTGTCCTCGACTGCGATAAGGCGCACACCTTTTTCACGGAACATCTCTCGGTATGCTCCTGCTCGAAGGTAATCTCTGCCCATTCTGTCTAGGTTTTTGAGAATTAGAGTTGATACCTCGTTATTCTCAACTTTGGAGATAATCTCCTGCCAGCCCGGTCTATTCCAGTTTGCACCGGAGAAGCCATCATCTTGTATATTGACGTATGGTGTTAGATTGTTTCTGTCGGCGTATTCAGTTAAGATGCGCCGCTGATTTTGGATACTGTCACTTTCGGCCTTATCGCCATCTTCACGGCTTAGGCGTTGGTACAATATCACTGTTTTGTTAGGAATTGTACGCATTTTAGTGTTACTGTTCTCGTTATAGGCGTTGCCTTGTCTGATAGTGTTCATGCTGAACTCCTTCCAGACAACCGCTCATGATTTTCGCTTTGCGAAAACGGCACGACCTGCCGCCGATTTCTTTCGGTCACTTCCGTCTGCAGCTCTTTAATTATAGCGGTCCCAGTGGCGAAATTCAACTCATTTTTCGCCAAACGGAATATTTTGTCATTGATATTTTCTGATGTTTCCTTGCTGAAATATACATTTACCTTATACAGAGTAGAGCCAATTCGCTTGGTGAATCGGCTCGTATCTGCATCACGTTGGATTTTTACGGGCTTACTTATTTTGTGCATAATCGGCTCCTCCTTCTGGTTTTGGATAACTAATTTTGTTTTAGTCTTGCAACTTTGCT
>WQWI01000041.1 GCA_009785425.1 Bacteroidales bacterium | reverse complement strand
TATTTTGGTGCTCGTCGTGTTCGAGGAAAACGAGGTCGTGGAGCAAACGGAAAAACACCTGTCTTTGGCATGCTAAAACGCGATGGAAAAGTCTATACTCAAATTGTTAAGAATTGTTCTGTCACTGAATTGATGCCGATTATCAAAGGTAAGGCAGATCCATCGTCGATCATTTATACGGATGGTTTTAAAACCTATGATGGACTCGCAAATTTTGGATATAAGAAACATTCGTCAATTAAAAATCAATTAAAGTTCTGCAAAGATACATAAAATTTCCCAAAATGTGTCAAAATTACACAAAAAATTATTAACAGTTCGTAGTCATTATTTTGAGATAACTATTTGTTTTCGCATGGATTTTTACACAATAAAACTTCTGCCCCCCCTATAAACAAAGAAAAAGCCCTTAAACTTGTCAATGGCTTTTTTGCTCGTCGGGATACCAGGATTCGAACTTGGGCCCCCTGCTCCAAAAGCAAAAGAAAAATTTAACACTTTCCTGATTTACAACAATTTACATTTGCGTATTTTTTCTGTCAATTAAAAATCAATTAAATTTTGTATTTACTTTCGTCTTTTGCTTCGAAGTTTTTGTATAGCAAATTGGGTATATTTGTATATAGCAAAAAGAACAGACAGAAGCAATAATAAAACAGACACACGACCAAACCAAAGAATAAAGCAAGGATCAAGTATAAGTGTTTCTGTTGTTTTTAAACCAAAAAATATGCTAAGCATAGCAAGCGATATGCCTACCCCTTGCCATACCTTATTAACGTCTAAGGTTTGATCAATCTTTTCATTTTGTGTGTGAACCGTAGCTGCTATATCTTTTATATCACGGTCTGAAAGGTGTAATAGGGCAAACTGTCGATTTTGGTTTTTATATTTTATATTTTCAATATATCTGATTGAATTACGAATATTCAACGCATTTCTGCGGTTATCGTTTCTAGTTTCAAAATCTACAGCTTTTTTGTCTTTATCCATTTCTAGCTTGAAAGACGTGTTATAAATAGACGTGAGCAAAGTTTTACAATAGGTGTATTCAATCAAAGCATCTTCACATAAACTACCAAGAACAGACACTTGTTTTGTAACCTTCAAATGTCCTGTGAAAAACTTTTGCCATCGAGCAGCAGAATGAGAGCGTGGTGATTCCCAAATACCGTCTCTTACCTGCACATAGTCAGTATGTGACTTCCTTACTTTTTTATTAAAGTTGGAAATGTTCACGGCTCTTTTATAAAATAATTTTGAAAATTTCTCTAAAAAGTTTATTAATGCTTTATTATTTTCCTCTTCCAAATCGATTTCGCTATCACTAACTAATGAGGTTAAATCGCTATCTTTATCTGTATGGCATTCATGTTCGTGATAAAATTCTTTTATTTTAGAAGACATAGATTTGGTCAAATTTTGTGTGAAAGCCTTTCTGAAACGCTCTTCGATTTGACTTTCATCAAAACTAAACTGCACAAAACCATTTTTTCTCTTGTTTCCGCACAAAAACAACGTGGTATCAAACTCAATAAAACTAATGTCGTCAATAGTTTTTACTTTGGAAGTGATAATTATATCATCTTTTTCAGACAATCTAAATTTTGCAAAATAAGACAGACATGAATCCTTGTCGCTTAAGTCATAAAAACCATCGCCTGTTTCAGGATTAACTATCTTTCTACTTTTTATTTTTATTTTTGGCTCCTCATGGAAAATGGTAGGAAACCAAAACACTACATACTTTTTGCTCATATACAACAATCAGAAATTAGAAAATTTCTAACTCTCTCTTAAGGTCACTAAAAATTAGGTCGGTTTCCTCAAAAGATTCATATACTTTGCTATATTCTTCTCCAAAACTGGTAATCCCATATCTTTCAGTCCCGTCAGAATTACTACCCTCTTGAATAACACCTGCACAGCATAATTCTTCATATGCATCCAAAAATTCATCTTCGTCATACCCCTGCTCTAGCAGTTCAGCCTTTAAATCTTGTTTGTTTCCAAAAGGTGCAACTTTCAATTGTGCTAGAAGCGCTTCTGTTGGTGTTAGCGTTAAAGTTTCCATCGTTTCTTGTTTTACGTCCTTCCCGTGAGGACACTATAGCCCATTATTTTTTTTTATTCTGCCACTATGTGGCACTTTTGTTTTCTTATTTTATCTTTTACGTTACCGCCTTTAGCTTCTTTGAATCCTATCGCTTTGCTAACTACTACTTTGCTCGGCGATCGCTTTGACTTTTCTTTCTTTTTTACTTTAGTGCTGCATAGTGCTTAATTTTTTTTTACTCATCTATTTCTGCCAACGGTACTTTTGCTTTTTTCGCCTTTTTACATGCTCTCTTCTACCTTGTTAGGCTTCTCGGTGGTTATTGGTTTTAAGATTATATTCATTTTGGACTATTTTTGAATCTTTATAACTAACTGGCTTTTAATTCAAAAATTACTACATCACCAATTGACATCCTCATAAACAACAGCTTTTTTGGTGTTCATAACATTGTAAATATTTAGCCCACTGACATTTTACAACTTTAATCTGTGGCAAATTTTGGGACGACAAAGATACGAAAAAAAAACGAATTTTCATAATTTCTTTTATATTTTAATTGAAATTCTTTACAAAGATACAAAATTTTGGGATTAAAAGGCAAACTACATCAAGCGATTTCTCAACAATGGAATGTTAAGAAAATCGATTTTCTACAATTAAAAGGGTTCAAGATTAGATTAGTGGATTTTTTCTGATATTTTTCTGCAAATATACGAATAAATTTTGATTTCTGAAATTATATCGAAATTCACACTCTTTTATGTGCAAATAAAACTTGTGTTTATGGATTCCTCTGAACTTTGAAAGCCGTACTTTACACAAGCCCCAAAAGTTCTCAATTCCGTTGATATGATTTCTTCCATCGGCAAATTTATCGTTACCGTGATTGATTCTGTAATGTTTCTTATATCCAAAATTTGCGAGTCCATCATAGGTTTTAAAACCATCCGTATAAATGATCGACGATGGATCTGCCTTACCTTTGGTAATCGGCATCAATTCAGCGACAGAACAATTCTTAACAATTTGAGTATAGACTTTTCCATCGCGTTTTAGCATGCCAAAGACAGGTGTTTTTCCGTTTGTTCCACGACCTTGTTTTCCTCGAACACGACGAGCACCAAAATAACTTTCATCAAGTTCGATTTCGCCATTAACAAATGGACTCTCTGCCTCGCAAATTTCAGCAATTCGTTCTCTAATTTTGTTGAAAATTCTGT
>WQWI01000040.1 GCA_009785425.1 Bacteroidales bacterium | reverse complement strand
GGTCAAGGTTGGACAAGTACCCAGTCTCGTGCGATGGGTGATTGTGCTTCTTTCCTTACGCTTTCTGTGACTGCCACACCTCTTGCCGGTGCCACTTTCCAGTGGTTCTACAATACCGTCAGTAGTACTACTGCCGGTACACCTACCGCTATCCCCGGTGCCACTAATAACACGTTGATACCTTCGAGAGCAGACACCGGTACAAGGTTCTACTTTGCTGTAGTTCACTTCCCCGGATGTGGAATTAGAACGACTCAGGTTAGTGCTGCGCACACCGTAACAGGTCTTGGTAGTATCGACTTGGCTGTAGCCGGTTGTAACGGAACCGGTGGTATTTTCTCTATCGGTCCTGGCTTGGTTACTTTTGGCAACGCAACAAACACAGATAGAAACGTAGGTTCCACAACCATTTCCGGTAACGGGATTAATCAGGTTTGGTCTGCTCATGTGCTTGCTTCTAATTGTGATAAGACTGCTTTTGCGGGTGGTGCTTCTCCGGATTTCCATTCAGATTGCCGTAGAAGTCATGCCACGGATCGTTTTTTCACTGATGCGGGTGGTCGTCCTACCGGTGATTTCTTTTCTTGGTGTGCAGTTGTCAGATTTGCTGATCAGTTTTGTCCTTATCCTTGGCGTGTTCCTACTTGTGCTGACTTTGTTGATTTGTCTATTGCTCTTGGTGGTTCCGGCAATAATGAAAATAATCCTGCTGTTCGTGATAGGCTTATTGCCAATTCAGGTTCTCCCGGTCAGTTTTGGGGAGGTGCTTATGGCGGTGTCTGCTTTAGCGATGGCACGCTGAACGATCAAGGCACCTGGGGCGTCTACTGGTCTCAGACTGAGGTCTCTGCGACGAATGTGTGGATCTTGCGCTTCAGTGCCAATGGCAATGTCGACCCTCTGCTTACGAGCAATAGGGGTGTCGGGCGCCCGCTCCGGTGCGTCCGGTAGTTCGCTTCCGGAACTAAGCATCAAAAACTAAGAGCCAAGAGCAGCCTCTCCAATAGCAAGGTATCCTCTTGGCTCTTAGCCTTTTTTGGCGTTGCTGATTAAGTGTTGTTGAGTTGTTGAATAGATTTGGGCTCACCAGTAAATGTTGTGGGGCTGATAATTTGGGCTGAAAGCCCATAATCAATAGCACAGGGCAACACCCTACTAAACAGGACGTTAACCCCATAAACATAAGCCCCAACGGGGCATAATCCACACACAGAATGCCACAGTCATTCACAAAGGTCTACGTACACATCACATTTAGCACCAAAAACCGCTACCCATCTATCAACAAAGAGGTCGAGCAAGAGCTTTGGACTTATATCGGTGGCGTTTGCAAAGCGTTGGAATGTAGTCCGATTCGTATCGGCGAACAGTTTTTATTAGGCAAGGGAACCTGTCGTTTAGGCAGAAGCTTAATCTGACATTCTGTATCTTTTTTGCAAATCCTCTAACCGCTTCAAAAGGCTATCAAAAGGTAAAGAACTGCCGTGAATCATGGTTTGTTGCATAAATTCATAATCTTGTTGCCATTCGTCAATGATGTCTTGGGGAGGAGTGAGACAGATGTTTTTGCGAATATCCGACTTGTAGTCCACTCCACTTATCGGAGTGAAAATTTCACGATGATGCTGAATTGTGTTCCAAAGTTCAATATCCGACATAGCTTTTAGAGCAAAGTCTTTATCCATCATTCTTTCCAAGTCGTACAAATGCCTCGACCTTCGATTGGCAGTCTTTGATCCGTTTCCAACAAAAATTTCATGTAACAAAAATGCTTTTTCCAAAAATGTTTTTTCGGGAACTGTTGTGATGATTTCCAAGTTGATAACTGATGTGTCAATATCTGAATTTTGCGAAATCATACTTTTTACAAAACTTTTCGCTGTCGGTTCAAATAAGGCTCTTGAGCCTATTTCTAAAACAATTTCCGACAACACATAATTCATTTTATCAAACAACGATTGATAACGTATAAAAACTTTTCGGGGTTCGGGATAGGTGCTATCTCCTTCGCCATCGGGTTGAACTTCGATTTTACATAAATCTTTTAAACCGTAATGATTAAGCCCATCTTGCAAGGCATTGCAAAATTCTTCTTTTACAAAAAGTGAAGACTCCTTTCGTAATTTTTTCAGTTGTTTTTTAGTTAAGTCACCGTCCAAACCAAAATGTTGTCTATCTACAGACAAATCAATATCCTCACTGAATCGTTCGATAACATTCCAAACTTTACTCAATGACGTTCCTCCACGAAAAACCAATTTGTCGGCAAATGGTAGTGAAAATACGATTTGCAGAATGGCCGTTACCCAAAGATCCTTCTCGATCACTTGTGGTGCTAAATTCACTCTTGCGGCTATTTGCTCAATAATCGTTATTTGTTGTTCTTTTGTGCGATTTAGGAAGTCGTTCATAATAATTTTGTTAGCAAAGATTTAATCCAGCCGGGCATCAATTTAACGTCTTGCATAATATCCACATCTTTTGGTGTTTTTTGCAAAACATATTTGATTCTATCTAAATGTTCTTGTGTTACTTTGTCTTTTGAGATTTCTTTTAATGCAAATACGATAAGCATAGCCAAGTCACTTTTGAAGGCAAGGTTTGCCGGAGCCGTGTGTTTGAATAAAATTCCTTTACCGTTGCCTATTTTTATTCTACGAGGACTTCCGTCTGTCAAAAAAACAGCATTGACAGGAACTTGTGTAGATAGTCCCAAACGATTCAAAGCATACGCTCCTGTTGGAGCGATACGTGCTTTATCTTTTTTGGCAATGCTTTTGGCGATGGTATCTAACGATGGATATAGTACTCCCAAGCTCATTTCCTTGTCTTTTTTTGGATATAAATAAATACCCATACCAAGACGTATAATCAACCCCTCTTTGCACAAACGTGACAAAGTATGCCGAACGGCAAAATCTGTTCCGTAAGATGAAAAATCATTTCCGAAAAAAATTTTTCCACGCTTTTTGTTTTTTATCACTTTTTCTATTTGACTGTGTGTTGATTGCATTGTTTTTTTGCCTTGTCTTTGGCACACATTTACGGTAAAAGTGTGCCAAATGTTGGTGCAAATATACAACTATTTTTTGAATTTACAAAATTTATTTCCTCATTTCAAAAAGCCATTGGAATCGGTGTCAAGCAAGCAATGTTGTCGACTACATCATCAATAATTTTAAAACGCTGAAATACCGCCGATTGTCAACTTGCTAAGTATTGGCGGAACTCCTTACATTAAGGCTAATGCTTCAATGGACAGTTTGTATGAGTGCAGATTAGATCAAACAAGCAAACAGTACTATAATGCAATAATTTAGATTTCCATGCAAAGACAAAAAAAAAAATGGAATTAGCCAGAATCTATACATTTTGCAACTTCCTTTATGGTTCGTGTTTTTTGCGATTGGTGGCTTGCTTTGTTCGATTCAGCCTGACTTGTAATTTATTGATTATTAATTATTTAGCTGCATAAATTGTCATGACAGGACATGTGTCACG
>WQWI01000039.1 GCA_009785425.1 Bacteroidales bacterium | reverse complement strand
TTGGTAACACAGTAATCGTTTGGTAATTAGCAAATTAATAATAAGGCCCTGCGAATTTCGCAGGGCTTTTTACTTTGGGCTATTAAATTCCTATAATGCACAAAAAAAGTACCCTTTGCCTACATGAATGTCATTAAGTTAAGCCTACGTCATCCCGGCCCTGAGCCGGGATCCCCTAAGTCCAGAACGATTTAAGGGGATTCCGCATCAAGTGCGGAATGACAGGGAGTGTTAACTTAATGGCATTGTGCCTACATAGGGTACCTTTTTTGGGTAATCGTATTACACTGCTACTTGCTGCAAAAGCTCATCCAAACGTTCTTGTGAAATGCCTGCTTGCTTGGCCATGGCTTCGATAAAATGAAGCGGAACATTGTTTTGTACTGCAATCAGTATGGTGTTTTCGACGCCTTCCGCTTTGCCTTCTGCTTTGCCTTCTGCTTTGCCTTGTCTAAACAACTGCGTATCGTAATCCAAGAAATTCTTATAGAACATAATGAAATCCTCCCTTTTGATATGGTCGAAATATCCTTGTGCTATGCATGTTTCGCAAGCGTTGTTAAATGCATCTTCGGCGCTTAGTCCGGCATTAATGCCTTCGTCGTACAGTTTATAGAAATATGAATACTCTGCAAGACCATTGTCCGGGGTTGTTTCAGTCAGATTTTCGAAGCGTATATCTACAATTTTAACCGAAACGTCTATTTTCATGCCTTCGTAGTGCAGGTTGAAGGTCGAAAATTCGCTATCGAGGGGCTTGCTGCCGTTGTAGGCTACATAAAATTCGGGCACTGGGAAATTCATAATTTTTGTTTTACTGTAGAGGTCTATGTCGTTTAATTCAACCCATAATTGCAGAAGTTCGATGTAGTACAGCAACAGCCGAAATGCCATGTTGGGGTTTATGGTGGATTGGTGCTCAATCAAAATTATTATGCGGTTGTCTTTTGTGATGAACGATACATCGTTACGGCGTATGCGGGTTGTAATGGCAGAATCCAAGTCGAATGGTTCGATGTCATCAATGGTTAGCGAAGAATCGGATTGTCGACAGTGTTTTAGCAAGTCTAAGAAATATTTTGGAATTTTGAACTGTGCACGAAACAAAGTGTCCCGGTGCTGGTGTTTTAGGTTAGTCTTTTTGCCAGGCATATGAGCCACCTCGTATAATGATGTTACGGTTTTAGAAACAAGAAACCGAACAAAAACTTGTTATCTCGATTCTCTATGAGATAATAAATCTGTCGGCAGAGGGCGCAGTTTGCCTCCTTGAAGTGTAGCTTCCTAGAAAAGACTTGCGCCTCTGCTTTACGGATAGATACGAATGAGCTGGATAGCGATGTTGCGCTGAATATCTAACGAGGTTGTATTCCGTAAAGAACAGAGGGTAACCACTGCCGTAAATTTAAAACCGAGGTGGTTTAAATGTTCTATTGCGGAATAGACATCGCAAAATACAAGCACGAAGCATCGGTTATTGACCCAAACGGCAAACCGTTGTTCGACAGTATTTCATTTTCAAACAGCAAGGACGGCTGTGAGAAAGTCCTTGCGTTGTTCCAAAAACTAGAAATTACTTCTGATTCTGTGATAATCGGAATGGAAGCTACCGGACATTATTGGTTGTCTGTGTATGAGCATTTTTCTGGGCTTGGTTATGATGTTAAGGTTTTCAACCCCATTCATTCAGAAGCATTAAGAAAAATGTACTTGCGTCCAACAAAGACCGACTCCAAAGATTCTTTTGTTATTGCCCAAGTGATGCGCTTTGGGCAGTATTCTTCATCAACCATGTCTGATGAAAATATCATTGCATTGCGTCAATTATCACGGTATCGTTTGGCGTTGGTGGATAGTTGCGGTGATTGCAAGCGGCGCATTATTGCTTTGCTTGACCAAGTTTTCCCCGAATACGGCAAGATGTTTTCTGATACATTCGGAGCCACCTCTACAGAGGTTTTATTGAACTGCCAAACGCCGGAGGATATGCTTGATATTTCTACCGAAAAGCTAACGGAGCTTCTAAGAAAATCAAGCAAGGGCAGATTTAAGGAAGCAAAAGCTGTGGAACTTAAAACTGCCGCCAAAAACTCCTTTGGTGTTTCTTTTGCCAAGGACGCTTTTTCTTTTCAGATTAAACAGCTTGTCGAGCAACTAGTTTTTATCGAGAATCAAGTTAAAGAACTGGAATCTGAAATCTCAATTCTACTTAGCCAAACAAACCAAGTTATAACAACCATTTCCGGTATCGGAGAAACACTTGGTGCGATTATCGTCAGTGAAATCGGGGATATTGACCGCTTCGATACACCTAATAAACTCGTTGCTTTTGCCGGGCTTGATGTCAGAGTCAATCAGTCCGGTGAGTTCAGCAGTACAAGGAATAAGATTTCAAAACGTGGCTCTCCGTATCTTCGGCGGGCCATTTGGCTTGCTTCGACCCGTGCAGCTTTCTGTGACCCTGTTTTATCCGATTACTACCAATCATTACGAAAACGGGGTAAGCATCATCTAACCGCTGTCGGGGCTGTTGCCAGAAAAATGTGCAACATTATTTTTGTTATCCTTAAAGAAAACCGACCATACGAATCTCAACCTCCAAAAAAAATGTAATCTTTTTTTGTCATTTCTCACGGCTATTTTTTAGCCGTTATTTTCTGTGCCTTTCAGAAAATAACGGAAGTCAAGCGGGAGCGCGACTAGAAATTTTCTTCGCTACTTCGGTTGACTTTTTATAGCTGGTCTTTTCATTAAATTGAGGCTCGCGATAAGCCTTTTCACATATAAGATGCACAGATGGATAAAAAGTTGGGTTGCGTATGTATATAAATTTCAGTTGGTTACTCTCCGTAACCAACTGAAATTAAGTTAAGACCCACAGCCCGTCATTGCGAGGAGCTTGCGACGAAGCAATCTAGTAAAAATCTGCACAAAGAAACATTTTGAGCTATGCGTGAGGCTATAGTAGATTGCGACCTCGGGCTAAAGCCCTTCTCGCAATGACGGATGTGCTTAACTTAATGACATTGTCAGCATAACCAACTGAAATTTACAACAACAACGAAATCACCGGCACCGTTATTACACATAAAATCGTACCAAGCACAACAAACTTTGCCGTCGAAAAACTATCTGCGCCGTATTGCTCTGCAAATATGGCCGCCAAAGCCGCAGGTGGCATTGCCATTAGCGTAACAATTACAGCAAACATAAGCTGGTTCGAAACAACCCATCTTAGTGCAAGCCACGTGACAAGGGGGATCAAAACCAGCTTAAGTGCCACAGGAAACAACAGACGCAAATCCAAATTTTTTATGCTTTGTCGTGCTAAATATATTCCAAGTAGTATCATGGAAATTGGTGTTGTAATTCCCCCAATTAGCGAGACACCTTCTTCCAGCACCGTAGGCAAGCGCAGCCCGCTTACGAAAAAAATATATCCGACTGCTGTCGCAATTAACACAGGGTTGCGTATAAGCAATTTCTTTAAATTAAAATCCCGGGGGGCATTGTCAAACATTCTAACGCCAAAGGTAAATGTTAAAATGCTAAATG
>WQWI01000038.1 GCA_009785425.1 Bacteroidales bacterium | reverse complement strand
TGGCGAGAGTAATGGCTTGCTTTTTAATTCGCATTTATCCTTAAAAAGCCTGTGTTTGTAACGATACACAGGCTTTTCGTATTAAGTGGGAATGCTAATTAACCAGTTTACTCTTAAACCCTCATGTTTACTGCGGTTTGGAGTTTAATCGCAATTTGGATTTTGCAAGGGAACTTCTATAACACCGATTGTTTATTTTCGCAACATCACCAGTGTAACGCCTTTCAAGTTATCCACAATTTACGCATAACACACATTTGTAATTGTGCTTGGTCGAAATTTCTGGTACAATGTAGACTAAGGATAATTGTATGTAGATGGAGGTTGGCATAATTATGAAAAACCCAAATGACCATGTTGTCATTTTCAAAACAGACGATGAAAAAATTTCGGTTGATGTGCGCTTTGACGAAGAAACTGTTTGGCTAACATTAGACCAAATGGCGGCTTTGTTTGAAAAATCACGCTCTACAATCAACGAACACGTTTTGAATGTTTATGCCGAAGGCGAGTTAGACGAAGATACATCAAAAAGAAAAATCGGAAATTCCGATTTTTCTACGAAGCCAACAAATTATTATAACCTCGATGTAATTATCTCCGTGGGCTACAGGGTTAAGTCTTTGCGCGGCACACAATTTCGCAAGTGGGCTACAGGCCGTCTTAATGAATATATCCGCAAGGGTTTTACAATGGATGACGAGCGTTTGAAAAATGGCGGTGGACGATATTTTCGTGAACTTTTACAACGCATTAGAGATATTCGCAGTAGTGAACGCAACCTTTACCAGCAAGTTACAGATATTTACGCTACTTCAATTGATTACGACCCCAAAGCGAAAACAACACGAGAATTTTTTGCAACTGTACAAAACAAAATGCACTATGCTGCACATAAGCACACAGCAGCAGAATTGATACATGAACGTGTTGATAGCGACAAGCCAAACGTTGGCATGACGAACTTCAAAGGTGAGTATGCCACAAAAAGCGATGTGGTTATCGCCAAAAATTATTTGACTGAACGGGAATTGACCGTATTAAATTTGCTCGTATCGCAATTTTTGGACTTTGCCGAATTGCAAGCACTTGAAGAACGCCCCATGACAATGGCAAACTGGGTAGAGGAGCTTGACCGCAATTTGGTCGGCAATCGCCGTGATGTGTTGCGAGGCAAAGGTAAAATCAGCAAAAAACAGGCATTTGAAAAAGCCGAAGAAGAATTTGAAATATATCGTGCGCGTGAAATGGCGCAGTTGGTTAGTGATTTTGACAGAGCAATTAAAGCGGTGGCGCAAAAAGATATAAGTGATGCTGAATAATCGGAGGACAATAGCGTGAAAGAAAATGTTCGAACATCGCCATGAACGCATACAAAGAAGACCCTAAAAAACGGTCTAAAAAAGAATTGGCAGTTAAGTTGGCAGTTAGGCAGGAATAACAGATGAATCAATAACCCCTTCTCTATGCAGAAGACTTAAAGCATTTTTAATAGCCTTTCTCTTTTGCCTTTCCTGAATGGCGCAAGGCATATCAACTTTGAATAAATCAGTTGGATTCCAGACTTCGCCTGCAGAAAGCATATAGTAGATGGCAGTAAGAATCATCCTGGCAATAGCAATAATCGCCCGTTTTTTACCCCTCCTTTTAGAGATTCGCTCATATTTATTTTTGTAGTAAGGAAAATCTTTCGCAGTCACGGCAGCATGTGCAACTTGCACTAACGCTGGTTTCAGGTAGACTCCGGCACGTGTTATGCGAACTGATTTTTTCTTACCTGCGGATTCATTGTTGCCGGGCGTTAGCCCAGCCCAGCAGCAGAACTTTTTGGAATTAGAAAACACGGACATATCTACCCCAATCTCCGAAATGATTGTAATTGCAGATTGCCGTCTAATTCCCGGGATTGTACAAAGCAGGGCGATGTGGCTTTCGTAAGGCTCGACCAAAGAATCGAGTTTTGCGTCCAACTTCTCAATAGACTTCTCCACAAAGTCCAAGTGAGAGTTGATAACAGACATACGATACTTTTGAGCCTTCGAGAGTTGGTAGCCTTGAATCGACTCAATGATTGCATCGGCTTTTGATTTCATTCTGCCGTGCAGAAGTGATTTTACGTGTTTCGGGTCAAACTCGTCCGTTTCAATTAAGTAGTCCGTGATTTTCGAGGCGGAAACGCCGAACATGTCGGAGACGACAGAATCAAGGGCTACATTGCAAACGGTCATACTGTTTTGAAAGCGATTTTTCTCACTAGATTTACACGATACAAGTTTGTATCGGTAGCGAGTATACTCGCGCAAGACACGGATGGGCTTAGGTGGGATAAAGCTGCCCGGTACTAACCCCAAGCGAAACAAGTCGCCAATCCATTTAGAATCTTTTGTGTCATCCTTGTTGCCCTTAACAGCCTTAACCCATTTAGGCGAAGCAACAACGACATTGATTTCGTCTTCAAGGAGATTGTACACAGGTATCCAATACTTGCCTGTAGACTCCATACAAACATCGCGGCAGTCGTTTTCCAACAACCACTGTTTGAATCTCAAGATGTCATTGTTAAAGGTCGAAAATCGTTTTTTGGTGTATCGGGGCATTAACCCCTCGGTCTTGATGATTGTGGCAACAATAAATGATTTGTGAACGTCCACGCCACAACAAATTTGATGCACTACTTTCATTGCACTCCCTCCAGTCTGTGCAGGATAAATTTAGAGGGAGAAGACATTGACTGAACCACCAGCATTTAACTAAGAGCTAAAGCAATTGTTAGCGTACGGTCTCGAAGAACCTCTTATTTGTGCTTGTACGGTGGCTCTTACACTGATTCTAATACTGTTTCAACCGTGAAGATTTCTACGACTCCTCCTGCCGTGCTTTGTAGTTTATCTTCTGCCTCTTAAACAATATTTTACAAAAATTATAGGCTACTGGCACTTAGCTTTCATTCCTATTTGTGCCGGCGTAGCCGGAATGGAGATTCTAATGGCAAAAATGGAAAAAGTAGCAAAGGAGCAATCTATTGAACAAGTCTTGCGTGCTACTGCTGATAGATTATGTAAAAATGTAGATGCAGCTGAATGCAAACATGGAGCTGTTGAGCAGGGAACTATAAAAATTGAAGCTGATGTATGCGAATCGGTCAATTTTGCCATGCAGCAAAACCATGTGCCGATTATAAGAGGCATAAAAATTATCAACGATACCAAATCCGACATAGAGAACATTAAAGTAACCATAACTGCCGACCCGGACATTGCCGATGAGTGGCATGGCAAAATTCCTGTTGTTACGGAGGGGCAAGAATATAGGATTGATAAAATTGATGTGCAGCTTTCTGCGACCCGCTTATTTGAACTGACAGAAAGAATAAACGGTACAATAACGGTCAAAGTATCAAGCGAAAATGAAGAACTTGTTCGGGAAAAATATAAAATCGCCTTTTTGAGCTACGATGAATGGAGCGGGGCAAATACATACCCCGAATTTTTGGCGGCGTTTGTTACTCCTAATCATCCTTATATATTTGAAATACTGAAAAACGCCGAAAAATTCCTTCTGGAATGGACAGGCTCTCCGGGGTTTACAGGATACCAAAGTAAAAACCACAATAATGTTCTGAAGCAAATGGCTGCAATATATGG
>WQWI01000037.1 GCA_009785425.1 Bacteroidales bacterium | reverse complement strand
CACCCACGCTCGCATAACGGCGTCTTGTTCCTCCGAGAACTCGGATACAAAGCACGTTTTTTGCACCGCTGTTATCGGCAACAGACAATCTTGATTCTGTTTGTATCATAACTATTTAACTCTTTCGATAATTTCAACTAATCTCCAGCACTTGTTTTTGCTCAAGGGTCTGGTTTCCATAATTTTTACGGTGTCTCCAATGTTGCACTCGTTCTTTTCATCGTGTGCCATGAACTTCGTGGTTTTTTTTACGAATTTTCCATACATCGGGTGTTTTACTTTTCGTTCAACAACTACCGTGATTGACTTGTCCATCTTGTTGCTTGAGACAAGACCAATTCGTTCTTTTCTTAAGTTTCTTTCCATATTGCAGGTTAATTATTACGCTTGTTGTTCTTCGCGTTTTTTCAATTCAGTTAACAATCGTGCGATGGTTTTTCTGTTTTCGCCGATTTTTCTCGGATTATCCAAAGGAGAGATGGCGTGATTCATCCTCAGTCTGATGAGGCCTTTTCTTTCTTCTTCAAGACGCTCCTTGATTTCTTGGGTTGATAGTTCTCTTACAACTTCTGCTTTCATTGCTTTTTTATTTTTTGTTGTGGCGGGCGTTTCGACTTCGCTCAACGACCGTCATTCGGTTGCTGAGCCAGTCGAAGCATTATTCGGCGACGTAATCGCGTCTTACGATGAATTTTGTTAGGATTGGTAGTTTTTGTGCACCTAAACGCATGGCTTCTTTCGCGATTTCCATCGGAACACCTTCTGCTTCAAACAAAATACGTCCCGGAGTTACACGTGCTACAAAATACTCAGGAGCACCCTTACCTTTACCCATACGTACTTCGTTAGGCTTCTTAGTTATCGGCTTATCCGGGAAGATGCGAATCCACATTTGTCCTTCACGTTTCATATAACGTGTAATAGCTTGACGAGCAGCTTCGATTTGACGTCCTGTGATCAACGCCGAATCCAAAGCTTTTAAGCCAAACGACCCGAAGGCGATTTCAGCACCACGTTTGGTGTTACCTTTCATCACACCTTTGAACTGTTTTCTGAATTTGTTTTTTTTCGGTTGTAACATTGTTCTATGTTTTTTTTTGTGTCGTCATTGCGGGCTTGTTCCGCAATCCCCTTGCTATTGGGGGGATTCCCGCCTTTGCGGGAATGACGCCTTTCTTCTTGCTATTTATCTGATGTTGTTCTTCTGCGATCTCCGCCTCTTCCGCGTCCTTCTCCACCGCCACGACGATCTCCACCACCTCTGCGTTCTCCACCTCCGGATGCCGGTTTGTCCGTGCTGATTCCACTGAATGCAGGAACGATTTCGCGTTTTCCGTAAACGATACCTTTACAAATCCACACTTTGATACCTAAACGACCGTAAGTTGTGTGAGCCTCCGCTAAAGCGTAGTCAATATCTGCACGCAAAGTGTGCAAAGGTGTACGACCTTCTTTGAAGTGCTCGGTACGTGCCATTTCTGCACCGCCCAAACGACCCGAAATTTGTACTTTGATACCTTCTGCACCCATACGCATTGCCGATGAAATCGCAGTTTTAATCGCTTTTCTGTAAGAAACACGACCCTCCAACTGACGAGCCACCGAAGCCGCAGTGAGTAAAGCATCCAGTTCCGGACGCTTCACTTCGGAAATGTTAATTTGGATTTCTTTTTGAGTGATTTTTTTCAACTCCTCCTTGAGTTTATCCACCTCAGAACCTGCTTTACCAATAATCATACCCGGACGAGCCGCATGAATTGTAACGGTTACGAGTTTTAGCGTTCGCTCAATATTAACTTTTGCAATGCCTGCTTTGGTCAAACGTGCATTAACGTACTTACGGATTTTGTCGTCTTCAACCAACTTGTGTTCGAAGCGTTTGCCACCAAACCAATTGGAGTCCCATCCGCGGATGATACCTACTCTATTACCTATCGGGTTTGTTTTAGTTCCCATGAATTATTGATTTTCTGTTTCTGTTGATTCTACTTCTACTACTTGTTCCGCTGCTTTAAGTTGTTCCGCACGACTTCCCAAAACGAGTGTGATGTGGTTCGAACGCTTGCGGATACGGTGCCCACGACCTTGTGGAGCCGGACGAAGACGTTTGAGCATGCGACCTCCATCAACAAAGAGTTCTTTGATGTAGAGTTGTGCGTCTTCCATGCGAGCACCTTCGTTTTTATTTTGCCAGTTGGCGATAGCCGAACGTAGCAGTTTAGCCATTTTCGGTGCTGCTTCACGACGGCTGAATTGCAGGATATTCAAGGCTTTTTCTACATCCAAGCCACGAATTAAATCTGCTGTTAAGCGCGTTTTTCGGGGTGAAGTCGGGTTGTCCACCAGTTTAGCAACGTATGTTGCTTTTTTGGCTTCTTTACGAGCTTCGGCGCTATTGCGTTTTCTTGTTCCCATAGTTATTTTTCATTTGGCGGGCGTATGCGATACGCCCCTACGATATTTATCTTTTACCTTTATCTTTTTGACCGGCGTGTCCGCGGAAAATGCGGGTCGGTGCAAACTCTCCTAACTTATGTCCCACCATATTTTCCGTAACGAAAACCGGAATGAATTTATTTCCGTTGTGAACTGCGATGGTTTGTCCAACGAAGTCCGGTGAAATCATCGAAGCACGTGACCATGTTTTGATGGTTACTTTCTTTTTGCTTCCTTGTGCAGCAAGAACTTTTTTCTCAAGGCTATGGTGGATATACGGTCCTTTTTTTAGTGAACGACTCATAATGGGTTATTTTTTACGTCTTTCGATGATGAATTTATTGGATTGATTTTTCTTGCTACGGGTTTTGTAACCTTTTGCCGGCATACCATTGCGTGAACGCGGGTGTCCTCCGGTCGCACGACCTTCTCCACCACCCATCGGGTGATCAACAGGGTTCATAACCACACCACGAACTCTCGGGCGACGACCTAACCAACGTGAGCGACCGGCTTTTCCAGACACTTCCAATTGGTGGTCAATGTTTGATGTAACACCGATTACCGCTTTACAAGCCTGTAACATCTTACGTGTTTCACCGGAAGGCAATTTAATAATTGCATACTTATCTTCACGGCTCATCAACTGAGCATTAGTTCCTGCACTACGAGCGATTTTTGCTCCTTGTCCCGGACGCATCTCAATGCCATGAATAATTGTACCCAAAGGGATTTCACTCATAAACAAAGCATTTCCAACATCAGGTGAAGCACCTTTTCCGCTCATCAACTGCTGTCCTACTTTCAAACCGTTTGGTGCGACAATATAACGCTTTTCTCCATCGGCATAAACGAGCAAAGCAATACGTGCTGTACGGTTCGGGTCGTATTCAATAGTTTTTACTGTTGCCGGGATACCATCTTTATCACGTTTGAAATCAATAATACGGTAACGTTGTTTGTGACCTCCACCTACGTAGCGGATAGTCATTTTACCTCTATTGTTTCTTCCTCCCGATTTTCTGGCGGGTGCCAATAAGCTCTTTTCCGGCGTTGAGGTCGTAATCTCTTCGAACGTACTTGCTAATTTAGTACGCTGTCCCGGAGTTGTTGGTCTGAATTTCTTTAGTGCCATTTCGTTTAAATGCTGCTATAAAAGTCTATATTTTCTCCTTCTGCCAAAGTGACGATCGCTTTTTTGAAAGCATTCGTACGACCTTTGATAAATCCTGCTTTTGTGTAGCGAGATTTGGTTTTTCCGGCATAGCTGATCGTATTCACGTCAACTATCTTAACATTGTAGAAATCTTCGATTGCTTTCTTAATTTCTACTTTGTTCGCCTTTTTGTCAACGATAAATCCGACACGATTCAACTTCTCAGTCAGAGAGGTCATCTTCTCGGTTATTATCGGTTTTAAGATTATGCTCATTTTGGACTATTTTTTGAGTCTTTGTAACTAATTAATTTTCAGTATAAAAACTGTTTAGGGCGTCAATTGATTCCTCCATAAACAACAGATTGTTGGCGTTCATAATATCATAAGTGTTTAGGTCACTGACATTTACAACTTTAATCTGCGGCAAATTTCGGGACGACAAAGATACGAAAATATTTTGATTTTTCACAATTAAAAGTGATTTTTTTTCAAAAATATTTAAATTTGCCATTATTTCCACCATTTTTTTGGTTTTCGGAGCTTCGAATGTGAAGTTCTCAACAACCATAAGACCGTCCTTTTGTGCTTTATAGGTCAAGGCTGACTTTCTTGCTAAGCGTTTCAACTTTTTATTCAATTTGAAACGATAGTCGCGAGGTTTTGGACCAAAAATTCGTCCACCACCACGAAATAGTGGAGATTTTATACTTCCGACACGTGCACTACCACCGCCTTTTTGTTTGCGGAGCTTACGTGTGGAGCCTGTGATTTCCCATTTTTCTTTAGCTTTATGCGTACCTTGACGTTGGTTTGCCAAATACTGTTTCACATCCAAATAAATGGCGTGGTCGTTAGGCTCAATACCAACAATTTCATCGCTGAGGGTAACCTGTTTTCCGGTTTCTTTTCCCTCAATGTTTAATACTTTTAACTCCATCTTTCTAATTTTAAATATGAACCTTTTGGACCGGGAACAGAGCCTTTTACGAGAATAAGATTTTTCTCCGGT
>WQWI01000036.1 GCA_009785425.1 Bacteroidales bacterium | reverse complement strand
TAAAATCTTTTGAGCGGTGCTTCTGCCGATACCATAAATGTACGTCAGACCAATTTCACCTCTCTTGTTTTTTGGTAAGTCAATACCTGAAATACGTGCCATTTGTTCTTATTTTGTGTTTAATTTGTTTTTAAATTTTGGGTCGTCATTGCGGGCTTGACCCGCAATCCCCTTGTTCAGGGGGATTCCGCATCAAGTGCGGAATGACGTATAATTGCTACCCTTGACGCTGTTTGAATTTGGGATTTTTCTTGTTAATCACAAAAACTACGCCCTTTCTGCGGACAATTTTACAGTCGGCAGAACGTTTTTTTACGGATGGTCTTACTTTCATATCTTTGTTTTATTTATGTCTGAATACTATTCGTCCTTTGGTCAAATCATACGGCGACATTTCCAATTGCACTTTATCTCCGGGCACAATTTTGATATAGTGCATACGCATTTTTCCGGAGATATGAGCAATAATGGTATGCCCATTTTCCAATTCCACACGAAACATTGCATTCCCGAGAGATTCGAGAACGGTTCCGTCTTGTTGTATGGATTGTTGTTTTGCCATATTTACTTTGTTATTTGCCCCTACGGGGCGTTATTCATTGTTATAATCACTTATAGCGAACCCATCAGGGGTCTAATTACCATTTATTTTCTTGCCAACTCTTTTTCTATTTCCTCAAACGAAGATAAAATCTCCGCTTTGCCTTGTCGTGCGACAACAGTGTGCTCGTAGTGTGCAGATAGTTTTCCATCTGCTGTTCGAACTGTCCAATTGTCGTTGTCGAGCGTAACATTGTTTTTACCTTGGTTTATCATCGGTTCAATTGCGATAACTGTTCCGTTCTTGAGTTGTTTGCCATGTCCACGCCGTCCGAAGTTCATCACATCAGGTTTTTCGTGAAGTTTCTTTCCAACGCCGTGTCCGCAAAACTCTCGAACTACGCTGTAACCGTTCTTTTCTGCGTGTTGCTGAACTGCAAAGCCAATATCCCCTACTCTATTTCCTGCAAAGGCTTCTGTAATACCTAACTCCAAACATTCTTTCGTTATTTTCATCAAGCGTTTTGCTTCTTCGCTCACATTTCCAACCGCAAACGTATAAGCCGAATCACCGACAAATCCGTTTTTCCGAACACCACAATCTACCGAAATAATATCGCCGTCTTTCAGTTCATAGTCGCCCGGAATGCCGTGTATAACTTCATCATTTACAGCAACACACAAGGTATTCTGGAATCCGCGATACCCTTTAAATTCAGGTGTTGCACCATGATCACGAATAAATTGCTCTGCAAGTCTATCCAACTCAATGGTTTTTACACCGGGCTTGATGTGCTTAGCTATTTCCGCCAAGGTTTTTCCAACAAGTAATGAACTTTCCCTGATTTTTTCGACTTCAGTGTCGTTATATTGATTGATCATTTTGAATAATCTCAACATGGTTTATCCCATTCGTCCTTTGATACGTCCGGATTTGGTCAAACCATCGTAGTGACGCATCAACAAGTGACTTTCTATTTGCTGCAACGTGTCCAAAACCACACCTACCATAATCAGCAACGACGTTCCTCCGTAGAACTGTGCAAATTGCATTGTTACGCCAAATTGCATGATGATTGCCGGCAAAACAGCAACAAACGCAAGGAATATCGAGCCTGGCAACACAATTCTTGAAATCACACCATCAATAAACTCTGCAGTCTGACGACCGGGCTTCACACCCGGAATAAATCCGCTGTTTTTCTTCAAATCGTCTGAAATTTGTTGCGGATTCATGGTTACAGCCGTATAGAAATACGTGAACATGATGATGATTAGTCCAAACATTAAGTTATACCAAAATCCGCCCCAATCCGTCAATGCTCGCACAAATGCTCCGGAGCCATCTCCTGCAAATCCTGCAAGAGTGATCGGAATAAACATAATCGCTTGTGCAAAGATAATCGGCATAACTCCTGCAGAGTTTACCTTCATCGGAAGGTACTGACGAACGCCACCGTATTGCTTATTTCCAACAATACGTTTTGCATACTGAACCGGAATACGGCGTGTACCTTGTACCAAAAGGATACAGAGTAAAATTACCGCAAGCAAGACCAAAAGCTGAATTGCGAAAACTACTAATCCTCCACCACCTGTTTCTTCCATGCGAGAAATAAACTCAGCAAATAAAGCAAACGGCAGTTGTGCGATGATACCAATCATAATGATCATCGAGATACCATTTCCAATACCTTTCTCTGTAATTCTTTCACCCAGCCACATCACAAATAATGTTCCTGCTGTGAGAATAACTATTGAGGATACCCAGAAAAATAATCCCGGTGCAGCACCGTCAAACGGTGTAATTCCATCTGGGGGAACCATATTTCTAAGGTTCGTCAAATAGGCATACGCTTGTGGTACTGTAATTGCAATCGTAAGAAGACGTGTGTACTGATTCATTTTCCGACGACCGCTTTCGCCTTCACGCTGCATTTTTTGGAAGTACGGCACCATCATTCCCATCAACTGCATCACAATAGATGCAGAGATGTAGGGCATTATACCCAAGGCAAAGATAGATGCCTGCGAAAATGCACCTCCTGAGAACATATTCAACAAACCCAAGATTCCGTCTGAGGCTTGTTGCTGAAGGGCTCCCAAATACGCAGGATCTACACCCGGAAGAACAACGAAAGTACCTATTCGGTAGATCACAATGATCCCGAGTGTATAGAGTATCCGTTTTTTCAGTTCCTCTATTTTGCTGATGTTTCGTAGGGTTTCAAAAAATCTTTTCATGTTTTTTTCTGTATTCGTCATTGCGGGCTTGACCCGCAATCCCCTTGCTATGAGGAGATTCCCGCCTTCGCGGGAATGACGTTTGGGGTTATATAACTGTTACGGTACCTCCAGCGGCTTCAATGGCTTTTTTTGCTGTTTCGGAAAATGCATTTGCCGAAACTGTTGCGGCTGCATTGATTTTTCCACGTCCCAAAACTTTTACCAACGCTTTTTTAGAAACTAATCCGTTTGCTGCCAATACATCTATATTGATTTCAGTAACTTTTTTAGTTTCGATCAATTGTTGTAACGTATCCAAATTGATTGCATCGTATTCTACACGGTTGATGTTTTTGAAACCACCCTTAGGAACACGTCTGTAAAGAGGCATCTGACCTCCTTCAAAACCGGCTTTACGGCTGTATCCTGAACGCGATTGAGCACCTTTATGACCACGACCGGCAGTTTTTCCATTGCCCGATCCGTAGCCACGTCCAACTCGGTAATTCTTTTTTATCGACCCTTTTGCGGGTGTTAAGTTTGATAATTCCATGGTATTAAATTTCTTCTACTTTTACTAAATGAGCGACTTTTGCAATCATGCCTTCAATTTGAGGCGTGAGTGTATGTTCGTTGCTGCTGCTGATACGTCCCAGACCTAACGCAGTCAATGTACGTTTTTGGCGTTCGGGGCGTCCGATTCTACTTTTTACAAGGGTTACTTTTACCTTTTTCATTATTCTTTGATTAACCGTTAAATACTCGATTCATTCCAATGCCGCGAAGTTCTGCAACTGTATGTGCATCACGCAACTGCATCAAAGCGTTTATTGTAGCTTTTACCACAGAGTGTGGGTTCGACGAACCTTTGGATTTCGCCAAAACGTCTTTCACACCAACGCTCTCCAAAACCGCACGCATCGCACCACCGGCGATTACTCCGGTACCGTGAGAAGCAGGTTTCAGAAATACTTGTGCTCCGCTATACTTACCAACTTGCTCATGAGGAACAGTTCCTTTCAAAATAGGTACTTTGATAAGGTTTTTCTTAGCATCGCTAACACCTTTCGCTACAGCGGCTTGAACTTCTTTGGCTTTACCTAAACCGTAGCCGACTACGCCATTCTCGTTTCCAACCACAACAATGGCAGAAAAACTAAATGCACGACCCCCTTTGGTTACTTTTGTAACACGATTCACAGCCACAAGTTTGTCTTTGAACTCGATTTCGCTGGATTTTACTCTTTTTACGTTTGCGTCTGTCATAGTCTGATTAGATTAAAATTTAAGTCCGCCTTCGCGAGCTGCTTCTGCTAAGGCTTTTACTCGTCCGTGATACAAATAGCCGTTTCGGTCAAAAATTACTGTGCTGATACCTGCCTCCAGTGCTTTCGCAGCGATCGCTTTGCCCACTTCTTTAGCAAGCTCGGTTTTTGTTCCTTTTGCTGAAAAATCTTTGTCGCGAGATGAGGTAGCAACCAACGTTTTGCCTTCCAAATCATTGATGATTTGAGCATAAATGTCTCTGTTGCTACGGAAAACCGACAAGCGAGGAGTTGCCTCCGTACCTTTGATTTTCTTGCGAAGACGCATTTTGATGCGTTGTCTTCTGTATTGTTTTTTGATTGACATGTTTGATATTTTTTTCTTGACGTATGGATTTTGCCATACACCCCTAAATTATTATTTACTTGATGCTGATTTACCGGCTTTTCTACGCAATACTTCACCTTGGAATTTGATACCTTTTCCTTTATACGGCTCAGGCTTACGGAACGAACGAACTTTCGCCACAACTAATCCCAACAATTCCTTGTCGTGAGAGGTCAGCGTGAGCGTTGGGTTCTTACCTTTTTCAGCGGTTGCTGTTGCTTGTACTTCCTTCGGCATTTCAATAAACAAACCGTGAGAATAGCCTAACGACAATTCTATAATTTGTCCTTCAACTGCAGCTTTGTAACCTACACCGACAATTTCCAATGTGGTTGAAAATCCTTCCGAAGTTCCTTTAACCATATTGTAAACTAACGCACGGTACAAGCCGTGAAGCGAGCGGTGGCGTTTTTGATCGGTCGGACGAACAACAGTTGCTGTTGTGCCTTCGATTTCTAATTTAATATCCGGATCCATAGCAAGTTTCAACTCGCCTTTTGGCCCTTTTACTGTGATTTCATTATTCGGAGCAACTTTGATTTCAACGCCGCTCGGGATGCTAATGGGTGCTTTTCCTATTCTTGACATAACTCTTCCTCCTTCTGATTAGCTTACATAACAAATTACTTCACCACCTACGTTTTGCGTACGAGCTTCTTTATCCGTCATCAAACCGCGAGAGGTCGATACAATAGCGATTCCCAAACCGTTCAAAACGCGAGGAAGGTTCTCGGCTGATGCGTACTTACGCAAACCGGGCTTACTGATACGTTCAATCTGTCTGATTGCCGACACTTTGGTTACCGGATGGTACTTCAAAGCGATTTTAATGGTTGCTGTCGGACCTTCACCTTCGAACTTATAGTTCAAGATGTATCCTTTTTCGAACAAAATCTTCGTGATTGCACGCTTGATGTTCGATGCCGGCACTTCCACCACTTGGTGTTTGGCCATGATTGCATTTCTAACACGTGTTAGGAAATCTGCAATTGGATCTGTAATCATTTTTTTTGTTTGTTTTGTGTACAGACGCAATTAATCGCGTCTCTACGGTGTTTGACTTTTGATGACTCTTATTGCATCAGAGTATCGTTTTTTTTCTTTAATTTCGCTGCAATCAGTGCAATACTGGTAAAACTCAATATCGCAACAACAAGCAATAATATGAGGTTCAATCCTGTCATTGTTACCAACTTGCTTTCTTCACGCCCGGGATCAAGCCCGCTAACGCCATCTCACGGAAGTTGATACGTGAAATGCCGAACGTACGCATGTATCCTTTCGGACGACCTGTGATTTTGCAACGGTTGTGCAAGCGAACAGGCGAAGCGTTTTTCGGAAGATGTTGCAAACCTTCGTAATCTCCGGCTTCTTTGAGCGCTTTACGTTTGGCTGCATACTTTGCAACCATTTTTTGACGCTTAATCTCTCTGGCTTTCATTGATTCTTTTGCCATAGTCTTTTTCTTTTTATTGTTGTCGTCATTGCGGGCTTGTCCCGCAATCCCCTCGCTATTGGGGGATTCCCGCCTTCGCGGGAATGACGTCTTTTATTGATTAGGTTTTTGAAACGGCATACCGAATTCTTTCAACAATGCATGCGCCTCTTTGTCGGTGTTTGCAGTTGTCACGAATGTGATGTCCATACCGTTAATTTTAGTGATTTTATCGATGTCTATTTCCGGAAAAATGATTTGCTCGGTAACGCCAAACGTGTAATTTCCACGTCCGTCAAAACCTTTATCACTGATTCCACGGAAATCGCGGATACGAGGAATAGAAACCGTAATCAAACGATCCAAAAATTCGTACATTCTTTCTCCACGCAACGTAACACGTACACCAATCGGCATACCTACACGAAGTTTGAAGTTAGAAACGTCTTTTTTAGATTTCGTAGGAACGGCTCTTTGTCCTGCGATTTTTGTCATTTCTTCAACGCCGGCGTCAATCAATTTTTTGTCGGCGGTAGCTGAACCCAACCCTTGGTTGAGACAGATTTTTTGCAAACGAGGCACTTGCATTACAGATTTGTAACCAAACTCTTTCATCAGAGCAGGTGTAACCTCTTTGCGGTATTTTTCAGCTAATCTTGGTGTGTAACTCATTACTTAATAACCTCCCCTGATTTTTTAGAGTAGCGAACTAATT
>WQWI01000035.1 GCA_009785425.1 Bacteroidales bacterium | reverse complement strand
GCCTAATCAACACTGCTCTCACACCTCGTACCTTGCACCTGCCTACGGAACTTCCACAGTATTCAAAATCTCATTAATAATGTCCTCTGTCGTGATATTCTCCGCTTCCGCTTCGTAAGTTAGGCCAATTCTGTGCCGTAGCACATCGTGACAAATTGCCCGAACATCTTCCGGAATCACGTAGCCTCTACGCTTGATAAATGCGTATGCTTTTGATGCCAAAGCCAAGTTGATACTTGCACGTGGCGAGCCTCCAAACGAAATCAAATCTCTGAACTTTTCCAACTTATATTCGCTCGGAAAACGTGTTGCAAATATAATATCGGTAATATAATTTTCGATTTTTTCGTCTAAATATACTTCACGTGTGAGTTCGCGAGCCTTAATAATATCGGTTGGTTTCAGAATTTGCGAAACCTTTGGATATTCATTCAAAATATTTTGACGAATGATTAGTTTTTCCTCCTCTTTTTGAGGGTACCCAATCACGAGTTTCAGCATAAAACGATCCACTTGTGCTTCGGGTAGGGGATAGGTTCCTTCCTGTTCGATAGGGTTTTGTGTTGCCAAAACCAAAAAAGGATCGTCCAGCTTATATGTGGTTTCGCCGATGGTAACTTGGCGTTCCTGCATAGCTTCGAGCAAGGCAGACTGCACTTTTGCAGGTGCACGATTAATCTCGTCCGCCAAAATAAAATTGGCAAAAAGAGGTCCTTTTTTTGTGATAAATTGCTCCTCTTTTTGGCTATAAATCATTGTTCCCAAAAGGTCTGCAGGCAACAAATCCGGAGTGAATTGAATGCGAGAAAATTTAGCATCAATCGATTCTGCAAGCGACTTAATTGCTAATGTTTTCGCCAATCCGGGAACACCCTCCAACAGGATATGTCCGTTTGCCAACAATCCGATGAGCAAGCGTTCTATCATGTGCTTTTGTCCGACAATGGTCTTTTTCAATTCCATTGTAAGTATATCCACGAATGCGGACTCTTTTTGGATTTTCTCGTTCAGTTCTTTGATGTCAACTTGTTCTGTCATAGTGGTTGGAATTTTGTTTGTACATTATACTACCGCAAAGATACAGCAAATTTTGTTCCAAACCAAACTGAAATGGATTTTTTTTTATCAGAACGCTGTTAATAACCAGGTATTTCTTCATTTTTTGTCGGAACAAAGAAAACGAAGCAAAAAAATGCTTGTGAAACTTATTAGGATATTTTGCTGTTCACTGTTGAATTGGTATTTTTGGTAAACTACTGAACACAACGCACGGCTACGCCGCTACCCTTATTCCATAAGCCCTGAGGTCGGACCTCGCCAAACATGCTGAGATGTAAAACATTACCCCAGTGGAAGTCTATGTCGAACTGCGATTGTGACGACCAGTAGATGCTCCGTAACGTAGCTTGATTCCACGACGTACCATCGGGGAAGGAGTAACCACCAAAAGCACCGCCCCAACGTGCGATGAAATTGTCATTAACAAACTCAAGGGTGGCATCTCTATTATCACCCGTACCACCTAAAGCAATATCCAAATCTCTGAAATCGTCTGTTGTCGGGACACGCCAAGGATAAGGGCAAAGATCATCAGCAAAACGAACTACTGCACACCACGAAAACAAATCGCCTGGAAGATTGGAGTTAGAGCGACAGTCTGCATTGAAACTAACATGCATATCATTCCAAACTTCTCCGCTAAAAGTAATTTTCTGGCAATTGGTAGCAGTTACAGCACCCGACCAAGTCTGAGTAATTCCATATCCCGATATCACAACATTGTGACCTTGACTGTGGAAAGTTATAGTGCCAAGGTTTTCGCCCCAACCAGGTGTACGCAGATTACAAAAATTAGGTAAAATTGGTGGATATACTGTTGCGGCACACATTGCGGTATGATTGCCGTCCTCTGTTCGCACAGTAATTATCGCATTACCTACAGAAATTCCGGTTACAATGCCGGAACTATTCACAGTTACAACGGAAGTGTCGTTGCTTGACCAAGTTACATTTCGGTTGGTAGCATCTTCAGGCAAAACGGTTGCCGTTAATTGCAGAGTGCCTCCAGCATCCAAATTTGTGGTGGTTTGATTTAAGATTACACTAGCAGCGGGAATGGTAGTTTCGGTTTCTGGTGGGTCAGGGTCATTGTGGCAAGCATTGAAAATTACTGCAGACACAAGAATAACTACGAGTAAATGATAAGTGTATTTTTTCATGGTACTTTGGATTTTGATTTTTGGGCACAAAAAAGAAATGAACGATCAATCACTCCAGTTCTCTGCAAATTCTATAACTTGCTCAAAAGTTGGACTGTGTGCATTACGCACGTAAAAACCGGATGTACATACCCCCAATGTAAGAGATAGCAGCGGGTCGAGACCTAATGTCTGTCCAAGGCAAAAACCGGCGTTAAAATTATCGCCTGCACCTGTTGTTAGTTTGGGTTTCTCACAATACGGACCCTCGGTATAAAAATATTCGCCGTCAACCACACAGCATGCACTACGTACAGGGTGAACAACTAAACAATAGATGCCTAATTTTTCAGAGGTTGTGATTACCGCATTTCTAAGTTTGTCAGGACCTTCCTCTACTTTTACACCCATAACATCGGCAATTTGATAGGCTTCGGATTCATTAAGGCCTAAAATTGTACGAAATTTTCCTTCAAAGTTGCTGATTAATTGCATAGCCCGAAAAATATCCTCTTTTGTACGTTTTTCAGGATCTGCGAGGTCGAAAAAAGCGATTGGTTTTTCAGCTCTGTCTACTAATAGCGGAAATACTTCGTTTATCATGCCTTCCCAAATATCGCTCATATAGGGGAGCATCGTCCAGTTTTCCATACCGAATAATTGACACTTATTTATCAATTTTGCGATGCCTTCTGCTCCGCCCAAAGCCTCTTTGCATGCCGTCCAGGTTATGTCTTTGAGTGTAGCATGCTTGCCTAGCATCAGTTTGCCGTCTTCAAATTCTAAAGCATCGGTCAAACCCGCACCACAAAGGCTGTGTACGGCTTTTGCTTTATCCGCCATCGGCTGGAAAACAGGATGTATAGCCGGTTTTCCGAGTGAGCCTACGTAAGTTACCGACACGCCATATTCTAATAAGGCATTGGTCAAAATTGGTCCGTTGCCCCCCAATTTGGTTTGTACCGGAACAAATTCAAAGTTAGCACTAAGACCTGCAGCTTTTGATACACGTTCGCCAAATTCTGCAATGGTTTTAATTCGAGTATAGTTTTGAAAATCTTGACGCTTATCCACTACGTGAATAATTTCATCGACAAATCCATCCAATCCAATGGTCATGTTCAAATCAAAGCCTTTTTTGGCTTTTAATTTTTCTGCTAATGTTTGTGCGTTTTGCATTTTATCGTTTTTTTTCTTTGATTATCAAATCCTTTGCCAGCCCAATGCTGCTGCTCCCAAAATCGCTGCATTTCTATCAAGCAATTCGGAAACTTGCACGTCAACCTTATTTTTGTAAACAAAAAGCATGTAGTCCTCCATATATTTTTTCAGGGGATCAAGTAAAAAACGCCCTGCTTTCACAGGACCGCCAAACAAAAATATGTGTGATGGACTTGTTATACAAACGGCATTTGCTAAGGCTAATCCTAAAATTTTTGCAGTAAAATCAAACGTTTCGATAGCAATAGGATTTCCTTTTTCGGCTTCGAGCATTACCTCATAACTGTTGGTGTTTTCAAGTTTTTTACCTGTATACTTCTCGGTTAGTTCAATAAATGTTTTTGCAATTCCGGATGCAGACGTGTAGGTTTCCAAACAGCCTTTTCGTCCGCAACCGCACATTCTACCGTCTAGCAATACTATAGTATGTCCTAATTCTCCGGCAAAACTATCGTGCCCGTAAACTAATTCCCCGTTTGCGACAAATCCACTGCCGACACCTGTTCCAAGCGTTATCATGAAAAAATCCTTCAAACCTTTTGCACCGCCAAACACCATTTCGCCGATTGCTGCTGCGTTAGCATCATTCGTCAAAACAGTAGGGACGGAAAAAATTTCTTCAAAGCGTTTTACAAATGGAATAACGCCTTTTATTTTCAGATTTGGAGCATTTTCCATAGTTCCTGTGTAATGATTGGCATTTGGACAACCGATTCCGATTCCGACTAATTTCATATCATCGGTTAAACCGTTTGAGATGGCTTTTACAAGGTCTTGGATAAAAACTTCCCCGTCCTCATACTTTGCTGTTTTCAAACTGCCCGAAGCGAGAATTGCACCTTCACGATCAGTCAAACCAAACACCGTATTAGTGCCACCAATATCAATACCTGCAACAACTTGTTTCATGTTTTTCGTTTTTTGCAAAGATACGAAATTTAATTGAGAATTGAAAATGGAGAATTATTTTACTGAATATCCAAAAGTTTGTGCAGTTGCACAGACAACCGCCATTTCGGATTTTTCAGAATGTAATCAATGATTGCTTCATTATTTTTTGCAATCCATTCCGTTTGTAAGAACAAACTGCAACTCGGATTGACCTGCTCGGTTTGTGTTTCAGCAAATTCGAAATCGTCCGAATTCTGAATAATTACCTTTAATTCATTTGCTTTTGCGTAATTTTCCGAGAGCGGTAAGCTTTTTTTCTTTGGGGACAAGCAAACATGATTGAAGTCTCCGCTAAACGGTGCTGTTCCTGAAGTTTCGAGCCATAAGTTCACATTTGGAATATGTGTGCGAATGGTTTTGCAAAGCTCATCTAAATTATGTAAAAGTGGCTCTCCGCCGGTAACTACAACGTTTTTTGCAGTTGTTTTTTTGATTAGCTCAACAATTTTTTCCGACGACATCTTTTGTGCGTTGGCTTCGTCCCAAGAATTTTTCGAATCGCAAAAATCGCATTGCACATTGCAACCGCTCAGCCTTAGGAAGTACGCAGGTTTTCCTGCGTTTGCTCCTTCGCCTTGCAGGGAGTAAAAATGTTCAACGATAGGGTACTGTTTCATTGTGCAAAGAATTTGGAAAATGTAAAAAATCGTATTTGAAACCTTTTACACGTTAATTTTGCGAGTGCTACGAATTTTACTGACACTTGATGCAGAATGGACGATGTCTAACACTTCGACACGTTGTTTTGTAACTCGATAAATAATCAAATGTGCATCAAGAACAATGTTGCGATACATTTGACTTTTCGTCCGAATATGACGACATTCGGGGTAAAGCATATACCAAGTCGGAAGTGTGTGTACCGCTTTTTTGACTTTTTCCAAATAGCGTTCCGCTTGAAAAATACCGAACATTTCGAGCGAATAATCGTAAATATGCAGACGATTTTCTTCGAACCTTATGCTTGTCGCATACGGTTTGCGAGATACTCTTTCTTCCATTCTTCAAAATATCTATCAGATTGTTCAGCGGTCATAAATTCCCCTCGTTCAATGCTTTGCTCGATACTACGAATATGCTCCAAGAACTCATCCTCTGTGCAATGAAACGGAACATTAGGATTGTTAAATCTTTCTTTGGATGTTGAAACGTCTGCAGCCATTTCGTTGTGATTAGCGGTTTGGTAAGCTAAAGCAGGCTCATTAACGGTCATTAAGATATGGGCATCGTCAGTAAAATAAGGTTTTTTCTGCATAACGTTGTTTTTTTATACGCTACAAAGTTACAACTTTTTTTTCACTCCACCAAATAGTTTCCCTTAAAATTTGCTATTTCAAACTTTTTTTCGTATTTTTACAGAACCAAACACAAACACTATGTTAGGGCTTACCCCAAAAACCATATTTGCCTTTTTTGTACTGATGTTTTTGAAAGGCTCTATTGCAATGGCTTCCGACTTCGGGTACGTTGACCTAAAACCATTCATTAACCCAAAATCATACTTTATCGAAACAGATACCGGTAGGGTTTGGCTTGAGCAAGAGGAAGGTCATATTCACACTATTGTTGAAATTTCACCTCAATTTCCAGGTGGTACAGAGGCACTTATGGGATTTATCCAATCTAATCGAAGAATGCGACATGGGTCTGCTATCCCTCAAGGAACTGTTTTTGTTACATTTGTTGTTGAACGCGACGGTAGTCTTTCCAATACTAGAATTCTTCGAGGTATTGACCCTCTTCCTGAAATTGGTGCAGATGCTGAGGCTATTCGTCTTGTAGAAAGCATGCCCAACTGGATTCCCGGAAAAACACGCAATCAGGTGGTGCGTACACAGTTTAATTTGCCGATAAGATTTACGATAGCTGGATAAAAAAAAATCCCACTTTTCAGCGGGATTTTTTATTGTTAACGCATACGGCGTTCTTTGATTCTTGCTTTCTTACCGGTGAGTTTACGAAGATAGAAAATTCTTGCTCTGCGAACTACACCACGTTTGTTCACTTCGATTTTATCAATAAACGGCGAACAATCCGGGAAAATACGCTCAACACCAACGTTTCCGGACATTTTACGAACGGTAAATGTTGATGTAGTTCCGCTACCCGCACGTTGTAAAACAACACCTTGATATTGCTGAATACGCTCTTTGTTTCCTTCTTTGATTTTATAATGAACTGTAACTGTATCGCCGGCTTTGAAAGCAGGGAAATCCTTACGCTCAACTAAGGAATCCACATATTGCATGAGTTCTGGTTTCATAGTAATTTGCTTTTTTTTTGTTTTTTAATCGTCATTCCCGCGAAAGCGAGAATCCCCTTGTTGTGGGGAGATTGCGGGTCAAGCCCGCAATGACAGTTATTATTTCACGCTATCTACAATAGCCTTGAACGCTTGAGGATGATTCATTGCCAAATCGGCTAAAACCTTACGGTTTAGTTGAATGTTTTTGGCGTGAAGTTTGCCCATAAATTTGGAATACGACATTCCGAATTGACGGCATCCTGCGTTAATACGTACAATCCAAAGATTGCGGAAACTGCGTTTTTTCGCTTTGCGGTCGCGATAAGCGTACAATAAACCTTTCTCTAACGAGTTTTTGGCTACTGTCCAAACATTTTTTCTGCGGCCAAACTGACCTTTGGTCAATTTCAATGCTTTTTTTCTACGTGCCCTTGCGGCAACGACATTTACTGATCTTGGCATGTTTTTTT
>WQWI01000034.1 GCA_009785425.1 Bacteroidales bacterium | reverse complement strand
GTCTTTCTCGGGCGCGGACATAGGTTACTGTCTTGGTCTCTTTCTTCATGATTTGGGGTTAATAATTGATTACAAAGTTAAACATTTTTTTCAATTTGCAAATATAAGGTGGCGCGGACGTCCCGTCTGTGCCGATGGTTGAAAATTAACAGATTAGATGTGATTAAAGTAAGATGGAAAATACGAAATATGCAGAAATTTATACAAGGCACGGACGGGGACGTCCGCGCCAGCGGGTTACTTTGAAAAAATATACGTGGGAAGAAATTAGAGAGGGTTATAAAATTCTGAAACGCTATGACATCAGTTGGCAGGAGATGGAAGAATTGAACGGAATGATTTTTTATCCGCCTACAGAAGCGATGAGACATATTAGGCAGTATCCGCCGTTTGGGCAGTGAGATATAAATCTGGTATGGCTCTTGGCAATTTCATCAATATGACTATAGACAATGAAATAGGTGGCAGTTTTCAAAATGAGATATTGGATACTGATTACCCTAAAAAAACGAAATAAGATTTGTTTGTTTCAAAAATTTGTTATACCTTTGTGTTTTGGATAGCGATGACCAAGTCAAAAAAGATCATACAATTATTAGTGTTACAAGCCGTTTATTTGTCCTTTGCTTCGTGTGCTACAATTTTGAACTCCCCAACAACAAAAATTACAGTTCACACATTCGAAAAAAGTGAAATAACGATTAACGATACCGTGACAAAAACAGCAAAAAATAAAGATAGTCTTGTAGTTTCTCAAAGTATGGGTAGAATTAACAGTTTTTATCAAAGAAACAACATAAATCACTTAGCCCTTAACCTCTCTCTGCCTTACGTCAACTTTTTTCAGTTTAGACCGCAAAATTTACCTCAAAAAAGCCTCTTTGGTTTTTTCGGAATTTCGATAGGTGGCGAATTGGGCTATTCTAACAACAAATCTATTGTATTGACATTTGGAGGTGTTGTAAACTATCCTATTCCTGTTCCCGTGGGGATTAGTTGGGATCCGTATGGTGTTCGTGAACAAATGTTCACTCATTATTTATCGTTGGAGCATCAAGTTCGTGTTTTTAGGCATTTGATAGTGGGTACAGGATTATCTTACAACTCAATGGGGTGGAGACATACGGATTATGGGACTGGTTGGGATTGGCAAGATACTGTTAGACCTAAGCCTATTTTTATGTCTGAAAGACACCGAACTTTAGGGCTTTCTCTCAGTGCTTATGTGCTTTTGGGGGAAGGCTTTCGATTAGGCGTTAATTATCGCCCGTCCTTCTATCGTATTCGTCCAAGACCTGCATGGGAGTATTCGCACGTTATCAGCGTGGATTTATTGTTGAATTTGAGATTGGGTTTTTGATGATCCCGCTGGCACCGATTTGCAATCGGTGCCCTGACGAACAAAAAAACAGCGGTTGAAAAAGAGAAAATATAAATAGCGAAGCACACACGTAGTGTGAAGTCGAGGAATCTGCTTGATACTGTTTAGCGATTGCCACCAAACAGCCACGTTGCAGTAAATGCTAAACCGTTGTTTCTCGTTGTGGTATTATCTTCGTTAGATAGATTAGCGAAACCCAGGTTATAGCCAATACCAACTTGGAGTCTACCAAATTGTACTCCAGCACCAAAACCAGCACCAAGGTCAAAACGTCTCATCTCTTCGTCATTGCTTCCAAATTTAATATCTGCTGATGCATCATCATTTTTGATTGTTCCGCTCAAAGCAAATCCCAAATATGGACCTGCCTGCAATAAAAGCCTTGCATTTTCACCTATTCCAAATCCAAATTGTGCATTAATTGGCATCTGCAGGTAGTTGATATTAATTGTACCATTGATATCTAATCCCCAAAGGTTATTGATTCGAGCTCCTTGTTGGGCAAATAAAAGTCCCGGCTGAATGCTTAAGAACTCGCCAAGAATAGGAATATCAGCCACTAAACCGACTTGAAAGCCAGGTTTAAAATCGGTATCAAGCGAGATAGACATCCCGAGTGCTTCTATAGTTTCATTCATGTTTGTCAGATTAAACCCTGCACGCGGACCAAATGAAACTTGTGCTGTTAAGCTTGCTACCAAGAGCAATGCTAAAGTTGTTGTGAATAATTTTTTCATGTTGTTTTGTTTTTGATTTATAATTTGATTTGTTACTGATTGCTATGTTATACGTAAAATTTTCCGCAAAGTTACACAAAAGAAATGAATTTGCCAGGTTATGTGGCTAACTGCAGGCGCAGCCTATGGATAGCCTATCGAAAAATAAATTTATGCCGAAATTTGGTAGTCTCGAAAAAAAAACGTATCTTTGCACCCAATTTAATGATGAAAAGAAAAAATAGTTAAAAAGTTATGTATTTAACAGCAGAAGTAAAGAAAAACATTCTTATCAAACACGGTAAATCCACAGCGGATACCGGATCTTCAGAAGGACAAATTGCACTATTTACACACAGAATTCAGCACTTGTCCGAGCACATGAAGCAAAACAAAAAAGACATGAGAACCAAACGCTCGTTGGTAAGTTTGGTTGGACAACGTCGTAAATTGCTCGATTATTTGAAGGAGCGTGATATCACTCGATATCGTGCGATCTTGAAAGAGCTTAACTTGCGTAAGTAATCTTAGGAAAGATAGTTAAAAAAAGAAGAGGGGCGCTTAATTCGTATCACTTTACGAAATGTGCCTTTTTTCGTTTATGATGAAAATAAAAAAAGAAGAAGATGTTAGGAACACAAAAAACATTCTTACTGCCCGACGGTCGGGAAGTAACAATTGAAACAGGAAAATTAGCAAAACAAGCCGATGGTTCGGTAGTTGTTAAAGTTGGCGACACCATGTTGTTGGCAACAGTTGTAAGTAAAAAAGAAGCGGCTGATAATGTGGATTATATGCCACTTTCAGTGGATTTTCGAGAGCAATATGCCGCAGTGGGACGATTTCCCGGCGGTTTTTTCAAGCGTGAAGCTCGTCCTTCGGAGTATGAAATTTTGATTTCACGATTGATTGACAGGGCGCTTCGTCCGATGTTTCCGAGTGATTATCATGCAGATACACAAGTATTGGTTTATTTGATTTCCGGAGATAAAAACGTTTTGCCCGATGCATACGCAGCATTAGCGGCTTCTTCGGCTTTGGCGGTGTCGGATATTCCGTTCAACGGACCGATTTCCGAAGTACGTGTAGCCCGCATCAATGGCGAGTTCGTAATTAATCCGACTGTTGAACAAATGGAAAACGCAGACTTAGACTTGATTGTTGCCGCTTCCGAAAAAGATATCAACATGGTAGAAGGCGAAATGAAAGAAGTGTCGGAGGAAGTCATGATTGAAGCGTTGAAGGTGGCTCATGAAGCCATTAAAGTACAATGTCGCGCTCAACGTGAATTGGCTGAAATGGTTGGAAAGACACAAAAACGTGAATACTGCCACGAAGTACACGATTTGGACTTGAAGAAAAAAGTATGGGATTTTTGCTACCAAAAATACTACGATGCAGCCAATGAGCGTATTGCAAACAAAGCTATTCGAGGCGAAAAAATCAAGGAAATCGAGGCTCAATTTTTGACAACAATTTCGGAAGAAGAAGTTGCAGAAAAGAAGTTCATGCTGAATATGTATTTCCACGATTGCCACAAAGAAGCCGTTCGAAATATGGTTTTAGACACTCAGTTCCGTTTGGACGGTCGTAAAACCGATGAAATCCGTTCGATTTGGTCGGAGGTGGACTACTTGCCTGCAGCACACGGTTCGGCAATTTTTACACGTGGCGAAACGCAATCACTCACAACGGTAACTTTGGGAACAAAACTTGACGAGCAAACCATTGACGGTGCAGTTATCGAAGGTAAAAATAAATTTTTATTGCATTATAATTTTCCTCCGTTTTCGACAGGCGAAGCAAGACCAAATAGGGGAACGGGTCGCAGAGAAGTCGGACACGGAAATCTTGCAATGCGAGCACTCAAACCGATGTTGCCTTTGGGCGATGAGAATTTTCCTTACACGATTCGTATAGTTTCTGATATTTTGGAATCAAACGGTTCGTCTTCAATGGCGACGGTTTGTGCGGGATCACTCGCATTGATGGATGCCGGTGTAAAAATCAAAAGACCTGTAACCGGTATTGCAATGGGCTTGATTTCCGATGAAAAAAATCCAAGCAGGTTCGCAGTATTGTCGGACATTTTGGGTGATGAAGATCATTTGGGCGATATGGATTTCAAAGTTTGTGGAACTCGTGAGGGAATCACGGCTTGCCAAATGGACATTAAAGTTGATGGATTGTCGTATGAAGTATTAGCAAAAGCACTTATGCAAGCTCATGCAGGACGTATTCATATCATGGATGAACTGGAGAAAACTCTTGTAGAGCCTCGTGAAGATTATCGTCCGTTTGTTCCGCGTATCGTACAAATGACAATTCCGAAAGAATTTATCGGAGCAGTGATTGGTACAGGTGGAAAAGTTATTCAAGAAATGCAACGCGAAACGGGAACGGAAATCGCTATCGAAGAAGTTGGCGAATTTGGTATCATTGATATTGCTTCTCCAAACAAAGAGGCTATTGATGATGCAATTGCGAGAATCAAGGCCATTATCGAAATTCCGGAAGTTGGCGAAGTGTACCAAGGTACGGTAAAAACCCTTCAGCCGTTTGGTGCGTTTGTTGAGATCTTGCCTGGGAAAGATGCTTTGTTACACATTTCCGAAATAGATTGGAAACGCTTCGAAACTATGGAAGAAACCGGTTTGAAAGAAGGGGATGCCATTGAAGTGAAACTGGTTGATATTGACAAAAGAACCGGAAAATTGAAACTGTCTCACAAAGTGCTTTTACCTAAACCTGAAGGCTATGTGGAGCCGGAGCGCAAAGAACGTCCTCCTCGCAGAGAAGGTGGTGGTTTCCGTAGAGACGGCGATCGTCGCTCGGATAGAAGAAGTTTTAATCCGGGTCCTCCGCAAAGAAGAAGCGAATAATCCGGGATATTTCAAATATTTTTCGTATCCTTGCATACTATGGATAGAGCTGCAATCATACGAAGGGTTGCTATTGTCATCACTTTTTCAGTGATTTCACTGTTGGGATTTGCTCAAGATACAGTTGAGCAAGGGAGGGTTGCTATGCAGGAAATACTTGAGCAAGAAGTTGATTCTGTATCGGAAATGCCTGAATTGACGCCACCTCCAACGATTATCATTCCGGAACTACAAGAAAGTTTTTTAACACGGCATTTACGACTTTTTGATAGGGGTACTGAATTTCCGATTCTTGAGGAAGATCTAAATTATGAGCCTCTTGTTGGCGATGAGGCAGATTCGATTTTTGAAGCACGATTAAACCAAATCAATAGCGAAATAGATTTTCGGTACAATCGGAGAGTTCGTGCTTTTATCGAAGTTTATACGCAACGCCGACGAAATCAAACTCGAACGATGCTGATGTTGTCGAGGTATTATTTCCCGATTTTTGAGCGAAAATTAGCAGAGCACGGCATGCCTGAGGAGTTAAAATACTTGGCAGTTATTGAATCGGCATTAAATCCTCGTGCAGTCTCACGTGTAGGGGCATCAGGGCTTTGGCAGTTTATGTATCGTACGGGAACAGCACTCGGACTAAGAGTGAATGCTGAATTAGATGAGCGTTTTGATCCCGAGAAGGCAACTGAAGCCGCAGTTCTTTATTTGAAACAGCTACATGGAAGATTTGGCTGTTGGACACTGGCACTTGCTGCTTACAACAGCGGTCAAGGTACTGTAAACAGAGCCATTAGAAGAGCAGGTGGCAACCGCGATTTTTGGAGAATTTACAATTTTTTACCAAGAGAAACACGAAATTTTGTACCTGCTTTTATAGGTGCAACTTATGCGATGAAGTTTCATAATGAGCATGGCATCACAATTTCGGAAACGGATTGGCCCGAGGTCATGGATACGATTATGATACGACAAAGAGTTCATTTCGAGCAGATAGCAAAGTTTACAAGCGCTCCGATACAAACCATTCGTGATCATAATCCGCAGTATAGACGGGATATTATTCCGGCAACTGAAACAGACCCGTTTGTACTTAGACTTCCTGCGGATTTTATCCTCAGATTTATTGAGTACAGTGATACAATTTTTGCAAATCCATTCCCACCTGCTTGGACGCCTGAACAGCAAGCAGCACCTACAGTTCAAAGAATTACCTACCGTGTGAGACGTGGCGATTCGCTGAGCTTGATTGCTTCTCGGTATGGTGTTACAGTGGCTCAGTTGAGAGCATGGAACAACCTGTCGTCCGATCTTATCAGAATAAACCAAAATCTCATAATCTACACAAGCCGTAGATAACTTGTACGATGGCGGAAATCGAAAAATAGCAAACAGATTCCTCGCCTTCGGCTCGGAATGACAACGAAATTGCAGGGAAAAAGAGAGAAAAGAGGAGCGGCGAAGCCACTCCTCTTTCCTCCCACTTCCTTAAAACGCTCGTCATCCCGAACGCAGTGAGGGATCTGTTTGCTATTGGTTGTCTGCACAATGCACGGTTACTAAACCTTAAATTTCGTAGGTTTAATCATATTTTCCGGCAACAAAATTTTGTCCACTTGTGCTTTGGTTAGAACCTTTTTGGAAATCACCAAATCATAGACCGATGCTCCGGTATCTAAAGCTTCTTTCGCAATTGCGGTAGCATTTTTGTAACCAATATGCGGATTCAATGCAGTAACAATTCCGATGCTGTTCTGAACCATTTTTTTGCAATGCTCTTCGTTTGCGGTGATACCGTCGATACAAAGTTCTCGCAAGGTAACACAACCATTCATCAGCCATTCAAGTGATTCGAAAAGCGAAAATACAATAACCGGCTCCATTACGTTGAGTTCCAATTGTGCTGCATCAGCAGCCATCGTGATGGTTACATCGTTTCCGATAACTCTGAAACAAACTTGATTCACAACTTCCGGAATTACAGGATTTACTTTGCCCGGCATAATTGATGAACCCGGTTGCATCGGAGGAAGATTGATTTCACTTAATCCACAACGTGGACCTGACGACATCAATCGCAAATCGTTACAAATTTTTCCAAGTTTGATAGCCAAACGCTTCAAAGCACCTGAATAGCCTACAAAACAAGACGTGTCTGATGTTGCTGCCACCAAATTTTTTGCCAAGTGAACGTTCCAACCTGTGATTTTTTTCAATTCTTTAATGCAAAGTTCGCTATATCCGGGTTCTGAGCAAATGCCTGTGCCGATTGCTGTTGCACCCATGTTGCACTCCAGAAAATCGCTTGCAGCAAAATCTAGATTTCGGATTTCACTTTTCAATAAATCGGCAAAGCCTGAAAAGGTTTGTCCCAACGTCATCGGAACGGCGTCTTGTAGCTGTGTACGTCCCATTTTGATGATATTTTTGAATTCCTTCGCTTTCTTTTCGAAAGATTCGATCAAATACTTTAATACTTCAACAAAATCCTGATGATATAGGTACATTGCAAAGTGAAGTGCCGTAGGATATGAATCGTTCGTAGATTGTGAGCAGTTCACAATGTCGTTTGGCGAACAAAATTCGTATTGCCCCGATTTTTTACCCATGTGTTTCAACGCTAGATTTGCAATCACTTCGTTGGCATTCATATTTCCAGAAGTGCCTGCTCCGCCTTGCATCATGTCCACCGGAAAATGCTCGTAATGCATACCTTTCAGAAGTTCTTTACATGCAAAAACGATACCGTCACGTTGTGCTTTTGTGATCAACTTCAACTTGTAGTTGGCTTCCGCAGCACCCCATTTGGTGTAGGCAAATCCGCTGATAAAGTGTGGATAGTTTCCGTGGTATCTTCCACTCACGTCAAAATTTTCCATGCCTCGCAAGGTTTGTACGCCATACAAAGCATCATTCGGAATGTACTTTTCGCCTAACAAGTCCGACTCAATTCGAAACCCGGACTTAGGTTTTAATTTTGTGGTTGCGGCTTTAGAAGCTGTAGTTTTTTTTGCTGTAGTTTTTTTTGTAGCCATTTTGAGATATTATTTTTTGTTATACTGTTTCAAAGCCAATTCCAAGCACTCCATCGCATTACGAAGATCCGTTTCATTCAGAACATAGCTGATACGAATTTCGTCTTTTCCTTTACCGCTACCCGGCGAATAAAATCCGGTTGCAGGAGCGAACATGATCGTTTGCTTATTGTGTTCGAATTTTTCCAAAAGCCATTGACAGAATTTATCCGAATCGTCAATAGGCAAGCGAGCCATAGCATAGAATGCACCTTTTGGTTTCGGACAGAAACATCCTTCCATTTTGTTTATGGCATCAACCACGATATCACGACGTTTGGTGTATTCGGCAATCACTTCATCGAAGTAGGATTGCGGCGTATCGCATGCTGCTTCGGCAAAAATTTGCCCGTAACTCGGCGGACTCAATCTCGCTTGTGCAAACTTCATTGCAACATTAAAAACCTCCTTGTTTTTTGAAACAATTGCTCCAATACGCACACCACATGCAGAGTAGCGTTTCGAGACAGAGTCAATGAGAATAACATTTTCCTCTATGCCTTTAACTTGAAGAGCCGAGATATTTTCCGTTCCATCGTAACAAAATTCGCGATAAACCTCGTCCGAAAGTAAAAATAAATCATGTTGCTTGACTAATTCTCCCAGTTCTTCCATTTCTTTACGGGTGTATATATAGCCCGTAGGATTTCCCGGATTACTGACCAAAATCGCCCGAGTTTTTGGAGTGATAACTTTCTCAAATTCCTTAATGGGTGGAAGAGCAAACCCGGTTTCAATAGAAGTTGCAACCGGAATAAGTTTTGCTCCGACATAAGTAGCCATTCCGCTGTAGTTTGCATAAAACGGCTCAGGAACAATGATTTCATCGCCCGGATTTGCACAAGCAAACATGGCAAATAAAACGGCTTCGGAACCGGAAGTTGCGATGATAAGTTCATTTTCATCAACATTGATTCCATTGTCTTGATAGTACTTCGCGAGTTTTTTGCGATAGGACATATTACCCGCCGAATGACTGTAATCAATCAGTTTGAGCGTGTTGTTACG
>WQWI01000033.1 GCA_009785425.1 Bacteroidales bacterium | reverse complement strand
GGTCTGCGTGAGATTTGTCCTGTCATGACAATCTTAGCAGCAAAACGATTGACAATCAACGTATTATAAGTTCAGTTAAGCCAAACAAAGCAAGCCATCAATCGCAAAAAACACGAACCATAAAGGAAGTTGCAAAATGCATAAATTCGGACTAATTTCATTTTTTTTTGTATCTTTGCATGGAAATCTAAATTATTGCATTATGCTAATTAACAACAATGAGTATTTTGATATCAAAAAAAATTGTGAAATCGGAAAAATGTTGTAACTTTGCAAAATAATACAGCTCGTATGGAACGGAAACTAATGGCAGAACTGCTGAAATGGAAAAACGATGAAGATCGGAAACCTCTTTTGCTCGAAGGTGCAAGGCAAGTTGGAAAAACTTGGTTGCTCAAAGAGTTTGGCAAACGCCATTTCAAAAATGTTGCATACGTTAATTTTCAGAATCCAAAGCGAGAAATCGTTGAATTGTTTGAAGGCTCAATAGATCCACGAAGAATCGTTGGAATGCTCGAACTCAATTTAGATATGAAAATTTCGGCAAAAGACACGTTGTTAATCTTTGATGAGGTTCAAGAAGTGCCACGAGCATTGACATCGCTGAAATATTTTTGCGAAGATGCTCCCGAATATCATGTGGTGTCGGCAGGAAGTTTGCTTGGTGTTTTTTTGCATCAAGGAACATCGTTTCCTGTTGGGAAGGTTGATTCGTTAAAGTTAGAGCCTTTAAGTTTTGAAGAGTTTCTTTGTGCAAATGGCAAAGAGAAAATGCTTGACTATATCAAAGAAAATCAATTTGAAAATCAATTTGCGGAAACTTTTTACGACCTTTTCAAATACTATCTTTTTGTTGGTGGAATGCCGGCAGTCGTTGCCGATTGGATAAAAACACAAGATTTTGAAAAAGTCAAAATCAATCAAGAAAAAATTCTGAACAACTATCGCAACGATTTCAGCAAATATACTGACAATACTACCGCTGTCCGCATTCGTCAAATTTTTGAAAGTTTGCCGGCTCAGTTTGCCAAGAAAAACGACAAGTTTCTTTACGGAACGATAAAATCCGGAGCGAGAGCAAGAGAATACGAATTGGCAATAGAGTGGTTGCTCGATGCCGGTATTGTTCGGCGTGTAAATAATGTGAAAGTTGGCAATAAAATTCCACTCAAAGCGTATGCCGATCCGTCGGCGTTCAAATTGTATTTCGTTGATGTAGGTCTGTTCCGCTATCTGGCAGATATTCCCATCGAAGTAATTCAAAATAAAGACGCTATTTTTGACGAGTTCAATGGATTGATTGTTGAGCAATTTGTACTGCAACAGTTGGCAAAACACACACTTTTCTACTGGACAGGCGGAGAAGAAAGTGAAGTTGATTTTGTAACACAGCACAGTATGAATATCGTCCCGATTGAAGTAAAAAGCGGAGAAAATGTAAAAGCAAAAAGTCTAAAAGTATTCCGAAAAATGTATTCTCCGAAGATTAGTGTTCGTTTTTCGTTAAAAAACACCAAATTGGATAACGACTTACAAAATATCTCTTTGTTCAATATCTTTTTGTACGAACAACTACTTGAGAATCCTCCGAAAAATGTGTAAAATCGATCGGTCATTCCTCCGAAAAATGTGTGAAATCGCCCCGTTATTCCTCCGAAAAATGTGTAACGTATTGAAATGCAAGCCTTGTTTTGCAGTGCACTAACTAAAACCTAATCACGAATGCAACGGACTACGAACCTAAAACGACCTGTTCAAAATCCCATAACTGTTATGATGCAAAAACATGCCTCGATAATGCTCACGCTTTTGGGGAGTGGCACGAAGAAAATTGGCTGTGTTTCGGCGATTGACAACGGTATGATACGGATAAACAACCACTCCCAGAAAATGGAATGCCCTTCGAATAATGCTGCAAAAAAAACTTGCGTGGATGCAAATTTAATTCCAATTTTTCCATCAAAAAAGTGTCGATTTCCCTGCGAAGATAGCGATAATACTCGGGGTCTTCCGACGAGGATAAAATGTAAAAATCATCAACATAACGCCCGTAATGCTTGCACTTGAGTTTGTGTTTGACAAAATTATCAAAATCGCTCATATACACATTACTAAATAGTTGCGAAGTAAGATTGCCAATGGGCAAACCGCAATCCGGTCGTGCATAAAATAAACTTTTGCTTTTGGGAAGCCCGTTCCAGGTGTGCTTAGCGGTATTGAAACGACAACCCACTGTTGGGTCGTTGAAAATTGTTTTTCGAATCAGATATTTGACCAAATCTATCGGAACGTTTTGCCAGTGTGGATGCGGTTTTTCGAAATGCCGTTCGAGTTGTTGGTACAAAATTTTTCGATTCATCCGCATGAAATATCCTTCGATATCCATTTTCATGGCATAGCAAGGTTTGGTGTGATTTTCGCTACAGCTGCGAATGTGATGCTCCAACCGGCGAATGCCAAACAACGTCCCTTTTCCGGTTCTGCACGAATAGCAATCGGTAATGAAACGCGCGTCGAGCACGGGATTCAGATGATTAAAAATCCAATGATGAACCACCCTGTCTCGAAAATTTGCGGCAAATACTTCTCGCTTGACGGGTTCTTCTACAATAAATGCAATGCTTTGCAACGGCTCATAGGTGCGTGTGCGAATGGCATCATACAGTTCGTGAATGTTTTTGGATAAATCATATTCAAACGCCAGTTGGTTGATTGTGTTTCGTTTGTGTTTTCTTGCGCAGTAGTAGGCGTGGTAGAGGTCTGCGAGGAGGGTGTTCATGGTTAAGAGTTAAGAGTTAAGAGTTGGAAAGGTGTGTGTGTGGAACTGCCGGCGTGAGTTTGTAACTCGTGCCTTGTTTATGATTGGCACGGACGTGGACGTCCGCGCTAACGGGTCAGAGACCTGCGCCAGCGGATAACTTTCACACTATCAAAAATGGATGGCAGTTTCACTTTTTCTCTAAAAGTTCCTGAAGCGAACTACCGGACGCACCGTAGCGCGAACCCGTTATTCTTATTGTTCGCATTCTGAGGGTTGACATTGCCATTGGTATCGAAGTTCAAGATCCACGCATTCGTCGCAGAGTTCTCAGTCTGAGACCAGTAGAAGCCCCAGGTGCCTTGATTGTTCAGCGTGCCATTGACATTGCAGTTACCGCCATAAGCACCTCCCCAAAATATAGTAACCACTACACTTGTGATACCGCTCAGCAGTTAGAGCGATAGCATCTTTTACAACTGGCTCGCTACGCTCGCAAGCTAAAGGCGAAGGGCGAAAAGGTCAAGGGGTCGGTGGCTTCGCCACCTTTTGCCTAATCGCAAAGCGATTGCCAGTGGGTTACCGAACTTTTAATCGCCTTTCGGTTTGCCGTAACAAATCCTACCTCAGCGCGTTATTGGTTTTCTGCCAACCATTATGAAAAGATAATCTCGTTGTAAAAATTAGCGTGCCGCATGTGTGTTCTTCTCTTTGTAAAATATACCGAAAAGAGCAACGGAAACGACGATCGCAAGAACGCCTAATAGTCCAAATAGTTCTGGGGTCATGATTTTTATTTTTGAGATTTATCTTCTGTTTTGTCAATAATAATAAGCCCTCCAACAAAGCAAGCAACAATAAGTACCAGCCCAACAGCATAGTATATAGCTTTTTGTTCGCTAAATTCTCCTAAAAAAGAGGTTACCACAATCGCTGTTGCAACATATTTGGCTATATCCAACAGCCAGTCACCAGCTTTTCTGATCGTTGTTTTTTTCATCTGCTTGCTGTTTCAAGTTCAAAAACTTTACAAAGTTACAACAATTTTCAACATTTTCCAAATTTTTCGCAAAAAAATGTGTGCGTGGGTCAAAAAAAATCTTGATGCTACGTTTGAGCGTTTAATTGCCGGCAGATGATCATTTCTATCGCATTCGAACCGGCGATTTTCGTATAGGCTTTCAGGGCTCACCAGTAAAAGTTGTGGACTACGCATAAATAGGGCTGAAAGCCCATAATCAATAGCACAGGGCAACGCCCTGTGTATCTGAGCCATAGCGATTTTTAGCCCTGAAAGGGCGATATCAATCCCACAAATACCGTTCGTCATAATCCACGTTATATTTTTTTAAGAACGCCAACAATTCCTTTTGAAATGTCAGTTTTTTATGGTGTTCGTGTTGATTTTCTATGTATTTAACGACGGTCTCTATTTCTGCCGGATTGACTGAAAATATGCCGTATCCGTCCTGCCAATAAAATTTTTCATATGCTCTGCCTTTGGTTTTTATCCATTTTGACGATTGCTTTTTAATCTCTTCCAACAATTTAGTTTGTGGTATTTTTTTCGATAATAGGCAACAGATATGTACGTGGTCGTTCTGTCCGCCTATACGAATTGGATTGCATTCTAATGCTTTGCAAATACCACCGATATAAGTCCAAAGCTCTTGCTCGATTTCTTTGTTGATAGATGGGTAGCGGTTTTTGGTGCTAAATGTGATGTGTACGTAAACTTTTGTGAGTGATTGTGGCATTGTGTGTGTTTGATTACGCCCCTTTGGGGCTTATGATTATGGTGGTAACGGACAGTTTCGTAGGGCGTTGCCCTACGCTATTGATTTTGCCCTTTCAGGGCAGTTACACGCAAAGGTACAATTTTTTTTTGACTTAAGCAAGTTAGCGATTTGGCTATGGGATTTCTGCCTAACTATTACTCCTTTGCCAGCCATATAATTGCTTGCGAATGCTTTCGAGGGTTTCTGAAATACTCGCAAAATTTTCTACATTGTATAGCTTTAAGTCATAAGATACTCGGAGTAAAAAGCGTACTTGTTCTATCATTTCGTCGATTTCGTTAATAATTGATTCTTTTTGAATTTCGGCATCGAACTGCCGTTCTTTGGTCTGGGCTTTGTTTATTTTGAGTAAGCGATAAAGCAAGGTGTTGAGTTCCAGGCCGTAGTTGATCAATTTGTCGCCAACGGTGTATTGCACATCTTTCGGAAAATGCCGTGTGAGGTTGACAATTTTGAAGTACAGGTCGTACACTGCTTTGTAAAGAGGTAGTTTCCCATAAAAGGGCTGCATTTTTTCGGTGGCTTGCTCATGCAAGTTTGTCAGGCTTTGTTTCCATTCCTCAAAGCCGTCGATGTGCGGACAACCGATTATAATTTTCTTTTCGGTTTGCTCTATTATAGAACTGCCTTCTACTTCGGGAAGTTTGTCGAGGATGCGTTCTTGCAGGGATTTTTCGGGAAACCCGACGTAGTACATGTCTTGTTTGACGGCTTTCACATGGCCGCCGTTGACTTTTAGATCTGACCAAAAATGGTTTTTCAGCAGATACGCACTTTGCTCATAGGCTCTCCAAAACAGGCCGTCTTTTCGTAGTGCGATTATGCCGTGTTGGGCTTGTTCGGAGGTTAGGATTTCTTGTTTGGTCATTGGGTGATTGGTTAGTTGGTTAGTTGGTTATTGGTTATTTGGTTATTGGTTATCTCGCTGGCGCGAGTTTGTAACTCGTGCCCTGTCTTGGTTGGCACGGGTCAGAGACCCGCGCCAGCGGATGGGCAGTTGCAGTCGTTGTATTGGTCTCAGACCCCTATGGGCAATGGTACGCACGCTCGTAGCCTATTATTCGATGCGACGCAGGTGCAACCGCAAGCTTTCAGCACGAAGAGTCACGGCTTCGCCGTCCGCTGCGTCCGCAACTCTCCTCCTCCTGTCTGCGTTGATCCTAATTTCACTGTTTCCGTAGTTGGTCAAGGTTGGACAAGTACCCAGTCTCGTCAGGAAGGTGCCTGCGCTCCTTTCCCCACCCTCACCATAACAGCTACTCCTGCTGCCGGTGCCACTTTCCAGTGGTTCTACAATACGGTTCAGAGCACTACTGATGGCACCCCCACCGCTATCCCCGGTGCCGTCACTAACACCTTCATCCCCTTGAGAGACACCATCGGCACAAGATACTACTTTGCCATAGTTCACTTCCCCGGATGCGGAATAAGAACCACTCAGGTCAGTGCAGCTCACACTGTAGATCCGTTTGCTCCTGTAGATCCTTCTGTGCATTGTAATATGGGAATGCCCAATTGGGGCAGTGCTTCAATCGGCATAGCTTCGTTTGCTACATTAAACACCTGGATTGTTTCCGGTAATGGTATTACTCAGGAGTGGTCTGATGCTGTAAGAGCCAGCCTTTGTTCACACAGAACAACAAACTTCGCCTCTGGCGGCTCTGCTGGGAATTGGAATGCAGATTGTGGTAGCAGTGCAGGAAATCCTAATTTCGGTGGTGATTACTTTACTTGGTGTGCTGTTATTCGTTTTGCTGATGTTCTTTGTCCTCCTGCTCAGGGTTGGCGTGTCCCTACTTGTGCTGATTTTGTGGATTTGGATATTGCTTTGGGTGGTGATGGTACAAATCGTAGTGTCACCAATGAAAACGCCGCAACCGGCATTGTCACTTTGGGTTATGTAGGTACTACTGCTGTCAACTCGCCGGCGAGCACCTGGGGCGGGGCTCGCTTCACTGGTTGGGGTGTCCTTTCAGGTCAGCTGGATGTGCAGTCGTTTTACTGGTCTCAGACATCTTTTGATGGGGTGCAGCATGCCAATACATTGCGTTTCAACACAATACGAGTGGATCCACAGAGCTGGAATGACAAGACTCACGGGTTTGCTGTCCGCTGTGTCAGGTAGCATCCGCTGGCGCGGGTCTCTGACCCGTGCCAATAACCTGCCAATAAGCTCAGGGAACGGTCAATAGCCAACAGATCCCTCGCCTTCGGCTCGGGATGACGGGCGTTGTACGAGGGGGAATATAAATGGAGCGGCTTCGCCGCTCCATTTATATATTTTGCCGCTGGCGCGGACGTCCACGTCCGTGCCAATAACCTGCCGATAAGCTTAGGGAACGGTCAATATCCGTGCCATGTTCGGCGGCAATGCCATCCCCGTGGTCGTCGTGGTCGTTGAGCTTGTCGAAACGCCCACGCTGGCTTCGACAGGCTCAGCCACCGGAATGCACCCCATGTTCGGCGGCATTCCATCGCCGCCGGATTACCCCGCGCCCCGTAGGGGCGATATGTGCATTACCCCGTGCAAGCGCAGCGCAGCTCGGGGTAGCACGAGGCAGCACGAGGTAGCTCGGAGTAGAGAGCCCTCCCCCTCCTCCCTGCACCCCGCACGGGGTGCCACAATCCATAAGCCGCTGCACAACTACAAAGCAAGGAGATGTCTCGACTCCGCTTCGCTCCGCTCGACATGACGGAAGACCGTACTAGGAAAAGATGTAGATAGGTTTTAGCGGCTTTGCCGCTAAAACCTATCTACATCTCACTCTTTGCAAAACGCCGTCATTCCGAGCAAAGCACACGTAGTGTGCGAAGTCGAGGAATCCCCGTGCTATAGAAACGGTAGTTGCGCAACGCCCATACCCATGCCATCCCGCCGGCGCAGGTCTCTGACCCGTGCCAATAACCTGCCGATAACCTCAGCTGGAGTCAATGCCCTTTCAGGGCGTTGGTTTTCAGCAAACTGTTTCTTAACTTAATGACATTGGGCGCGCAAAAACATGTCCCAATGCTACTACATTCACGCCGTCTTTTCGGGTGTATGAAGAAGTTCCTGCTATTAGTACGTTGAGAGAGGTGCACTGAGCAGCTTTTTCGGGAGTTAAACGCGATAGCATTTTTTTCAAATTTTCGGCAGCCTCGTCTATTGATTTTGTAGAGCCGAGTTTGATTTCAAATGCAGCCCATGTTTCGTTTGGCAATTCCACAATCGCATCAATTTCCAAGCCGGTAGAATCACGGTAATGATAAACTTTCCCATCTAACATATCTGCATAAATACGTAAATCGCGGATTGCCATCGACTCAAAAAACAGTCCGAAAACATCAAAATCGTTCAATAACCCACCAGGCAAAATTCTTAAAGCCGCTGTTGCAATCGAAGTATCCACAAAATGCCATTTTGGCTTAACACGTAACTGTATAGAAGAACGAATATGCGTTTTCCATGCCGGCAATTCTTCCAAAACAAAAATCTCCGAAAGCTGGTCGAGATATTTTCTCACGGTGCTTGTCGCCATTGCCGATTTATCGCTAAAACCTGTTTCGGCAGCTAATTTTTCGAGCGATGCCTCAGTCGAAATGTTTCGTGACAAAGAACGAAGCAATGCTGCTACACGTTCAGATGTTGGCGGAGAGGGTAAGGTCCGCATGTCAACGTATGCGATATTTTCAACATAATCACGCATGGCTTCCTGTGCAATCTCAGGTGTTTCTCTTACCAATGCAGGCATTCCTCCACGTACAATCAAGCCGGCATAATCTTGAATTTCAACTCCTCCCAATCCTCCAATTTGCGTATCCTTCACAAACAAATCATTAAAATTTACCGCTTTTATGCTTTCGTTGCTTTCTGCAAGAGACATCGTACGAAGTGTGAGTCGTGCGATTCGTCCGGCACCTGTGTGAGCAGAAATATCATCACTCGGACTTGCTGATCCTGTTAGGATAAACTGTCCTTTGGCTGAGCGGTTGTCAATTTCGGAACGAACAGCATTCCAAATACTTGGCACGAGTTGCCATTCGTCGAGTAGTCGGGGTGTGTCGCCTTGAAGTACAATTTGTGGGACGAGGGTTGCCTGGTCACGGATAAGCTCCGATTCGTCGAATCGCACCGAACTTGCAGCATGGTGCATTGCGGTAGTTGTTTTTCCACAAAAACGTACCCCTTTCAACAAGATTCCGCCTGTTGACTTGAGCTTTTTCTCTATTTTTTCGTCTAATAGCCGCCTATTGTAACTTGCCATATATCATTTACTTATTTGCTCATGTTGGATTTTGCAAGATTTTCATGTGTGATTTTGCATGCTTTTCAACTATGATTTTGCAAAATTACGGATTATTTTCGACAAAACCAAATGTTTTTCTAAAAAACCGGAGGTAACCGAGGTGAAGCCATAGAAGTACGAGTGCAAGACAATTCCGCATGGCTTACGCAGAAATAGATCGCTGTACTGTTCAATATCGACAAAGGTGTTGCGATAAGCATTTGAGCAACATTTATTTATACAAATATCGGTTTTTCAGTTTTTGGCTGTTCCCAGTTCGGCGGCATTCCATCGCCGTCGGATTACCCCGCGCCCCGTAGGGGCGATATATCCATAACCCCGCGCAAGCGCAGCGCAGCTCGGGGCAGCACGAGGTAGCTCGGAGTAGAGAGCCCTCCCCCTCCTCCCTGCACCCCGCACGGGGTGCCACAATCCATAAGCCGTTGCACATACTACAAAGCAAGGAGATGTCTCGACTCCGCTTCGCTCCGCTCGACATGACGGAAGACCGTACCAGGAAAAGATGTATAGAGGTTTTAGCGGCAAAGCCGCTAAAACCTCTATACATCTCACTCTTTGCAAAACGC
>WQWI01000032.1 GCA_009785425.1 Bacteroidales bacterium | reverse complement strand
CGAGTCGCTTCCGCACGGAGCTTGGGTTTCAGACATTACCTACATTCCAACCAAAAACGGCTTTTTATATCAAACGGTTATTATTGATTTGGAAGATAGAAAGGTTATCGGATGGTCGCACAGTGAAGAGTTAAGTGCGGAACAGACAACACAAGTTTTATTTGCACATAAAAGAGTGTGAATTTCGATATAATTTGAGAAATCAAAATTTATTCGTATATTTGCAGAAAAATATCAGAAAAAATCCACTAATCTAATCTTGAACCTAAAATAATTATTTTTGCTTATCTAATTGAAAAAAATGGTCAATCAGTTCATCGAAAAACATCCTCTCCAGCCTTTTCTTCCGAGCAAAGCCAAATGGCTGTTTTTAGGAAGTTTTCCACCCAAACAACAACGGTGGTCAATGGATTTTTTCTACCCCAATTTTCAAAATGACATGTGGCGGATTTTCGGACTGATATTTTTTCAAAATAAAAATCACTTCGTAAATATCAACGAAAAACGATTTGAAAAAGATGCTATCGTAACATTTTTGACAAAACAGCATATCGCAATGTATGACACTGCCGCTGCTGTCATTCGCCACAAAGACAACGCTTCCGACAAAGATTTGGAAATTGTGAAAGCTGTTGATATTGGAAAGTTGGTTCGCAATCTTCCCGATTTACAAGCCATTGTCACCACAGGACAAAAAGCTTCAGAAACCGTGATTGAGTATTTTGCAGAGAAAGATATTCTCATCACACCTCCGGCAGTCGGAACGTATGCATCTTTTGTTTTTGAGAATAGTAAATTGCGACTATTTCGAATGCCTTCCTCATCAAGAGCCTATCCACTTTCATTGGAAAAAAAAGCGGATATTTACAAAAAAATATTTGAAAAATCAATACAATAAAGATATGAAGAAAATGCTATTTTACATGACAATGTTCGCTGTCGTTTTGAACATCACTGCTTGCGGAAGCAATCAGCAACAAGGCACTCAAACGACCACAGTTTCCAACATTTCGACCCCGGCCAGGACAGCTCCGGTCAAGACAGCAAGTGTTACCGATACGCATTGGACACTGGTGGAACTAAACGGAAATCCTGTAGAGGCTTCCAGCGGTGTTTTTATTTTCATGAACTCTTCAGATGGAAGAGTGCACGGCAATTTGAGCTGTAATTCGTTCAGTGGTTCGTTTACCTTGCAGGAAGGAAATCGCATCAGTTTTTCGCAATTAGTCAACACACAAATGCTTTGCATAGCAGGCATGGAAATTGAGGCTGAAATGTCGCGTATTTTACAACTTGCCGACAATTACAACCTTACCGAAACGCAGTTTGTGCTGAATCGTGCACGTATGGCACCACTCGCACGATTTGAAGTGGTTTCTGAGGATTAATTAGGTACAAAAATGAAAAAAGCAATAATTGTAGGTGCATCATCCGGAATCGGACAAGAGGTGTCGAAGTTGTTAATCCAAGAGGGTTACAAGGTTGGCATAGCTGCACGACGACTGCCGTTTCTTGAAGAATTCAAAGAAAAATATCCTGACAAGGTTGTAACCAAGCAACTTGATGTGACTTCGGAAAACGCTGTGGAAACACTATCTGCGTTAATTGACGAGCTCGGAGGAATGGATTTGTTTTTCTTGGCATCAGGTATTGGCAAACAAAATCCGGATTTGAATTTAGATTTAGAGCTTCAAGTACTAAACACTAATGTTTTGGGCTTTACACGCATGGTTTCAACAGCCTTCAATTATTTCAAAACATCAGATAAACTGGGACATATCGCAGTTATCAGTTCTATTGCCGGAACAAAAGGACTTGGTGTTGCAACATCTTATTCTGCCTCAAAACGCTTTCAAAACACCTACATTCAAAGCCTTGTACAGTTGGCTCGCATAGAAAATCTGAACATAAAATTTACCGACATAAAACCGGGTTTTGTGGATACGGATTTGTTGAACGATCAGCATCATTATCCGTTAAAAATGAAATCGGACTATGTAGCCAAAAAAATTGTCAAAGCCTTACGCAAGCAAAAACGTAGCACCATCATTGATTGGAGATTCGCCGTTTTGGTGTTCTTTTGGAAGCTGATTCCAAATTGGATTTGGGAAAGAATGAAAATAAAGGCAAAGTAGTGTTTTGACACAAGGTTTCATATTTTGTCTTACCATTGTCTAATCAATATTTTTCAAGCTTTTTTCACAATTTAATTTGACACTGTCATTTTTTTTTCGTACCTTTGTAGAAAGCAAATATATCTTTTTCACATGAAAAGAAACACCCGACTTTTAGTTTTTTTCCTCGCAGGTTTATGCTGTGTTTGGTTGGTTTCATGCGCTCCGAGAATTCCCGACGAGGCAAAAATAGTGATTATTTCATTTAATGATGTGCACGGAATTTTTGAGCATCAGCCTGCGTTAGCTGCGTTTGTTGCAGAAACAAGAGCCACCTACGAGCACGTGATTGTTGTTGATGGTGGCGATCGCTTCATCGGAAATCCGTTCAACGATCTTTACGAACGAAGAGGGTTTCCGATTATCGACATACAAAACCATATCGGTGTAGATATTTCGGTGCTCGGAAATCATGAAATGGCTTTTGGCATTGATGTTTTGAACGCACGACTAAGCGATGCCCAAAGTGTTGCCATATCTGCAAATATCAAACCCGGAACTTCCGAACTGACACCCCTAAAGCCCTACCATATTATCAATAAAAATGGAATCAACATCGCTTTTTTAGGATTGACAAATGTCGATAGGCGAACCGGTATTCCATTGGTTTTGCCCGAAAGAGTTGTTGGCGTTGAGTTTTTCGACCCGATAGAAACAGCCCAAAACTTCAGAAATCTGAGAAGACGAGCACATGTATTTATTGCTTTGACCCATATCGGAACTCCGGAAGATATTATTTTAGCTGATGCCATGCCGGAGTTGGACCTAATCATTGGTGGTCATTCACACTGTATAATGCAAGAACCTTTAATCCAAAACGGTGTGCCGATTATACAAGCCGGACGAAATGCAAGATATGCTCACAAAACAAAAATCTTCCTGAAAAGAGGCGTTATTGAAGAAATCACCACGGAATTGATAAGCATGAGAAATTGGGACGGTCCGGTAGATACCGTCATACAGGAAAAAATACGAAGATACGAAAGCAATCCTCTTCTGACAAATCCTTTTGTAACGCTGCGATACGAAATTCCAAGTCTCAATCAATTGGGCAACATGATAACCGATGCAGCACTCACACTTCCAAATGTAGATTTTGCCTTGATGAATTGTGGTGGTATTCGGATAGAGCGTTTGTATGCCGGAGCAATAGCGTATTCGGATATACTTCGTTTGTCGCCATTTGGAAACCATTTGATTGTTGTAGAAATGACTCCTGCGGAAATTCGGCAGTTTATCGAAACAGAGTTCATGGAAAGACAAGTTTGTTTGGCTATTCCGGGTGGCTTTGAATACACGGTAAGACGTATGCCTGATAATAGTGTCAGAGTCGAAACAATCACTTATCCGGACGGAAGAAAACTGGACGAAAATAAAACATACCGCGTAGCCCTGAATAATTATTTGGTTTCAACATATCTAACGGAGTTCGCCGATCGTTCTCAATACACGGGAGTGTCTATGGTTGATAATATCGTAGAATTTTTAAGAAATAACCCTAACAAAGACTATCGAAGAACGCATCTGCGTGCGAGATTTAACTAATGATCAGACAAAAATTATCTTTCAAAATATCACTCATTGTTTTGCTTTGCATTATGCGGATTTCAACGTTCGCACAGGCAAATTTTGATACCGCCGAAATTCAACGTGTTTATTTGATTGAAAGTTTGAACGACAGTATAAATTTTGCGAACAATTTTTTTGAGTTTTCTGATCAAGATACCGATTTTTTTGCGAGATATACATCATTTTGTTTTTACAACACGCATTATCGCAGAACTGACTTTTCAAACAAGCAAGACACAACGATAATCCCATTGATTTGGGGTACTCAGCGTTTTGCACATCCTTGTAACTGTCCGCCAAGTGCAGGACCTACGGCAGGATTTGGAAGGCGTGGTTGGCGCATGCATTTCGGTCAAGATTTTAGATGTAGAACCGGCGATCCTATTTTTGCTGCTTTCGATGGTGTTGTTCGAATTGCTCGCCGAAGCACAACTTATGGACTTTTTGTTGTTATTCGTCATCACAACGGTTTGGAAACATATTACGCACACTTGTCGAGACTTCTGGTTAGACCCGGGCAAGAAGTCAAAGCCGGAGAATTGATTGGTTTGTGTGGAAATACCGGACGTTCCAGAGGGGCTCATTTACATTTCGAGGTGCGTTATTTGGGTGCTCCGATAGATCCTGCACATATTATCAATTTCGAGACACACGAATTGCGAGATCAAACATTGTATTTGTCGGAATATCATTTCCGATACCTCGAAATAGAAAGAGAACTTAACCGTGCCCAATTTCACACCGTCAGAAGAGGCGACACACTCGGTGCTATCGCACGGCGATACGGCACAACTGTTGGTGCTATTGCTCGTTTAAATGGAATTAATCCGAACGCTATTATTCGTCCGGGGCAACGTTTGCGAGTGAGGTAGAATTAAAACATTATCGACATATATTCAATTTAAAGTCAATAAAAAAAACAACATGAAAATAGCAAGCAGATTCCTCGCTTCACTGTGTTCCGCTCGGAATGACGATTTGTCGCATATCAGATAAGGAGGAAAGCAGTGGCGGCTACGCCGCCACTGCTTTCCTCCCCCCCTCCTTCAATAGCTATCCGTCATTCCGACCGAGTGTAGCGAGGGAGGAATCTGCTTGCTACTCTGATCTTGAACCAAAATTTATTAAAAAATGAGCTACATCGGTAAAATATCCCAAATCCTAAATATCAACACCCGTCAAGTAGAAAAAACCATTGAACTCTTGGAAAGTGGTGCAACTGTGCCATTTATCGCTCGTTACAGAAAAGAAGCAACGGGCAGTTTGGACGAAGTGCAAATCTTGGCTATTCGTGATAAATTAAGCCAATTGAAAGAATTGGACAAACGTCGAGAAGTCATCTTACAATCTATTTCCGAACAGGGCAAACTCACACCGGAACTGGAACAAAAAATCAGGAATGCAGAAATTATGTCCGAACTGGAAGATTTGTATCTGCCCTACAAACCCAAACGAAAAACTCGTGCAACCGTTGCCATTGCTAAGGGTTTGGAGCCTTTGGCACAAAAATTATTTCAACAAAATAATTTTGATATTGAACTCGAAGCAACAAAATATATCAGCGAAGAAAAAGGTGTTCTTGATGAAAGTGAAGCCTTAACCGGAGCGCGTGATATTGTTGCAGAATGGATTAACGAAGATGCTACGGCTCGTAATCGTATGCGAAATTTGTACAAACGGACGGCGTTTTTGTGTTCAAAAGTAGCGAAAAACAAGGAGGAAGAGGGCAAAAAATATCAATCGTGGTTTGACTTTGAGGAATCTGCGATGAAAGCCCCTTCGCATCGTATTTTGGCGATGTTGCGTGGCGAAGACGAAGGTTTTTTGAAAATAAAAATAGAGCCAGAAAATCCCGAATCGGCAATAGAAACGTTGGAAAAATCTTTCATCAAAGGCAACAACGATGCTTCCAAACAAGTCAAATTAGCCGTTGCCGACAGTTACAAACGCCTATTGTCGCCCTCTATGGAAACCGAGATATTGGCAATTCTCAAGGAAAAAGCCGACGAGGAAGCGATCAATGTTTTCACTGAAAATTTACGTCAATTGCTGTTGGCTTCCCCATTGGGGCAAAGAACCGTATTGGCGATAGATCCCGGATTTAGAACGGGTTGCAAAGTGGTATGCTTAGACAAACAGGGTCAATTATTGCATAACGAAACCATACATCCGTTCACGTCTTCGGGAGGAGAACGCCAAGCCATAAACAAAATCGAACACTTGGCGGAAGCCTACAAAATAGAAGCCATCGCCATCGGAAACGGCACGGCAGGACGCGAAACGGAGGCTTTTGTTCGCCGTGCATATTTCAAAAATCCGCCCATTATCGTAATGGTCAATGAAAGCGGAGCATCTGTTTATTCCGCGTCGGACGTGGCTCGCAGAGAATTTCCAAATTATGATGTAACCGTTCGAGGAGCAATTTCAATTGGTCGAAGATTGATGGATCCCTTGTCGGAATTGGTGAAAATAGACCCAAAGTCTATCGGCGTGGGACAATATCAGCACGATGTTAATCAATCCAAATTGCAGGAAGCGTTGACAGATACGGTTGTTAGTTGTGTGAATAATGTGGGCGTTGAACTTAATACGGCAAGCAAAGAATTGTTGACTTACGTTTCCGGGATTGGTCCTATATTGGCACAAAACATTGTGGATTATCGCAGTGAGCACGGCGAATTTGAATCACGAACGCAGTTGAAAAAAGTGCCTCGTTTGGGTGAAAAAGTTTTTGAGATGTGTGCCGGATTTTTACGAATTAGAAATGCAAAAAATCCGTTAGATCAAAGTGCTGTACACCCCGAACGCTACAAATTGGTAGAGCAAATGGCTAAACGTGTAAACTGCTCCGTTCCCGAATTGTTAGAAAAAAAGGACTATCGTGATCAAGTCAATATTAAAGAATTTGTTACGCCCGACTGCGGATTACCCACATTGGTGGACATTATGAAAGAATTGGAAAAACCGGGCAGAGACCCACGTACCAAATTTGAGGTTTTTGAGTTCAATAAAAACATCAACAAAATTGAAGATTTGGTTGCCGGTATGACCCTTCCGGGAATTGTTACAAACATAACCGCTTTCGGTGCTTTTGTGGATATTGGCGTGCATCAAGACGGCTTGGTACACGTTAGCCAAATGGCTGATAGATATATTTCCAATCCGAATGAAGTTGTTCGTTTGCAACAAAATATATTGGTAAAAGTATTGGAGGTTGATATTCCGAGACGGCGGATAAATCTTAGTATGAGGGGATTGTAACAAAGATTTGTGGCAATTCTACTTCTTCACAACAATCTCATCAACCATCCTATAATCCTTAGCCTCCTGAGCACTCATCCAAAAATCGCGATCACCATCGGCAACAACTTTTTCGTAAGGTTGTCCGGTATGTTGAGCGATAATTTCGTACAATTCTTTTTTCATTTTTTGAATCTCACGAGCAGCGATTTCAATATCTGAGGCTTGACCTTGAGCACCACCCATCGGCTGATGAATCATCACGCGAGAGTGTTTTAATGCAGAGCGCTTGTTGGGCGAACCAGCACACAATAAAACTGCTCCCATCGAAGCTGCCATGCCCGTGCAAATCGTTTCGATTTGCGGTGAAATAATCTGCATGGTGTCGTAAATTCCTAAGCCGGAATGAACGGAACCGCCGGGGGAATTGATATAAATTTTGATGTCACGGTTGGCGTCTGTCGATTGCAAAAACAACAATTGTGCCTGAATAATATTCGCGACATCATCATAAATCGGAACACCCAAAAAGATGATACGCTCCATCATCAAACGCGAAAAAACATCCATCTGTGCAACGTTCAACTGACGTTCTTCGATAATTGTCGGCGAAATGTAGCGATTCGAAATGGATTCGAAACGATGCAACGCCAAACTGCTGATACCCTCATGCTTCAACGCATAATTGCGAAATTCTTGACTATTCTTCATTTTTGATTTTAAATTTTGCCGTCATTGCGGGCTTGACCCGCAATCCCCTTGCTCAGGGGGATTCCGCGTCAAGCGCGGAATGACGTTTTGTTTTTACTTTTTCTCTTCCTCGCTTTTTTCAGAAGCCTCGTGTTCTTTTTTCAACATTTCAACGTATGCATCAGCATCCATTTTCTTGTTGGAAATTTTCAATTCGGCACGCAAAATATCCGAAATTTTCATATCATAAACCATGTCGTAAACCTGTTTGGTTTCTTGCTGATTTTCCATCATGGTTTCGGCAAACTGCTCAATGCGCTTGCGTCCTTCTTCGTCTTCCGGAATTGGGAAATACTGCGAAACAACGTGGTTGATATAATACTCTTTCACATCGTTTCTGTCCACTTTGATTTCACGTTCCTTGATGATTTTTGCTTCAATCAACTGCCATTTCAGCATGTTGCGGTATTTGTCGTAGTCGGCCTCGATTTGCTCTTTGGTTAAATCTTTCTCTTGATTGGAAACAAACAGCCAGCGTTTCAGAAAATCGTCCGGCATTTCAAATTTTGTTCCTTCCACAACCGCCTCAATTGCATCTTGCGTAAATTTACGGTCCACCTGTTGTTGATACATTCTTTCGCCGTCCTTGCGAATGCGTTCACGCAACTCTTCCTCAGATTTGATTGCACCTTCACCATAAACTTTGTCAAATAATTCTTGGTTGAGTTCAGGAAGTTTTCCATCTTCATCTTTGAAACGTTCGAGCAATCGGTCAACGGATTCTTGAACCATTTTATCGCCAATTGTCAGTTGATAATTGGTTACTTTGATTTTCGGCAAATCCAGTTCAAATTCGGGAGCAACAGCAATTTCGAAATGAAACGTAAAATCTTTTGCTGCATCGAAATCCGCAACTTCGTTATCTTCCGCAGGAATTGGCTGTCCCAAAAGATCCAACTTATTTTCTTCAATGTGTTTATTTAACGACTCGGACAAAAGTTTATTCACCTCATCAACCAAAACCGAATTTCCGTACATTTTTTGTATCATTCCAAACGGAACTTTTCCGGGACGAAACCCCGGTATATTGGCTTTTTGCTGATAACCTGTCAGCGTTTTTTTAACTTGGCTTTGATAATCTTGTTCTGCAACCTCAATCGTCAATTTTGACGTGAGTTCGGTCAATTTTTCCTGTTTTACATTCATCATTATAGAATTTGGATTGCAAAGATACGAAAAAAAACTGAAAGTTGAAAATTAAAAAAAATTGCATAATCCATTTGTTTTTCGTATCTTTGCTTTCGATATAGTTATACTGTAAATATGCCCGTAATCAAAACCACCGCACTAAACATTTTTCAACGTGATAATTTAATTCTCTCCGATGTAAACATCGAAATTCAACCGGGTGAATTTATTTATCTCATCGGGAAAACCGGAACAGGAAAAAGCTCGCTACTTCGAACACTTTATGCCGACATTCCCGTGAAAGTTGGTGATGCAGAAATCGCAGGATTTAATCTAAAGAAAATTTCTCGAAAACAAATTCCGTTTTTACGCAGAAAACTTGGTATCGTGTTTCAAGATTTTCAGTTATTGTCTGACCGAAACGTTAGAAAAAATTTAGAATTTGTTTTGAAAGCCACTGGTTGGAAAAACCAAAAAGAAATTGACGAACGCATCAAAAATGTACTTGAAAAAGTTGGTTTAGAAACTAAGGATTACAAAATGCCACATCAGCTTTCAGGCGGCGAACAACAACGTGTTGCTATAGCTCGTGCGTTGTTAAATGATCCGGAAATTATTCTCGCAGACGAACCAACCGGAAATTTAGATCCGGACACTTCCGAAGAAATTATTCAACTTTTAATTCAAATTTCAAAAACAGGAAGAACCGTGATTGTTGCGACACACGACTTCATCATGATTAGTAAATTTCCTTCGAAAATTTTGGTTTGTGATCACGGAAAAATTTTGCATCAAGAACTCTAACGTTATTAACAATTTTATGCAGCTTTTCTGTTAATAACTTTTTCGTTTTATATTAGCCATGTGAAAAAAAAAATGTAACTTTGCATCGTGATGAGTTACATTGGTTTCGACAAACATCAACTCGTAAATTTAGAGTACTCGCTCAACAAAGAATTGTTGCGCGCTAATCGTAGTGGCTCGTATTCTTGTACAACTTTGATTCACTGTAACACCAGAAAATATCACGGTTTGCTGGTTTGTCCGGTTCCGAATATTGATGATCAAAAACATGTTTTATTATCTGCTCTTGATGAAACAATTGAACAACATGGCGAACATTTTAATCTTGGTTTGCATCAATTCGAAGGACAAAATTTTTCTCCAAAAGGACATAAATATATTCGCGAATATACACTTGCTCCTCTTCCGAAAAGAACATACAATATCGGTGGTGTTATTTTTTCAAAAGAGTCACTTTATGCTACCGACAAAGATTGTGCGATTGTAAAATATACATTGGAAGAAACACATTCGAAAACCAAACTTATCATCAAACCTTATTTGGCATTTCGAGATATTCACTCGTTGAGCAAAGCGAATGATTATGTAAATAAATCTTTCGAAACAATCAACAACGGAATCCGCACACGCATGTATGATACGTACCCGCATTTGTATATGCAAGTTTCGAAAAAAGCCGAATATAAACACAATCCGGACTGGTATTATAATATAGAATACCAAAAAGAATTAGACCGTGGTTACGAAGGCTTGGAAGATTTATATGTTCCGGGAACATTCGAAGTGGAAATCAAAAAAGGTGAGAGCATTTATTTTTCGGTAGGCTTGGAAGAAATTTCAAAACCCGAAACAGCGTTAAAAAAAATGTTTTCCGACGAAGCAAAAAGTAGGATTCCTCGTGATAATTTTGAAAGTTGCTTGAAAGATTCTGCACTCAAATTTTTCATAAAAAATGAGAACGGCACCAATATAGTTGCCGGTCATCCTTGGTTTGGCGCACGAAGTAGAGATGCGTTTATTGCCTTGCCCGGATTGACTTTGTCGGTTGGCGATGAAAAATTATGCAAAGAAGTTTTGGATAGTAT
>WQWI01000031.1 GCA_009785425.1 Bacteroidales bacterium | reverse complement strand
GCCTCGCTAATCCCAACATTCACGCCAATAACTGGCAACAATACTACTTACGCTCTTGCAGCTTAATATCAGATATTAAGTTAGAGCTGTCTCCGCGAAAACCCACGCTCGACCGGTTTCGCCCGAGATATCAAAACTGCCGAGCCGAATGTTTAGAGGTTTCTGTAAAACATTCGTATCACTGGAACTAAGTTGTGTTTCGGTTGGCTTTTGACCAAAAACACAAACGAAAATTCGACAAAAGCTAAGCGTGTAGAAAGCATTTTTGCTGCTTGTTTGGACGGCGGTTCGAGTCCGCCCAACTCCACAAAAAAACGAAACGTAATGCGTTTCGTTTTTTGCATTTTATCGTAGGGGCGAGGCATGCCTTGCCCCTACTTTTACGAATTCATCGAAACCAAAAATTCCTCGTTGGTTTTCGTGAATTTCATTCGGTCTCGTAAAAATTCCATTGCTTCCACAGGCGTCATATCTGCCAAGTGATTGCGAAGAATCTGAACACGATTTTGAATATCCGCATCCAACAATAAGTCATCGCGGCGTGTGCTTGACGACACTATGTCAATCGCAGGAAATACGCGCTTATTCGACAACCTGCGATCCAGCTGAATTTCCATATTTCCGGTACCTTTAAATTCTTCAAAAATTACCTCATCCATCTTAGAACCTGTGTCAATCAAGGCCGTTGCAATAATTGTAAGCGATCCGCCACCTTCGATATTTCGAGCTGCTCCGAAAAACTTTTTGGGTTTTTGCAAAGCGTTCGCCTCTACCCCACCCGACAAAACTTTTCCCGATGCAGGACTCACTGTGTTGTAAGCACGTGCTAAACGTGTGATCGAGTCTAACAAAATCACGACATCGTGGCCGCATTCCACCAAACGTTTGGCTTTTTCCAAAACAATATTTGCGATGCGAACATGGCGATCGGCAGGCTCATCGAATGTTGACGAAATTACCTCTGCTTTCACGCTACGTTGCATATCCGTAACTTCTTCCGGACGCTCATCAACCAATAAAACAAGCATATACACCTCGGGATGTGCGTGTGAAATTGCATTGGCAAGGTCTTTTAGAATTATCGTTTTTCCTGTTTTGGGCTGTGCCACAATCAAGCCACGCTGACCTTTTCCGATTGGTGAAAACATATCCATAACCCGCGTCGAAAGAAAGTTCTGCGGATGTGAAGTGATATTGAACTTTTCTTCCGGAAATAGCGGTGTTAAAAAATCGAACGGAATCCGATCGCGTGCAACTTCAATGGTCTGACCGTTTATAAAGGTTACTTTGGTTAAAATAAAATACTTGTCGCTCTCTTTCGGCGGACGAATCAAACCTTGAACCGTATCGCCCATACGCAAACCAAACGCTTTAATTTGCTGAGAAGACACATATACATCATCGGGTGAATTCAAATAATTGTAATCCGCAGAACGCAGAATACCAAAGCCTTCCGGCATAATTTCCAACACGCCCTCACACGGAACAAAATCATCAAACGAATAAATCACCTCCTCTTTTTTTGGCAGATGTTGCACTTTTTGCTTTTGTTGATGTTCGTGTTTTTGCCCGTTTGAATGTTCTAATTTCGGCAACTTTTTAGGTTGCTCTTTCTCTTCTACAGCCACAGCGGTCGTCTTTTCGGACTCTGTTGGCTGAACATTCTCCACATTTACTTGGATCTCTTTTCTTACAGGTTTTCCAACCGGCGGTAAAATCTTTCGCGGACGATTTCCTGAAGCATCTACTGTGTTCGCACTTTCTGCGATAACCTCATTTGTAGGCTCAGGCACTCCCTCGTCAAATAATGCAGGTAATTCTTGCGAAATGTCTTGATTTTTATGAACTTCTGCCTCTTTCGGAGCTTTTTTTTGTTTTTTCTCTTTCGCAGGCTTAACCTCTTCCACAGATTTTTCTTTTGCCGGACGCCCTCTGCGACGTTTTTCTACAACAGGCTGTTCTTCCGGTGCCGGAATTTCGCGTGTAGATATTTTTAGAGCTTGTTGATCCAAAATTTTGTAGATCAAATCTGTTTTTTCTAAGCGCTTTACTTTTTCGAGACCAAGCGACTTCGCAATTTCTAATAGGTCTTCAAACGACTTTTCGTCTAATTCTGCCTTGTTAAACATAAAAAATTAAGAGTTTAAGGAAAACGCACCCAAGATATAGGATAGCGGTAAATTTTGTGAAATTTAAAAATTTTCGGTGCAAAGTTACAACTTTTTTTTCAATTATGCAAATTTTTTTCGTATCTTTGCAAAAAAATAAGAAAACAATGAGAAAAATAATCCCTCTAATCGGCTTTTTACTTCTTGTTCAACTCGCAACAGCACAAGTTAATTTTGGTGCTCGTATGGGGGTAAATATGGGCACATTTGATTTTTCAAACGCCAATACTGAAGAAAGTTATAATGTTGCTCAAAGTTTCAATGTCCTTATAAATTTGGATATAGATGTGCCGTTTAGTACCGTATTTTCCTTTCGAACAGGTTTAGGATTTGTCGTAAAAGGTGCCGAGTTTGATGCTGTTCCAACGATGAGCCAACAATTTCCGGATTCCAATTTTTCTGCGGTTTTTAGTATGAACTACTTGGAAGTTCCCTTGTTTTTGGTTGCACGTGCGGAAACAGATTTTTTCGGAACATTCTTTTTGGGTGCAGGACCAACGCTTTCGCTGGGCGTTGGCGGACGAATGGAAATGTTTTCCGAACATCATGCAGGTGGTCAAGATCAAGTAAGGTACGATATTGTTTGGGGCAACAACAGATTTTACAATGCGGGTAATGGTGGCCATTTATACAACCACCTTAGGCGTTTTGATTTTGGATTAGGAGCAATATTCACCTATCAATTACCCAGACGTGGACTTACTTTCTCAGTTAGTTATAACAGGGGGTTGAGAAATCTTTCTCCAAACGAAGGAATGAATCTCAACACCACTTACTTCGGATTTAGTGTCGGATTTCAGATGGGAGGCTAATATGCAAAAAAATCCTATCTTTGCTACATGATTGCTGATAATTTTCTCAAACTTTTTGCGAAATCCCTACCTGAAAATCCCGGCGTTTATCAGTATTTTGATGCTGATAAAAATTTGATTTATGTAGGAAAAGCAAAAAATTTAAAAAGACGTGTAAGCTCCTATTTCACAAAGGAACAAGAGGGGAAAACAAAGGTGTTGGTCAATAAAATCGCCGACATTAAACACATTGTAGTCGACACTGAATTTGATGCACTGTTACTCGAAAATAATTTAATCAAAAAATATCGTCCACGCTACAACGTACTGCTCAAAGACGACAAAACCTATCCTTGGATTTGCGTGAAAAATGAGCCGTTTCCCAGAGTTTTTCCCACTCGAAATCCAATCAAAGACGGCTCGCAGTACTTCGGTCCATACCCATCACTAAAAATGATGCACACGCTTTTGGAATTGACTCGAAAAATCTATCCATTGCGAAATTGCAAACTCAATCTTTCGGAAGAGAATATTGCGAAAAAAAAGTATAAAGTTTGTTTGGAATACCACATCAAAAACTGCAAAGGACCTTGTATTGGCGTTTTTTCGGAATCGGACTATCTGCAAAATATCGCAGAAATCAAACAAATTATCAAAGGAAATATATCGCAAGTCGTGAAAGAACTTCGTCAGAGAATGATGAAATTTGCAAAAGATTTGCAATTTGAAGAAGCACAAATTATCAAGGAAAAATTGGATGCTTTGGAGGGTTATCAAAGCAAATCAACCGTGTTTAGCAATAGTTTTAGAGATATCGATGTCTTTGCAATTTTGAAAAATGAAGACCTTTTTCACGTGAATTTTTTCAAAGTTGTGGACGGTGCTGTTGTGCAAATTCATACGCTGGAACTTAAGCCTCGTTTGGACGAAACACTTGAGGATATGCTGTCTTTGGCTATTGTAGATATTCGACAACGCTTTCAAAGTATGGCTTCAGAAGTTGTTGTGCCGTTTGAATTAGCCTTAAAAATTCCGAAAGCAACATTTACAATTCCGAAAGTTGGTGAGAAAAAAAATCTGCTCGAACTTGCCGAACGTAACCTGAAATTTTATTTGTTAGAAAAACAAAAGCATCAAAATTTAATTGATCCGGAACGTCACAGCAAACGCATTTTGAACCAAATGAAAGACGATTTGGCATTGCCCATTCTGCCTACGCACATCGAATGTTTCGACAACTCAAACTTTCATGGCGATTACGCTGTTTCGGCAATGACCGTGATGAAAAATGCAAAACTTTCGAAGAAAGATTATAGACATTTCAACATCAAAACCGTTGAAGGCAGCAACGATTTTGCTTCAATAGAAGAAGTTGTTTATCGGCGCTATAGCCGACTGTTGGCTGAGAACGGCGAATTGCCACAGCTCATTATTGTTGATGGTGGCAAAGGTCAGCTTACCGCAGCAATGAAAAGTTTGAAAAAACTTCAACTTACCGAAAAGGTATACTTAATCGGCATTGCCGAACGTTTGGAAGAAATTTATCGCCCCGGCGACCCACATCCGTTGCACTTGGATAAAAAATCCGAAACCTTGAAAGTAATTCAACAGTTGCGTGACGAAGCCCACCGATTTGGCATTACACACTATCGCAAAAAGCATGAAAAAGGCTTAATCAAAACGGAGCTAACCGACATCAAGGGCATCGGCGAAACGCTTGCCGTAAAACTTTTACAGCATTTCCATTCGGTAAAAAACATCAAACAAGCCTCCTTCGAAGAGTTGGAAAACGTCGTGGGAGCGGCGAAAGCGAAGATTGTTCGAGGTTATTTTTCGCAAAATTAATTCTCAATTTTCAATTCTCAATTCTCAATTATTTTTCGTACCTTTGCAAACTAATTTTTTGACTCATGACCCGAATCGGTGTAATTTCCGACACACACGCTTCCACGCACGAACGTATGTTCGAATTTCTGAAAGACTGCGACCAAGTCTGGCACGCAGGCGATATCGGGAACTTTGAAACGTTACAAAAAATTTCACAGTTTAAACCAACAATTGCCGTTTTCGGAAACTGCGACGATGCTGAAGTGATGCGACATACCAAAAAATACGAATTTTTCAAATGTGAAAACAAAACGGTTTTGATGACACATATCGGTGGCTATCCCGGTCGTTATCCCGAACATATCCAGCAAATGTTGCAAGAAAAAAAACCGGATATTTTTGTTGCCGGACATTCGCATATTTTGAAAATAATTTACGACAAAAAATTTCAACTTCTTTTTCTGAATCCCGGTGCTGTCGGGAAATTCGGAATTCATAAAAACATTACCTGTTTAAGATTTTGCATTAATAAGGATGACATTTCAAATATGGAAATTTTAGACATCGAACGCCAAACCTCACAATTATGAAATCATCTCTTTACGCTTACTTTTTACCGCTCACTTTTGTCGTCATTTGGGGCTTATCTTTCGTTTGGTCAGAGCAAATTTTGAAAGTTTATTCGCCGATAACCATGATTACAATTCGACTTTGTTTGGCGAGTTTGATTTTGTTTGCATTTGTGAAATTTGCAAAAAAATTGCAGAAATTAGACCGCAAAGATTGGGGGTTAATGGTGCTTGTAGCACTTTGTCAGCCTTTTGCTTATTTTATCGGAGAATCGTACGGCATCGTGTATTCAAGTGCGAGCTTTGCTGCAATTATGATTGCCCTTATTCCGCTTATGGTGCCGCTGGCAGTGTGGTTGGTTTTTGGCATACGCTCGCAATGGACAATCTTTTTGGGACTTGTTATATCTTTTGGTGGAATTTTATACATGATTTTGGGCGATAATTTTGAACTAGTGGTTGATATTCGAGGTATTTTATTTTTGTCAATGGCTGTGCTTGCTGCAGTTTTTTACGCTTTGTGTATATCAAAATTGACAGAAAGATACAACAATTTTACGATTGTGTTTTATCAAACTGCTTTGGGTACGCTGATGTTTTTGCCACTTTTTGCATCACTCGGTGGTTTTCAGGAACTTCGAAGCGTTCCGTTTGATTTCACGATTTTCAGAAATATAATGTTGTTGGCAATCTTCGGTTCGGGTGTAGCGTTTATTTGCTATGTGGAATCTATCAAACAAATCGGCGCAGTGCGGGCAGCCATGTTCGCAAATCTCATTCCTATCGTTACCGTTATTGGTGCATTTTTTCTACTCAACCAAGTATTTACTGTGCAAAAGCTTATCGGTATGAGTGTTGTGATTTTGGGATTGTTTGTTGCTCAAATTAAGTTGCGAAAAAAAGACCATCGGATTTCTTAACTAACAACGACATGTGCAAAAGATATCCGGAAGCTGCCTTGTTTTATTCAGGATTTTTTCGTATTTTTGCTCGTCTATAATGTTAAATTTATGAATAGAATCACACTGCTGCTTGCGATTGTTTTTGCATTATTTTTGCACTCTTGCCGTACTACAAGACCTGTGCAACCGGAACCTACTATTGTTCCGCCGACCGGACAACTTCAAACTGCCAACGAAATCATTTTGCAATCTATTCAGCAACGTTCGAATTTCGACTGGTTTTCTGCAAATTTCAGTGGAAATGTTAATTTGGGAGGAAGTCGAAATAATTTCGGGGGGCAAATTCGCATCGAAAACGGACAGCGAATTTGGATAACGGTTACTGCTGTGGGTGGATTTTTCGAAGTGGCTCGTCTGAAAATTACACAAGATTCCGTTTTTCTTCACAATCGGCTCGAACGAACGGCAACTATCCGTGATTTCAGCTTTTTCAGAGAAATGATCGGCGTGGATTTTACGTTCGATATGCTGCAAGATATTTTGGTAGGAAACTATTTTTTACCTGAACAAATTGAGCACACACTCGAATCTTATAATGGAAATTTTCTGTTTACAGACGAGCGAATGCTCGGAAATATAGCTTTCGATTTTATTTTGAGCAGTGTGCACCACAAATTTCTTTCACTAACCGTACGCGACAGAGGAAACCACTCCGTTAATATTCGTTATGACAATTATGGCGTTTTTAACAGCTATTTGTTTCCACAAAATTTACACATTCGAATGACGGAGCCCATGTTCGAAGCAGTATTGCATTACCAAAGAATACAACTAAATGTGCCGCAAAATATGCCTTTCTCAGTTCCGGCATCGGCTCAAAGAATATAGTATATGAATCGTTTCTTTCGCCATAGAAATCTTTATAAATATTGTGCAATCCTACTGTTTTTATGGTGTTTAGGCGTATTGCATGCTCAGCAGAGGCAACAAGCTCGTCAGCCAACCAGGGCTAACTTGGAAGAACAATCACAAAGATTGCAAAGGCAAATTCAGACTAACAACAGAATGTTGGAAGAAGCCTCAAGAAATCGGAGAACAAATGTTCAACAATTGACTATAATCAACTCACAAATCAACCAGCGAGAAGAACTGATTTTGACAATTACCAACGAGATTTCAGCTGTTGACAGCGATATTCAAACTATCGAAAATGAAATCACAACACTTGAGGGAAATATCCAAGATTTAATAGACGAATACACCCGACTTATTGTTGCCACACATCGCCACCGAAATCCGTCGCAGCGATTTCTGTTTATTGTGGCTTCGGAAAGTTTTCATCAAGCATACCGACGGATAATATTTTTTCGACAATACAGTGAACATCGAAAAAGACAGGTTGAGTTGATTCGTGAAAGACAGTCTGAATTAAGCGAATTGAGAAGCGAACTCGAGCAGGAAAAAAACACAAAAGCAGAACTACTAAGCAGAGAACAAGCGGAAAGAAGAAATCTCGACACAGAGAGAGCAAGACGAAATCGAACTATATCTGATCTACAACGTAGAGAGCGAGAACTTCGAGCCGAAAATCAAAGACATGAGGCCGAACGACGACGGCTTTCTCAACAGATCGAACGTATTATTCAGCAAGAGATAGAAGCCGCTGCTCGAAGGGCTGCTGAAGAAGCTGCAAGGCGAGGACAAGTAGCCGATGTCGCTCAACTCACACCGGAAGAGCAACAGTTAGCAAACGAATTTGTTAGCAATCGCGGCAGATTGCCATGGCCTACCGAACGCGGCCTAATTACCGAACGTTTCGGTACACACGACCATCCGGTTATCAGAGGCATCAGGGTTAACAACGATGGTATAACAATAACCACGCCGCAAAACGAGCCGGTACGTGCAGTGTTTAACGGAACTGTTGTCGCAATTCAGCCATTTGGAAATACAAGTGTCGTGATTATCGTTCACGGAAACTATCGAACGGTTTATACAAATTTGGCGTCAGTCAGCGTAAGAATAGGACAAGCCGTAACCACCAGACAAACTATAGGCGTTGTACACAGACACGATGGAAGAGATTTTGTAGGCTTCCAGCTTTGGAGAGACCTTCAAAAACTTGATCCGGAACAATGGTTAGCACGGCGGTAAAAAAGTGAAACAGGACGTCATTCCCGCGAAAGCGAGAATCCCCATAAAACAAGGGAGCGTTAGAAAACAAGGAGATTCCCGCTTTCGCGGGAATGACAATCAAAAATAAAAAACACAACACCATGAAAAAAATCTTATTCCTATCACTCGCAGTTCTCTGCATCAGCTGTGTCGGTGCACAAAATGACCGCACTAGAGTTAAAATCAGCACCACCAAAGGCGATATCGTGATTGAGCTTTACAACGAAACACCTATTCACAGAGACAATTTTATCAAACTTGTAGAAGACAATTTTTTCGACGGCTTGCTGTTTCATCGCTGTATTCGTGACTTTATGATTCAAGGCGGAGATCCGGATTCGCGAAATGCTCAACCCGGACAAATGCTTGGAGCAGGAAACATCGGATACACATTGGAAGCAGAATTTGTACCTGAACTTATACACACCCGCGGAGCCTTGGCAGCCGCACGAACAGGAGATCACGTAAATCCGGAAAGACGCTCGTCGGGCAGTCAATTTTACATCGTTCAGGGGCGAACTTTTACGCAAGAACAAATGGAAGCAATGAACCTAAATCGCTATCCTCAGTGGACTGCCGAACAAATAGAACTCTACACAATCTATGGTGGAACGCCGCATTTAGATATGCTTCACACCGTTTTCGGACGTGTGGTTTCGGGATTAGATGTTGTGGAAGCAATCAGTCTTGTACCGACCGATCAAAGCAATCGTCCGTTGGAAGATATTAGTATGACCATGAGAATTATTCGATAATTTCAGAAAAAATGAAACTTAAAATTGATCAACTACTTGAAGATACACAGCGTTTCACGGCTAACACCTTGGACGAACTGGAACAATTCCGTGTAAAAATGCTTGGAAAAAAAGGCGAACTAAATGACTTGTTCGAATCTTTTAAAACTGTTGCCAACGAAGAAAAGCGTGAAATCGGACAAAAATTAAATGTCCTGAAAAATGCCGTTCAAGAAAAAATGGATGCTGTAAAAAGTTTGCTTGAGGTTACAGAACCTGTTTCCGAAAACATAGATTTAACAAGACCTGTAAACGATTTCGCATCAGGTTCTCGACACCCTATCGCTTTAGTTCGAAAAGAAATTCTTGATATTTTTTCTCGAATGGGATACGTGGTTGCCGAGGGTCCCGAAATTGAAGACGATTGGCACAATTTCACGGCTTTGAACTTTCCGCCGGAACACCCTGCACGCGATATGCAAGACACATTTTTTGTAGAGAAAAATGGTGTCAATGATATTGCTTTACGCACGCACACCTCGTCTGTGCAAGTGCGTGTTATGGAAACACAAAAACCACCGATTCGTGCGACTTTCCCCGGACGTGTTTATCGAAACGAGGCCATTTCAGCACGTGCTCACTGCTTTTTTCATCAAATTGAAGGACTTTATATTGACAAAAATGTATCGTTTGCCGATTTGCGAGAAACATTGTTATACTTTGCCAAAGAAATGTTCGGCAATGAAACTAAAATTCGCTTACGACCGTCGTTTTTTCCATTTACCGAGCCGAGTGCCGAAATGGATATTTCATGTAATCTATGTGGCGGAAAGGGCTGCTCGTTTTGCAAGTATTCCGGTTGGGTAGAAATTTTGGGGTGCGGAATGGTCGATCCGAATGTGCTTGAAAGTTGCGGTATTGACAGCAACGAATATTCCGGATTTGCATTTGGATTAGGCATCGAACGTATTACGAATTTGAAGTACACCGTGAAAGATTTACGACTGTTTTCTGAGAATGATTTGCGGTTTTTGTCGCAATTTCAGGGTGTTGTTTAATATATCCACTATTATAAAAACCTGCGTATTAGTTACGCAGGTTTCTTCATAAGCAGTGTAGTGTTTTTCAAAACAAATCGGAATGAGTCCCCGTATTTGTCAAAGTAATTATGATCTTTTTCTTGTCTGCTTTCCAAATCAGTAGCCAGTCAGGTTCTAAATGAGCTTCCCAGTGATTGGCAAAATTTCCTGATAATTTGTGTGTTCGATAGGGCACAGCAGGCAACGTACCGGTTTTTCCCAATATCTCAATAGCCGTATTCATGATACCAGCGTTTTTGCCTCGCTTCATCATCAGTTTAAGTTGCTTTTTGAATTCGTTGGTGTAGCTAATTTCGTACATTACCCTAAAATTTCAGCAACTGCATTTTTGTGGTTTACAAGCCTTGTAACTCGTCCATTTTTTTCGTCATCTAATGCCTTTTGCATAGATTTTGAAAGCATCGTGTTTTCCTCCATCTTTTCAAAAGGAACATTCAATACATTTGCTAAATTTTCGAACAGATGGACGAACTGTGAGTTGTTTGTTGAAAGTCTTATCGTTGTCATCTTCTTTCTTTCCTTGTTATGAAATCTTTCTGCAAAGATACGATTTTTTTTTGATTTGTGCAAAAAAAATGCCCCGTGAAAATTCACGAGGCATTTTTATATAATGCAAACCGAATAGCAATAGGATATAACCCCTGTCGTTTAGTTCCAGTAATATCTCTCCAGAAAGGAGGTATTCCAGCCACACCTTCCGGTACGGCTACCTTGTTACGACTTAGCCCTAGTTATCCGTTTTACCCTAGGACGCTCCTTGCG
>WQWI01000030.1 GCA_009785425.1 Bacteroidales bacterium | reverse complement strand
CATGGCAATATTAGCATTCCAAAAACCTGAAAGGGTAATTATGATTAAATCGGACGACAAACAAGGTGTGTTTGAATTTCGTCCGTTGGAGCCGGGCTACGGAATTACCGTGGGTAACGCACTCCGTCGTATTCTTTTGTCATCGCTCGAAGGATTCGCCATTACTTCTGTAAGAATTGAGGGTGTAACTCACGAATTTACAACAATTAAAGGGGTTTTGGAAGATGTTACAAACATCGTTTTGAATCTTAAACAAATCCGTTTCAAACAACAGATTGAGGGTATTGACAGCGAAAAGGTAAAAATTACGATCTTAGGCCAAAATGTGTTCAAAGCAGGCGATATCAACAAATTTTTGAACGGATTTCAAGTTTTGAACCCGGATTTGGAGATTTGTCATATGGAATCCAATGTACGTTTGGTACTTGAATTGGACATTAATAAAGGACGTGGTTATGTGCCTTCGGAAGAAAATAAAGATCCGAATGCTCACGTGGACACCATTGCGATGGACTCCATTCACACACCAATAAAAAATGTTCAATACGATGTGACGAACTTCCGTGTTGAACAGAAAACCGACTACGAAAAGTTGGTATTGGACATTGATACGGATGGTTCAGTTTCGCCTCAAGACGCTTTGAAAGAAGCTGCAAAAATCTTGATTCAGCATTTTATGCTGTTCTCGGATGATGATATGACACTTGAAACCGAAGTGGAAGAGGTAGCTGAAGTGTTTGATGAAGGTGATTTGCACATGCGCCAACTTTTGAAAACTCGTTTGTCGGATATGGACTTGTCGGTACGTGCCTTGAATTGCTTGAAAGCTGCGGAAGTTGAAACTATGGGCGAACTTGTATCATTCAACAGAAATGACCTATTAAAATTCCGTAATTTCGGTAAAAAATCGTTGACCGAATTAGAAGAACTGGTAGCGGTTAAAGGTTTGGAGTTCGGTATGAATGTAGCCAAATATAAAATTGATAAAGATTAATTTGTAAAAGACATTTTGAAACATGAGACACGGAAAAAAAATCAATAAACTCAGCAGAACACATTCTCACAGACGCCAAATGTTGGCGAATATGGCTTCTTCGCTGATTATGCACAAACGCATCAAAACAACGTTAGCCAAAGCAAAAGCTCTACGTATTTACGTTGAGCCGCTTTTGACCAAGTCGAAAGAAGACACGACACATTCTCGCCGTGTGGTATTTAGTTATCTTCAAGATAAAAATGCAGTAACCGAACTGTTTCGGGAGATTTCACCAAAAATCGCCGATCGTCCGGGTGGATATACGCGCATTTTGAAAATAGGAACACGTATTGGCGACAACGCAGATATAGCTCTAATTGAGTTGGTTGACTACAATGAAGGTATGTTGAAAGATAAAAAAGCCGCTAAAGCGAAAACTACACGTCGTGCAGGTAGTCGCAAAAAAGCGGAGGAAACCGAAGCACCGAAAGCAGAAAAAGCACCTGCTCCGGAAGTTGAAGCATCGATAGAAGAAGTTGTTGAGGCTCCTGTTGTAGAGGAAACACCTGTTGCAGAAGTTGAAACTCCGGTAGAGGAAGTTGTAGATACTCCTACTGAAGTTGAAGCACCTGCGGAAGAAGTTGCTGAAACTCCTGAAGTTCCTGCTGTTGAGGAAAGTCTAACAGCAGAAGAGGAAGAAAAAACGGAGAAATAGCTCACAAACAACACAAACAAAAAAGCGAAGTGCAAAACATTTCGCTTTTTTTCGTATCTTTTTTACTACCGCTCGGAGAGGAGATGTGGAGAAAAAACTAAAAACTCACACTAACCCTAAAATTCAGCCGTCGTGACGTTAGATGATTAGCTACGGCGTATTGTGTGCCTGTGAAATCTGAAATCCACAAGTACGAAATGGTGTTGTTTGTGTCAAAGAGATTGAAAATTTCGGCACTTAACCAAAGTCTGCCTAATCTAAAGTTTCTAAAGTGGTATGACAAGCCTAAATCAACTCTTCGATAGGGGGGGAGTCGGAAATTTGCACGATGCTGGAGCATTTCCAAATTTCTCAATGCTTCGGGCGGACCAAATGGCAAACCCGTACCAAACATGAGATTTAGATGTGCTCTGAAATTATCGTTTGATCTCAATCTATCTTGAAAAAACAGATTGAAATTCACTCTTTGGTCGGTTGGTCTGGGAATAAAAGGTCCACCATTGATGCTTTCTCTTGTGCGCATGATCGATAAACTTAACCAAGATTCGGCTCCTTCTACCACTTCGCCTGTCAAGCGAAAATCAACTCCTGCTGCATAGCCTCTGCCGATATTTTGTGCTAAATAGCGGATACGGACATTATCAATTTCGAAAGGGATCAGGTTGCTTAAAGCCTTGTAGTACACTTCGGACGTTAGTCTGAACGGACGATTCCAAAACGTTAAATAATGATCAACACCGCCAACAAAATGAATGGCACGTTGTGCTCGTATATTGTGATTTAAATTTCCGTCCAAATCACGCATTTCTCGGTAAAATGGCGGCTGATGGAAAACACCGGTTGCAAAACGAAAGGTCCAATTTTCTAAATTTCTTGGTGCATAAGTCAAGGATGCCCGCGGACTAACTAAAAATTCATTATTGAAATTCCAGTATGAAAATCGAATGCCTGCAACCACAGCCAATTCCGGAGAAACTTCAAAATTACTTTGAAAAAATCCGGTATAGCGATTTGAAACCACATGATGATCCGCTCGGAAAACATTTTGCAGCAAAGGCGGACGGGGAGAGTTTGGATTTCCCCAATTTTCAATTGGAATGTGCGGATTAGGCAATGTGAAATTCATCGAGTCCACCATTGTCCATTCATTCAAGTGATCCAAAATATCTTCGCGTTGAAATCTTACACCCCACAATAAAAACACACGATCTCTCATCAATCGTCCTTGATAGCTCACATTGTAAATAATGGCATTTAGGTCGTTTCGTGCATGATTGAGGAAAGCACCAACGCCCATTAAATTCGCCGGTTCGTTGTCGCCCATGTTCACGTCACCCAATCGATAGGCTCCCAAAATATCAAAAGATTCACGTTCGATGGTTTGAAATCCGGAAAAAGTAAGGCGATGTTGTAGGTTTACATGAGGTCTGAATGTTGTTGAAAACGCCCCAAAGACACTGTTAAATTGGCTGATTTCTTGCCCTTGAAAATGAATAAAAAGCCCCAATGGATTGTCGTGTGTTCCAAATCTAGATTGTCTCGATGAAGGAATAAATTGGTAGCTATTCAGTGCGATATTTCCCAAAAACTCGAATTCCAAACGCGGATTTGGGAGATACAAAAGATACGTTTGTACATCAGTAAAAGCTGGTCGATAGTCGCCTTGCGTAGGAAGCGTGTTTAGCAGATATTGATTGGATTTATGACGAGCTCCGATTATCCCTCGCCATTTTTGGTTTCTTGATGCGGCTTCCAAATGTGCGGAAGCACCGAGCAAATCAAGTGAAAAAGAACCTCCGAATTCGGTTGGTCGCCTGTATCGAACATCTAAAACCGAAGATAATTTATCACCGTACATGGCATCAAATCCGCCGGCAGAAAACTGCACCGTAGAAACCAAATTAGGATTGATAAAACTCAGCCCTTCCTGTTCTCCGGAGCGAACCAGAAACGGACGAAAAATTTCGATGCCATTCACATACACTAAATTTTCGTCAAAATTTCCGCCTCGAACCGAGAATTGTAAACTTAATTCGTTGTTTGAAACCACGCCGGGTAAAGTCATGATCAGTGCTTCAATGCTGTTGCTTACCGTCGGTAGGTATCTTGCCGATAAGGTGCTGATTATTCTCTGATTAGATAGTCTTCCGGCACGAATTTCTGTTCCCGAAATTTCGCGAACCTCAATTGTGTCCTGTGTTTCAGCCATCGCTAACGAGAAACACAACAGACTTAAAAATATTGTGAGAATATAGTGCCTAAGGTTCATAAAAATCCCAATCTCGCACGCGTTGTTGTCTTCTTTCGTCTCGCTGAGCGTTCCAAATCCGCAGGAACTGTGCCCACGCAAGCGGATTTAGCAAATTGTTTGGTTGTTGCTGTCCTGCCCAATACATGCGATCGGCTCTTTGTTGGGTGAGATGTCTGAAATTCATTTGAGCATCCATAGGTGCGTGTCTTGCCCGCTCCCTGAGTTCCGACAAGAGCACGTTTCTTCGTGCAATATCATAATCGTCGGCAGGTATATCCAAATTCAAAAATGCTTCGCGAAATCTTTCTCTGCTGGGCCATGGAAAAATCACCGTAATCGGCAACTCCAGGGTGTCTCTCAATAAAGTTTGATAAATTGTGTAGCGATTTGCTTCCAGGGTGTCCGGAATTTTTATGGTCTGCGGTTGAAAGCCTATGCTTGAAAATACCAAGTAATCTCCAGTCAGAGTGACTAATGAGAAAAAACCGTGCATATCTGTCGAAGTACCACGATGTGTGCCTCTAACAGATATATTTACGTGCGGTACAGGTTGTAAGTTTTCGTTATCCAAAACAACCCCTGCGATCTGCACAACTTGCCTTTGTGCAGGGCGCTCGGGAGTTTCCGAAACGGCAATGTAGCTAAACATTGTCAGAAGCAAAAAACATGCCAATCGTTTGGATATGAAAGAAACCATTTTACAAAGATACGAATAAAAAACGAAATAACAAAAAAAACGGCCACCTAAAAAGGTAGCCGTTTGTTTCTCGAGGTGCATTACAAACGAATGAGTCCGTTTTTATCTGCTTCCAACAAACAAGCGTAAATGCCTTTTTTATTGATCGAACGCATGGCTTTTGCCGAAACACGCAATGTAATCCATGCATCCTCTTCGGGAACATAGAATTTTTTTGTTTGTAAATTCGGATAAAATTTACGTTTGGTCTTGATATTTGAATGCGAAACATGATTTCCGCTGATGACCTTTTTTCCGGTTAAATCACAAATTCTTGCCATGACTTTTACTTGATTCTTGTTAAAATTGGAGTGCAAAGATACAAAAAAAAAATGAAACTGCCAAATTTTTTTGAAATTAATTTCCAATCCAAGTTCTCGTTTGGATTTTTTCGTCTAAAAATTGAGAGCTCCCCGCATATTCCATAGCTTGGGCTTTTTTCCACTGTTCCAGCGCACGCTCTTTGTCTCCGGTTTTCCAAAGAATATCGCCATATTGTTCAAGTATTATAGCATGCTCATATCCACCAAATTCTATCGCTAACTCCATAATCACTCTTGCATCATCGAACCTGCCTTGTTTGAAAAGTACCCATGCGTGGGTATCTAAAAACGTAGAATTTGTCGGATTTCGCTGTACAACGAAAAGCGACATTTGCTCTGCTTCTTCCAAATTTTCTCTACGCAATGCCAAAAAATAGGAGAAATTATTCAACGCAATATAGTTTTCTGGCTCTAATTCCAATGCTTTTCGAAAATTTCTGTCGGACCGTTCATGGTCGCCCAAAAAATGATAAATATTTCCCAAATCACTATGGACTTGAGCCAACAAACGTGGATTAGACTCTGCTAAAGCTGCCGCTTGCTCAAGGAATTGCATGGCCATCACATAATCTCTTTTGAGGTGGTAGCCTGTTCCGATGATGTAGTAAACTAACGGTTGCTCGGGAAAACGCTCTAATGCAGCTTTTCCATCCTGCACTAATCCTGTTGTATCCAACACCATCAGGTTTGTAATCAACAAAGCTTCCCACACGAGCCACTGAGTGTCGTCGAGTGCGACTACCTTTCTGTATTTGTCGCGAGCCTCCTCATAACGGTCGTGACGTAACAAAAAATCGGCATACAAAGCCAGTGCTTTCGGCTCATTGGGGTGTGCGGAAAGTATAGCATCAAGCATTCTGTAAATGTTTTCTTTTCCTTCAGAAACTTGAAGAAGGTGTATCATGATTGCGACTTTGACATCAATATCTAATCTTGGGTTTTCGAGCGCTAAAACAAGCTGTTCAAGCATGCTTGTCGTATCTCCACGTAATTGATAATGCTCCACCAAAGCCAAACGTACATACGGGTCTTCCGGATCCAAGGATAAGGCTTTCTGAAAATTATCAAAAGCTTCGTCCGGTCGCCCTGTTTGTATATTGAAATCTCCCAAAAGAACAAAAAACCTTGGATCGTTCGGAAATTCCCGAATCAATTTCTCTAATTCATTTCGGATACCTGCTTCTTGTCCGAGTGCTTGAAAAATGCTGATTTTTTGCATAGACAATTCTTCGGAAACACCGTGTCGCTCCTCAAGTAGATTTAAAATTCGAAGAGTCTCCATAGGTCTCCTAAGCATGAGATTAAGATTTGCCATTTCGAGCAAATACAAATCTTCGTTTCGCGGATCGAGAGTTATCAAACGTTCGTAGCTGCTTAGGGCATGCGTAAGCCTGTTGTTGTGACGATAGATTTCGGCTAAATGCCGGAGATAAAACTTATTGTTTGGCGACAATCTCCAAGCTCGCTCCGCATGAATTTCGGCTTCGCTGAACTGACCTTGCATGAGCCTGATTCTGGAAATTTGAAAATGTGCCGGAGCGTGTTGGTTGTCAATGCTCAACACCTCAAAAAAAGTATTTAACGCACTTACATAATCTTCGATTATCAGTTGTCTCATGCCGACCAAGAATGCGTAGTCGATTGCCATTTGAACGCTTTGCGGAAATCTCGAAACTTCGGAAGTTTCCATGATTTCCGGCTCAATGTTTTGCGATACTGCAAGGGGTTGTTGGTTCCTGCAACTTGTAGCAAACACTCCCAACAAGACGAAGAATGCGAGACTTAACTTATATTTCAAAATAGTTTTCTGCATAAATTTCATTTTCCGGTATGACCAAATCCACCTTCGCCACGCTCGGTTTGTGAAACTTCGGAAACTTCACAAAATACTGCGGTTTCATGCTTTGCGATAATCATTTGGGCAATGCGTTCGCCGTGTTTGATTGTGAAAATTTCGTTGGATAAATTGACTAAAATAACTTTGATTTCGCCACGATAATCCGCGTCAATCGTTCCGGGCGAGTTCAAAACCGTGATGCCGTGTTTTATAGCTAATCCGCTTCTTGGGCGTACTTGTGCTTCATAGCCAACCGGAAGTTCGAGTCGTAAACCTGTTGGAATCAAGGTCCTTTCGAGGGGTTTAAGAACGATGTCTTCGTTCAAATCTGCTCGCAAATCCATTCCCGCAGAAAATTTCGTTTCGTAAGTCGGCAATGGATTTTTTGATGTATTTTGGATGTTAATTTTCATCTTTTAGCAATTTTAAAACTACAAACTTCGAATCATCTCCGTAAACAAAGCCGTCATTTTTTCTGAAGCTTCTCCGGCGGCTTCAACCACATCGTTTTCATCATTTACAAAATCCTCTGCAAAATCAAAACCTTCGTTAGTAATGACCGACATACCGAACACACGCATACTCCCATGACGTGCAACAATCACTTCAGGAACGGTTGACATTCCCGCAGCATCGCCACCGATAATTCGGAAATACTTATATTCCGCAGGCGTTTCATAGGTTGGACCTGTCCCGCCGACATAAACACCTTCCTGCAACGGAATACCCAATTTTCCGGCAATTTCTTTGCATGTCTTAATCAACTCCAAATCGTATGGACGTGTCATATCCGGAAATCTTGGTCCAAATTCTTCCAAATTTTTTCCAATCAACGGATTCGGCATCAGATTGATGTGATCTTTGATGATCATTAAATTTCCAACTCTGAACTGCGGATTGATTCCACCCGCGGCGTTCGAAACAAACACGGTTGAAATCCCCAACGCATTAAACACACGCATTGGCAGTGTAACTTGTTCCATCGAATACCCTTCGTAATAATGAAAACGACCTTGCATCGCCAACACGTTTTTCCCACCGAGTTCGCCATAGATAAGGTTGCCTTTATGCCCTACAGCCGTAGATGCCATGAAATTCGGAATGGTAGAATACGGCATCACTATCGGATTTTGAATGTGCTCTGCCAAGTCGCCTAAGCCGCTACCCAAAACTATTGCCACATCAGGTGTTGTCGGGATTTTAGATTGAATGAATGCGGCGGATTCTTTGATTTTTTCTGTGTAAGTCATAGTATTCTTGTTTTTGTTTTTTGATTGTCATTCCCGCGTAGGCGGGAATCCCCTTACTATTTATTTCAATGATTATTCATTGTTATTACGTTCAACCCGAAATAACCTTTGCCGCTTCAATAGCACTGTCAATAATATCTTGCCTGCCTTGAACGATGCGGTTTTTCATTAAAATTTTCCCGTTGCAAATCATTGTATCTATTGCTGAACCGTTGGCGGAATAAACCAAATTTGCAACAGTATCGTAATTGGGTGTGAATGCCGTTTGGTTCAGATCCACTAAAATCAAATCCGCCAAATAGCCTTCTTTTACAGCACCTGCATTGATTCCAAATGCTTTTGCTCCGTTGATGGTTGCCATATCGAAAACTTCTTGTCCGGATAAAACCGTTGGGTCAAAACGCCACGCTTTCTGCATAAACGAAGCCAATTTCATAGCCTCGGTCATATCTAAATTATTCGAAGCTGCACAACTGTCCGTGCCCAAACAAACCGTAACGCCTTTTTCTTTCATCTCGACATATTTGAACTGATAGCCCGACGAAATTTTCAAATTCGACTGCGGATTGTGAACAACTTTCACATCGTAATCCGCCAAAATTTGAATGTCTTCATCATCGACCCAAACCACGTGTGCTAACGATAAATTCGGAGACAAAACACCTAATTTTTTCAGATATTTCACCGGACTTAATCCAAAATTTTTAATGGAGTTTTCGTATTCCGTGCGACTTTCAGACAAATGCGTATGCATATTCAGATTATTCGCTTTCGCAAAATCGGCACACCACTTATACAATTCGCCGGATACCGTATAAATGGCGTGAGGTGCGACAATGTAGCGAACGGTAGACTCAAACGACTGTGCAAGTTTCAAATTTTCTTCTGTTAAGCGTTTGGCTTGTTCTGTTTTTTTAGGGTCAAAAAAATCAAAAAGCGTATCCGTGACAAATGCACGAAGTCCCATTTCGGAAACGGCTTGATATACCTGTTTTGGGCGAAAATACATATCATTGAAGCAAGTTGTACCCGATTCAATCATTTCCAAACAGGTTAATTTTGTCCCCCAATAAATTGTTTCGTCAGTATGCTTGGCTTCGGCAGGCCAAATTTTTTCGTGAAGCCATTTTTCTAACGGCATATCTTCGGCAAAACCCCTAAGCAGGGTCAATGCAGCGTGCAAATGTGCATTGACAAAACCCGGCAAAACGGCTTTTTTTGTTCCGTCAATAACCACGTCGGCATCAATCTGTAAGTCTTGTCCTATCTGACGAATAAACGTTCCCTCGATAAAAATATCCGTTGGCTTTTCGTTAAACAGTACATTGCGAATCAAGATACTCATAATTCTTCATTTTCTGCAAAGATACAAAAAAAAAACGAAATGCAACTACCGTCCAAATTCCAAATACGATTGCAACATAATCGTAGCACTGATTTTATCAATTGTTGCTTTGTTTTGGCGATCTTTCTTTTTCAGCCCCATATCAATCATGGACTGAAATGCCATTTTGGATGTAAATCGCTCGTCTGTGCGTTTAATGGGAATATCGGGAAATGTTTGTGCTAATTTTTTCACGAAAGGCTCGACAAATCTACTGCTTTCAGAAGGTGTGTTATCCATTTGTTTGGGTTCTCCAACCAAAAACAGTTCTACACTTTCTTTGGAAAGATAAGTTTTGAGAAAATCAAATATCTCTGCGGAAGCTACCGTAGTTAGCCCGTTTGCAATGATTTTAAGTTCATCAGTAACCGCAATTCCAACACGTTTTTGTCCGTAATCAATTGCTAAAATCCGCCCCATTTTTAGTATTGTTTTCCGAGAAATTGGCGTCTTCTTCGAGGAAAAATACCGTCTTTCACTTGTTTCACATCTTCGATGGAATAAAATGCAGTCGGACTTACCTCGTTCAAAAGATCCAAAACTTTAGTCAAATTTGTTCGATCCAATACAACAAAAAGAATTTTTACCTTGCCGTTTCTGCCCTCTCCATCAATTACCGTATATCCAAAATTTTCTTTTCGAAAAGCCTCTATCAAAGTGGTGTCTTCGCAGGGCAAAATAATACGAACGATCACGTTTCCGACCGAAAGTCTTTCTTCAAGGATGAGTCCGATATAGTTACCCATTGCAAATCCTGCTCCATAGGCTACAAGTGCCATTGGATGCGTAACATTTACAATGACTTCTCTAACCACCAAAATCCAAATTATGGATTCGAAAAAACCTAAAATCGGTGCAATGTTTTTATGACCTTTCGCCAAAAAAACCAAGCGTAGCGTTCCGATAGTTTGATCAATAATTCTCGAACAAAAAATCAGTAGAGGTAGAATTACCCAAGTCCAAAGTCCTCCAAAGTCGCTAAAAAGCACCTCGAAGTTGCCAAAAATAGAAAAAAGCATCATGGTAGTAGATTTTTTGCAAAGGTACAAAAAAAAAATGAAATACACAAAACATAAGAGCGGGGTTTTAGGGTGGATTTTTTCTGCCTAAAAATTTGCATATTACAAGAAAAAATTGTAATTTTGCAGTCGGTAAACAACAACAAATTAATAACCAAAACAAAACAAGATGAAAAAGTTATTCACAATCTTGCTTTGCGGATTGTTCTGTATGGCAAACCTCAAAGCACAATCCGGTAGCGGTACTATTAGCGATCCGAGTACAACAGGAGATCAATTACGAACAGCAATTCTTGCCGCTAACTCGGGCGACAGAATTTATCTAACAGACATGGTGGTAACCACCGGTTTGAACTTCGGTGGCAACGACATCGATGTCGTTTTAGCATCACCGGATGGCAATCCGGTAACAATTACTTTTAGCAATCCGTTCACTAACAGCGCTAATGGTCCTTTCGGTTTAAATTTCCATGGTATCATGAATGTTACGTTAGAATTTGAAAATGTTGCAATAAACGGTAGTGGCATAATTTCGGCTATTCGCTTTTCCCCACCAACCGTCATGAATCCATATACACCATCTGCCGGTGTTTTAACACTTATAGGTGCAAACATTAGCAATGGTCGGCATGGTACAAATGGCGGAGCTGTCCATGTAGATCATGGAAGTGTTGTAATTGAGAATAGTACGCTTACAAACAACAGTGCAGGTGCGAATGGTGGTGCAGTTTTTGTCCGTTGCGGAACGGCTACAATTACAAATAGCACTTTTACTGGAAATACAAGTCATTTCAATGGCGGAGCAGTATTGGTTGGTGCACATGGACCAAATAATCCTTGGCCTTATTTTCCCGGTATGGGCGTTGTCACGATTACCGGGTCTACATTTGAGAATAATACTGCGACGAATGGATTTGGTGGCGGAGTAATGGCAGATGGTAATATATTCATGACGGACACTGAATTCATCGGCAATAGTGCCAATTTTGCCGGAAATGGGTGGGCCAGTAATAATGTAACCCAGTATGATGAAGTAGATCATGCTATTTTCTTAGTAACAAACAGGCCGGTTCTCACATGGTTTACCGATCTCGCGACAGCAGTTGCGGCAGCAGAGTCGGGCGAAACCATACGAATATACCCCGGCGAATATGAAATCAATGAAACTATTTTCATTGAGACACCTGGTCTGAAACTTATTGGTGCGGTTGACAGTTCAGGAGATCCTGTAACCACAATCAAGGCAGCCGATGTTTTCACAGTGATAAGTAATAT
>WQWI01000029.1 GCA_009785425.1 Bacteroidales bacterium | reverse complement strand
TCGCGTTATTCAATTCCGCGTGGATTGGGTTGACGACAAAGGCGAAGTGCAAACAAATCGTGCTTGGCGTGTGCAGTACAACAATGCGATTGGACCGTACAAAGGCGGTATGCGTTTTCACCCTTCGGTTACGGAGGATTCGTTAAAGTTTTTAGCGTTTGAACAAACGTTCAAAAACAGCTTGACCACATTGCCGATGGGTGGTGGTAAAGGTGGTTCGGATTTTAATCCGCAAGGCAAATCGGAGCAAGAAATGATGCGTTTCTGCCAATCATTGATGACTGAACTTTACAGATATCTCGGTGTAGATACTGATGTTCCGGCAGGAGATATCGGCGTTGGTGCTCGTGAAGTGGGCTTCATGTACGGCATGTTCAAAAAATTAATGATTGAAAACACAGCTGCTTTCACAGGAAAAGGTCGCAATTGGGGAGGTTCAATCCTTCGTCCGGAAGCAACCGGATACGGTGGCGTTTACTTTGTTGACAGCATGTTGAAGCAAGCCGGAAAAGACATTAAAGGTAAAACCGTTTCCGTTTCAGGTTTCGGAAATGTGGCTTGGGGTGCGGCTTTGAAAGCAACAGAACTTGGCGCAAAAGTAGTTTGTATTTCAGGTCCTGACGGATATATCTACGATGAAGAAGGTATCGCAGGCGAAAAAATTAACTACATGACCGAATTGTTAGCAACGCGTAATAATGTTGTTGCCCCATTTGCAGACAAATACAAATCTGCGAAATTCGTTGCAGGCAAAAAACCATGGGAGCAAAAAGTTGATATTGCTCTACCTTGTGCAATTCAAAACGAATTGAACCTTGAAGATGCAAAACAACTTATTGCAAACGGCTGCATCTGTGTTGGCGAACTTTCGAACATGGGTTGTACTGCCGATGCTATTCACGAATTGCAAAAAGCCAGAGTGCTTTATGCTCCGGGTAAAGCGGCTAACGCCGGTGGAGTAAGCGTCTCGGGTCTTGAAATGACACAAAATGCAATGCACTTGGGTTGGACTGCTGAAGAAGTTGATGCAAAATTGCAACAAATCATGAAGGATATTCACGAAAACTGCGTAAAGTACGGCAAAGAGGCTGACGGTTACGTTAACTACGTGAAAGGTGCAAACATTGCAGGCTTCATCAAAGTTGCCGACTCAATGATTGACCTTGGGGTTATTTAAAGAGAACGGTGTAGTAACAGACGGATTCCTCGCTTCGCTTGGAATCCGTCTGTTATTTTTGCCAAAAATCAATACAAAAGCTCAAATGTTAACAAAATGTTAATAAAATGCGTTGAAATTAATTTTTTTTTTCGTATCTTTGCAAAAAAAATGGACTAAACAACAAAGATTAATAACAAACACAAAAAACACATGAAAAAAACGCTTATTGCATTAGGATTATGCTTAGCATTTTCCGGTTTTGCTTATTCACAGGCTACGGAGGCAGGAGCAGGTCCACGCCTTGAAATAGACCAGTATGGGCAATTGGTTGAGACACTACCTGCTGAGGTAACAGTACGAAACGGTATTACATGGATTGAAAACAGAGAACGCGGTTACCGCTTTTGGTTCGATGCTCGCGTTCAAGTTGATTTTTCAAATCATCATCGCCAAAGAAATGGTTTGCTAACAGGTCCCGATGGTATGAATATACCTTCGAATCAACTTTTTCTCACTCCGGAACTTGCTACACCTCACATGCCGGGCGGACTCCAGCTACGTCGTGTACGCTTTGCAGTAAAAGCCGAAATTAATCACAACTGGTATGCTGAAGTTGACTTCAACATGGCAAACGGATCTTTTGGCTTACAAGATGCCTACATTCAGTTTAACGGCTTGAGAAATTGGATGTTCAGAGTAGGTAATTTCAAAGAAGATTTTTCTATGGAATACACCACCTCGTCACGCTTTGTAACGATGATGGAACGTCCGATGAATGTTACAGCGTTTAATTTTACACGCCGTCTCGGATTTCAATTCAAATATCACCACGAAGATATGCCATGGTGGCGCGTTTCCGGAGGTGTTACCGTGCAAGAAATTGCCGGTAGCGACCTTAACAGAAACGTTCGAGGCGTTCAAAGAGAATATGCGAGAGGTTCCGGTCCAAACTTTACAGGAAAATTTGTTTTGATGCCGTGGGCAACTGATCCAAACAGAGGCTTGCATTTTGGTTACAACATCCAACACCGTAGCGGAAGATGGGTCAGCGATGATTATGATTTTGAGACTGATATGCCCGACTCCCGTGCGTGGCACGGTATGCGTGTTAATACTAGAAATGCATACCACCTTAACCGTACTGCATACTTAGATACGCGCTGGTTCAGGGATGGCGTAAGAAGTAATCTTTTCCAAGGTGTCGAACTTGCAGGATTTTGGAACGGCTGGAGATTTGGTAGCGAATTTATTTGGCATGATATGATTATGGATAGAAATCTTGCCATGTTCCCTGATTTTGAAGGTGCTACGCTTCATGCTCGGGGCGAGCATCACGGTTTCGAACTGCTGTCTCCTGAAGAATTGAGAAATATCTACGCACAAAACAAAAGACATTGGGGCTGGTATGCTTATGTCGGTAAAATTTTGTTTGGTGGACAGCAACGTTACGATATCAGTCAAAGCGAATTTACACGCCCAACACGTGGAAGAAGTTGGGGTGATATTGAGGTATTGTTCCGCTACGATTATATAAACTTGAATAATCAATTTAGAGATCTGCCAGTACAAGTTTTGAGTGCTAATGGCGGTGGTGGAAATCAGTTTGGACAACCAGGTGGTGCAGGACACAACTTTACATTTGGCGTAAACTTTTGGATAAACACCAACATGAGATTTATGGTAAACTACACGATTTCGCGTAATGATGTATGGGCTAACGGTGGAGGACACCTCAACCAATTTGGCAGAAATCCAAACGCACCTGAAAGAAATATCGCTGTAGGACGAGATGCTAATGGAAACTTCACAGGAGACCCATTGTCGGTAGTTTCAGATCCGGGCGTAAGATTTAATACACTTTCGATGCGATTGGAAATTGCATTCTAATTCATAACAACAAAACACACAACATACAATGAAAAAATTATTTTTACCGATAGCAGCAGTTGCGTTATTCCTCACTGCTTGCTTGCAAATAGAGCCGGATATCAATCACGATCGTTTGGCACTTGGAATAGTTACGGGCTCAACTACTGTGACACCTGGGGAAGATGCTACTATTACTGCTGTTGTAACTGAGCGCGATCGTCCTATCATTTCGGTAGCTATCGAATGGAGAAAAAACAATGCCCCTCAAGAAAATATCTCTATGGAGGCAGGCGAAAACAACATTTGGACGGGAGTAATCCCCGGACAAGAAGAGGGTTTTACTGTCACTTGGAATATTTTAGTAATTAAAGCCAATGGTGATAGAGAACAGTCGACACAAAGACAAATCACTTGGACATCTATTATTTCGGCGTGGAATTTTCCTGACCTTGTAGGTCCGAATGAAGATAATATTTGGCCGGCTACTTCCGGAACAAACACTGTTGGAACAAACCTACAATTCTTTTATGCCGGTAATGGACCTCAAGCAACTCTTGGGCGTACAATTGGGCATGCAGATGGAGATAGGAGAGCACTCAATGTTCCAAACAGAGCAGTTACTGCAGATGGGTGGATTCCGGGTGAAAGACCTGCCAACGATGTCGAAGTACATGCTACCGCTGAAAACTCGGCGGGCTGGATTATCACCTTAAACGCGACAGGTTATGAGAACATCACATTTTCTGCCGAACAATCCTCAAGCAACAACGGTCCTCGTGCATTCAGATTGGCTTATCGAATTGGTACAACGGGAGCATGGACGGTATTCGGCGAAACCGGAATAGTTACCGCAATGGGTGATATGCCCGGCGGTGATATGGCATCGACTTTTACCAACGTTCCTCTGCCAGCGACTGTGAACAACCAAGCAGAAGTGCAAGTTAGAGTATGGATAGCAAATAATACACAACGTTCAGATGGAAGATTTAGGCTGAATAATGATGGCGGAAACACATCTATAAATAATATCGTTTTCGCTGTTGGTTCAGGAGATGTTCCACCACCACCTCCTCCTCCAACTTACTTGGAAGTCACAGGTGTTGGTCACCTGCCGACAGCACCAACTCAAGACGATCCGGTAACTGTCTCTGCTACGGTAACAGCACCGGAAGGAGCGACAATCGCATCTGTTTATTTGGAGTGGACACGTAATAGTACTGATCAGTCTGCTATTGAAATGACGGCAACTGCGGATGTTTTCTCTGCGACAATTCCGGAACAAAATATAGGTGATGTAATCACGTATAGAGTAGTTGCAACCAACGATTTGGGCGAAGTTACAGAATCCGATTGGAGCAATTTTACTGTCATTGACGGTACTGAACCTATCGGCGGAACGTTTGGTGCTCTCACTTGGGGCGTTGCCAATAATATACTTACTATTAGCGTTACAGCCGCAACAGGCAACGCCGAAATGTTAGACTTTGCTTCTGCAGAAAACCTGACTACTGCACCATGGGCTGCACATGCTGCACTGTTTACTTCGGTAGTTATAGAAGATCGTGTAACTTCAATCGGTGTAAATGCATTCCGTGGTCTTACAAATGTAACTGCTGTAACCATTGGATCGAATGTAATTTCAATCGGAGATTCTGCTTTTCATAGTTCCGGTTTAACTTCGGTAAATATTCCTAATAGTGTTATTGTAATTCATAATTCGGCATTCCGTTATTGTGCTGCTTTAACTTCTGTAACCCTTGGTACAGGAGTGGATACAATATGGAATCATGCATTTAGAGAGGCAAGCTTGACGGGAACAGTAGTGCTTCCTAATAATATGAGTTTTTTGGGGAATCAGGTATTCCGTGATAACTCTAGTATAACTTCGATAACATTTGGTGAAAGCCTAACTAGCATAGGAGCCGATGCAATTAGAGGCACTAGCATAACTTCTGCCATATTGCCAAACACCTTAATTTCAATTGGAGCGGATGCATTTAGGGAAACCAACTTAGTGTCTGTGGTAATTCCAAATAGCGTGACAACAATTGAAGCGGATGCATTTCGTCAAATAACGACCCTATTATCTATAACTTTTGGTACGGGTATAACTTCGCTTCCGGCAGATGTAGTTAGACAGTCTTCTAATTTGACTACGATAACCAGCCTTAATCCAGTGCCACCTACTACAGTAGGTAACACTTTTAGAGATATCCCGACTGGAACGATTAATCTTTATGTGCCGGCCACAGCAATTGGCGATTACACTACAGCACCAGGTTGGAGTGTATTCGCACCACGTATCTATGCGACTACTCCTTAATCTATAAACAACATTGTATTGTAAGGGGCTGCTGCTGAGCTTGTCGAAGCACGTCCCTTACAATTGGCAAATTACAATTGATAACTCCATAGCTAACTCAAAACTCACAAATAACAAAAATGAGCGAATTAAAAATCGGAGAAATCTCTAACTCTCGCAGTTTTTCGTATCTTTGCAAAAAAACATGACACACACCGACCAACAAATACAATACATCAATACCTTGCGACTTTTTCAGCAAAAGCATGGTGCTAAGTATGGCATCACACGGATGGGTATTTTCGGCTCGGTAGCACGTGGCGAAAATACTGAGAATAGCGATGTAGATGTTTTGGTAGAGGCTCCGGTAATGGGGATGATAGCACTTTCGGGGATTAGGTTCAAGTTGGAGGAAATGTTCAATACACCCGTTGATGTTGTTCGAAAAACAAAATATCTGCCTGAAAATTTCAAAACAAGAATAGAAAGAGAGGTCATTTATGTATGATAAGTCGCTTGTATTGGAGCAATTACAAAACATAGAAAAGTCGCTTATACGTGTACTCGACCGAACGTCGGACATCAAAACTCCCGACGATTTTACACTAACACCACACGGTGTAGATATGTTGGATGTTGCAACTATAAGGTTAATGGCTTGTGGCGAGGAAATAAGAAAAATAGAAAAACGAACCAATGGAACTTTGCTGTCGCAATATCCGGATACAGACTGGAGAGGGGTGGTTGAAATGAGAAATTTTATTGCTCACGATTATCACAGAGTTGAGGCAGAGATAGTCTTCGACACCGTGCAAAACGACGTCAGACCGCTACTAACAACAATACAAAAAATAATTTCAGACTTGAAAAATAATCCTTAACCCTGAAATAAGCGAATTAAAATCGGAGAAATCTCCAATTTTCGCAGTTTTCTGTATCTTTACAAAAATATGAAAATAGTAACGAAAATATCATTGGACGAACTTCAAAAAATGGCAGACCATTCTTTTGGAGATATGGTTAAGGGTGTAGTTGATGTGGACGTCCCGCTCAAAACAATCGGAGCAGAGGCGTTGAAAACGTTGAAATTCAAAGCCAAATAAGGAAGATTATTAACGAAATTATTGAAAAGTAATGCAACACAAATCTTTGGCAGAAGGGCGTTGGGCAGAAATGTCGTTTAGCATGCAAATGGCGAACGTTGGCAGTGAAGTCTCACGCACCAAAAAATGGCTGATTAAAGGCAACGAACAGCAGGCAGAGCGAGCCTTTGACCGCTGTTTGGAACTGATTTATCTAACGATAAAATTTGCCGACCGTTCGGCAATCTATCAAGAAATCTGCCGTTTTAGAGAACTTTTCAACAAAGCCTATTTAGAGAAAGATATTCAAGAACTGGAGTATTTCGACCGTTATTGCACACAATTTGCGATGAATAAAAATAAATAATTATGAGCGAATTAAAAATCGGAGAAATCTCTAACTTTCGCAATTTTTCATACCTTTACATTGATTAAAAGCCAATAAGCATGAAGAAAGAGGACATCAAATTTTCCAAAAACCTGTTTTGGGATATTAACGTTGAAAAACTGGATATAGATAAGTATCCGGGTTACGTACTCCAACGGGTTTTAGAACGTGGGCAATGGGAAGATTGGGTGCAAATTCGAGCGTATTATCCAATGGAACTGATCAAAAAAGAAGTGATGCAATTAAGAACACTTCGTCCGGACGCCCTCGCTTATATAGCCCTTTACACAGATACAAATAAAGAAGACTATCGATGCTACAAATTGACACAGTTGAACCCGACACCTTGGTACTCTTAAAAAAACTACAATCTATGCCGGAACTGGCAGACACAAGATTGGTTGGAGGTACAGCATTGGCACTACTTTTAGGGCATCGCTTGTCGATAGACATAGATTTGTTTGGTAAAATTAATTCCGATATATTGACAGAAACATTGAGAGCAGAGAGATTTGAAACATTTGACGTGACTTTTGAAAACAAGGTGATAAAACACTATATGATCAACCAAGTTAAAGTTGATGTTGTGAAATACGACTATTATCCATGGTTGGAAAGCATGATCGTAGAAGATGGTATCAGACTTGCAGGAATGAAAGATATTGCAGCAATGAAATTGGGAGCGATTACAAATCGTGGCAGTAGAAAAGATTTTGTAGACTTGTTTTTTCTGTTAAAAACATTCAGCATGAAAGAAATTTTCGGGTTTTATGCAGAAAAGTTCCCAGATTCAACACCATTTATTACATTTCGAAGTTTAGTCTATTTTGATGATGCAGATAAAGAAAATATGCCTGATATGCTAATACCTACAACATGGGAAGAGGTGAAAAAACGCATCGCAGACGAAGTAAAAAAACTATAAAACTACCATGAGCGAATTAAAAATCGGAGAAATCTCCAAACCACGTTTCGAGTTCCGTTCATTCGGACAAAACTTTGACAATGCATGGAAACGCATGTCACGCCTTTCTGTACCCGTTCCGGAAAAAGTTTGGGAACGTGAAAGCGATGAGGTGTACATCATCAGTCGCACCAACGACATCAACAATACCAAAATCCGCGACGGAAAAATGGACATCAAAACCTATGTGCAAACCGTTGACGGCTTGGAACAATGGAATCCGTTGATGAAAGGCGAGTTTCCAATCGCAAAAGAAGTGTTGGAAAACGAAGTGTTTCCTGCATTCCAAGTGGAAATGCCCAAATTAGATAAGGCCACTTACACTTACGATGAGTTTATGAGTATGATCAAAGCCAATCCGGACTTGGCAGCCGTAAAAGTACACAAACAGCGTTTCGGATTTATGGTCAACAACACCATTTGCGAAGTAGGCTACGTACTTATCAACGGTGCTCGTGTTACAACAATCAACAGCGAATCCACCGAACTCGAAGACATCAAAAAAACCATCGCAGACTGCCAACTTGAAGGCGTGGAGAATATCAACTATCTTCAAGCCATCAAGCGTGTAATCGGAATGATAGACAAGCCTCTTGCTAATTAAAAGTACGGGCGGTTTTTGCCGTCATTCCCGCGTAGGCGGGAATCCCCTCGCAACAGCGATATAAGGGCAATAGCAAGGAGATTCCTGCCTACGCAGGAATGACAAACAAGAATAATCATTAACCACTAACAATTATTATGCAAGAAATCGAAAGAAAATTCTTAGTAAAATCCGACGCTTTCAAGTCGGAAGCCTTTAAGGAAACCCGCATCACACAGGGTTATTTGTCGTCTGTTCCGGAACGCACAGTGCGTATTCGCGTGAAAGGCGATAAAGGATTTATTACGATAAAAGGTATCGGTAGCGATAGCGGAGCAAGCCGTTTTGAATGGGAAAAAGAAATTCCGGCAAATGAAGTTGTGGATTTGATGAAAATCGCCGAGCCCGGCGTAATCGACAAAACACGCTATCAAGTCAAAAAAGGAAATCACACCTACGAAGTTGATGAATTTTACGGCGAAAATCAAGGTCTTATTGTCGCCGAAATCGAACTGCAAAGCGAAGACGAAACTTTTGAAAAGCCCGAATGGCTTGGCGAAGAAGTAACCGGCGATGTAAAGTACTACAATTCAATGTTAATGAAAAACCCTTATACAAAGTGGTAGCGATATTACTTAGTCGTCATTCCCGCGAAGGCGGGAATCCCCCTAAACAAGGGGATTGCGGGTCAAGCCCGCAATGACGGATAAAAAACACAAAACAATCAATTTAAAACAATGACAGAAGAAAAAAAACCTTTCGATCCGTTGGATATGAACAACTACAAAATCCAGACTTTGGCAACACGCCAAAAAACGGGTTTTGAGCAATGGATGGCGCGACTCGGCATACCTATCGCCGCATTCGTGTTTATATGGATATATTGGTTTGCAAATATTCCGTTTTTGAATACATTTTGTATAACCGGCTTCACAGAATCAGCAGCAGCGGCAGCAAGCCGTTTTGAGGCTGTTGGTATGAGCGAATTTTCGAGGCTAAACTATGCGATGTTGGCGATTTTTGCCGCAGCGATTATTTTGTGGATTACCGAATCCATACCTTCGTATCTCACATCGCTACTCGTGATTTTAGCCGTTATTCTGACCGGCGTTTTGTCAGAACGAGAGGCCTACGCACAACTCGGACATCCGATTATGTGGCTCAATATTCTCTCGTTTGTTCTGGCAAGTACACTCGTGAAAACGCAGGCTGCCAAACGCTTTGCACTTTGGTTTGTTCTGAAATTCGGAAAAAATGCTCAAGGTGTCTTTTTTAGTTTTTTGGTCATTAACGTTATACTTTCGTTATTTATTTCTGCAACCACCGCAAAGGCTGCTATTTTGTTGCCGCTTTTTATGGTGATTGCTGCCATTTACGGTGCAACCGGAGGGACAAACCGTAATAATTTCGGGCGAAATATCGTTCTGCAAAACCTCTTTCAAATCAATGTTTCCGCACAAGGTTTTATGACCGGATCGGGAGCGAATATGTTAGCCGCCGCAATGATTATCGGAGCAGGCGGTGCGTTTGGATGGTCACAATGGTTTGCTGTGGCATTTCCAATGGCGTTGTTGTTGCTGATTATCGGCTGGGTTGTTGGAACAAAAATTATGTTCCCGATGAGTAAAGAGGAGCAGATGCCTCAAATCGAAGGCGGTATGCAGGTATTGAGAGAGGAGTTGGCAAAACTTGGCGAAGTCAAACGTGAGGAATATAAAGCCGTCACAATTCTTATGGGCGTTCTATTTATGTGGTTTACAGGTGGAGGTGAAACAGGTCTTATTGGCCTTCACGATATTAGCCCAACGGTTGTCGCCTTTATGGGAGCGGTTATCGCATTGATGCCGGGCGGTGTTGGTGTTGTGAAATGGAACGATGTAGATATTCCTTGGCACTTGATGTTGTTTTCGGCAGGGGCTTATGTGGTTGGTGCAGGACTAAGTCAAACCAATCTTGCAGCAACTGTTGTAGATGTTTTGTTTGTAAATATCGGTGTTTATGAAGGCACGCCGTTTTGGGTCAAGTTTGCGATTTTGACCGGAGCGATGCTGTTTAGTGCGTTAATTTTTCAATCGAAAACCATGCGTTGTTTGATATTCGTTCCGATAGCGATCGGTGTCGAACAACGCTTCGGACTTCCAATGATGAGTTTGTCAGTGCCTGTGGCTCTACTCATCGAACATGTTTATGTTCTACCGTTCAACAGTAAACCCGCCGTACTGCTCTACAATACGAATCATTACAATTGGGGCGATACGTTCAAATTCGGTTTCACCATGATGGTTATCGCATGGGGCGTTATGTTCCTTTGGGGGCAAACCGTGATGAAATGGCTTGGATATTTGCCTTACGGCGTATTTTATTAGTTATGGGTTAACGGAGGCAAGGGAGTGGAAAATAGTTCATTAAAAATCAACGCCCCGAAGGGGCATAATACACCAGCACAGGGCAACGCCCTGTGTAATGAGGGGTGCCGTCTCCTCCACAAAAACCCTGAAAGGGCGTAATAATGAGGATGTCGCCCCGTCAGGGCTCAAATGGATGTAGGTATGAATCCAACACACAGGGCGTTGCCCTGTGCTAATGATAACAAGGCTTTCAGCCTTGACCAAACAAAAAAATAACAACACATATCAGAAAAATTATGTACGACAATATCGATATAATCACCACTGCCTGCGAAACGGCCACCGCAACTTTCGCAAACGTCAATATCTTTTTGATTTTCGGCGGGCTTGGTCTGTTTCTATATGGTATGAAAATGATGATGGACGGCTTGGAAGTAATGGCCGGAAACAAAATGCGTATCTATATAGAAAAGGCTACAGCTAATCGTTTTGCGGCAGTCGGAATTGGTGCATTGGTAACCATTTTGATTCAGAGTTCTACGGCTACATCAGTTATGGCTGTAGGATTCATCAATGCGGGACTGATGTCGCTAGCTCAAGCAATCAGCCTTATTTTAGGTGCCCATATTGGAACCACGCTTACGGCACATCTGTTTGCCTTTCCGGGGATCACTACGGCTGCACCACTTCTTATTTTCTTTGGATTGATCGCTTATTTGTTTTTTCGGAAGCAGACAACCAAAGACGTTGGCTTTATCTTATTGGGGATCGGAATTTTGTTTTTCGGGCTTTCCGTTATGGGCGAACCGTTGAGAGAACTTGCCGGTACCGATAGGTTTCAGTCTATTCTTTCGGCTTTTGAAAACCCTTTTTTTGCAGTGCTTGCCGGATTTTTATTTACTGCAATTATCCAAAGTTCTACTGCAGCTACCGGTATTTTGATCACCCTTCTTTTGAAAGGTGATGTTGATATTAGTTTCACTGTAGCAGCATTTTTGGTGCTTGGTATTAGTGCAGGAACAACTATTACGGCCTTGATTGCTTCTCTTGCCGGACGGCGTGAAAGCAAGAGAGCAGCCTTGGCCAATTTGATTTATATTTCGATCGGATGCCTTGTTTTCGGAACGCTGATTTCTGTTTTTCCGGGTATTTTAAGATGGTTTGAGAATACATGGACTAGCGAGGCAGCTCAACTCGCTTGGTTTTACACCTTTTTCAAAGTAGTGCTCACGTTTACGTTTTTGCCATTTGTCGGACATTTGGCATCGTTTATGTATGTTATTATGCCAAAACGAAACAAAGACGCAGACTCGAAGCAACTACTGTTTATGAAAACCGAAATTCCTCAATCACCGGACGAAGCGATAGAACAAGCTACGCACGAATTGAGCAATATGGGCCAATTGACTTTGGAAAACTTAAAACGCTCTCTCGATGCATTCTTTACCGGAGACAGCGAAGCAATCAGTACTGTGCATGAGGTGGAATCATCAATAAATTATTTGCAGAAGCAGATAAGCTCCATGCTTGCAGAAGTGCAAAATGTAGAATCGGCAGAGGATATGAAAAAACTTGGTACATTGTTGTACGTGACAAAGGATTTCGAGCGGATTGGCGATCACGCTAAAAACTTTGTGGAGTACAATGTACGGACAAAGAAAAAACAAAAATTTCGACTATCACCCGTAGCTGTGGCGGAGATAAGCACTCTTGGCAATGCCGTGGTGGAAATCGTTACCTTGTCGTTAGAGGCTTTTAACACCCACTCCGAAGACCTTATCCGGAAGGTTAACGAACTGGAGGAGAAAATTGATGATATGGTTCAGAGATATATAGAAAATCATGTAAAACGCTTGAAAACCGAAGAAAAGTCTGATCCTCGGGGCGGTGTGGCCTTTTTGGGTATGATTAACGACCTGGAGCGCTGTGCAGACCATGCACATAATATCGCTTCGTATTATAAAAAATAAAAAAAATCAACCAAAATTTGGTAAATTCAAAAAAAAGTCGTAACTTTGCAGTCCTTTTTTGAGGAAAGCCAATGCCGATGTAGCTCAGTTGGCCAGAGCAGCTGATTTGTAATCAGCTGGTCGGGGGTTCGAATCCCTCCATCGGCTCTCAATTATACGCTCAAAAAAGAGATAAGTTCTTAAACAATTCTTTGCGAATTGTGAATCAAAAATTCTTAATTTTCAATTTTCAATTCTCAATTAAAATGTTGGGGATGTACCAGAGTGGACAAATGGGACTGACTGTAACTCAGTTGGCGACGCCTTCGGTGGTTCGAATCCATCCATCCCCACATTCCCCAAAAACAAGCGGAAGTAGCTCATTTGGTAGAGCGATAGCCTTCCAAGCTATAGGTGGCCGGTTCGAGCCCGGTCTTCCGCTCTCGCTGCTGTAGCTCAGGGGTAGAGCACTTCCTTGGTAAGGAAG
>WQWI01000028.1 GCA_009785425.1 Bacteroidales bacterium | reverse complement strand
GCAAAACAACTTCAAAGTAACCTTAAATTTAGCCTCTGAAATCTTAGCTCGTTTTAGATACTTGTTTTTCATTTGTTCTCAATTAGATATGCAAAAATAAGCATTCTAATCTAATCTTGAACCTTTTACAAAATAGCCCCATTGTAATTCCAAAAATGGAAGTATTGTTAACAGAAAGATTCTGTTGAAATACTCTACCATCAAATCTATAATAAAACTCTGCCCTACCCAAAGGTATCAACACATGCGGACCCAGCAAAAAACCAAATGAGGTACGCCTAATGTTTAAGTTAACTTTTGCCAGCAACGGTATACCTAAACCATAATAGTTTAGCTCTACTACATAATTGGCAACGCCATGGGAGCGAGCCCTCCCAAACACATGATGTCGCATAAAATTTAGTTCCGTTTGCACCGAAAAAAAATTGTTGAATGCGTAATTTCCATACACAGTTATGTTAAAGTCAACTCCTGGAGAGCGAACAAGACCAGTAACACAATGAGGCATAATTCCTCGTAAATCCGCATCAAATCCGCACGCATTTTCCATGTCAAAATATCCGACCACTAAACCTGTACGGCTTCCAAAGCTAAATGTTCCGTTTTGTTCTCCGTTGCTTTGTTGGGCATACACCCCAGTATTCATAGAGGTACTCAGCAAAAATGCCGAAAGCACTGTGATTTTTAAGATTGCTTTCATCGTGTAAGTGTTTAGTTTACAGATTGTTTATGCTGCATAGGCACGGACAACATGTCCGCGCCAGCGGTTTTTTTTTTTTTGTTTTGATGTTACAAAGATAGTCACTTTTATTTCATTTGACCAAATTTATTTTGGTTTTTTTTTACTTTGCCCCCGTATGCTCCGTGCGAAGAATTATTTCATCCTGTAAAGGCTCAATCAAATCATTGAAATAATCGCTATATCCGGCCACTCGCACAATCAAGTCGCGGTATTTTTCGGGCTGTTTTTTAGCTTCGCGCAAGGTATCGGCTGATACTACATTAAATTGAATGTGATGCCCATCCATACGAAAATAGGTACGAACTAATTTACATACTTTGTCAATAGATTCCTCCGTATCAAAAAACGAAGGTGTAAATTTTTGATTCAACAAAGTGCCGCCCGTGCGTAGATGATCAATTTTTGCAGCACTTTTAATCACAGCCGTAGGTCCTGCCACATCGGCACCCTGCACCGGAGAAATGCCTTCCGATAAGGGCTCGTGTGCTTTCCGGCCATCGGGCAAGGCTTTTATTTTTTGTCCAAAATACACGTGGCAGGTTGTCGGTAACATATTCACACGCGTAGTGGCTCCGCGCGGTGTGCTTCGCCCGTTCACCGCATTGTAGTAATTTTCAAAAATTTGTTGTGTGTATTTATCCGCATAATCATTATCCGTTCCGTATTTTGGAGTATGATAAATTAACTCATAGCGAAATTCTTCATAATTCTCAAAATTAGCACTTAGTGCATCTATCAAGCTTTTCATGGAAGTGTTTTTTTTATCGAACACGTGATATTCGATAGCGGCAAGGCAGTCGCTGATCGTGCCTGTTCCTACAGCTTGAATGTAAGATGTGTTGTAACGTGCTCCGCCACACATATAATCCATTCCTTTTTTCACACAATCATCGATGACCAACGAAAGAAAAGGCACCGGGATATTTTCCATAAACAAACGTTCTATAATATCGTTACCATGCGCTTTAATATCCACAAAATGATTTAATTGTTTGGTAAAGGCGCACATCAAATCGTCCATTGATTTGAACAAAATCGGATCACCGGTTTGCAAGCCCAATTGTTTGTTTGTTAGAGGGTCGATTCCATTATTCAAGGTCAATTCCAGAATTTTAGGGATGTTGAAATAACCCGTCAACAAATACGCTTCTGTTCCAAATGCACCTGATTCTACGCAACCGCTGGCACCTCCGTTTCGTGCATCTATGAGGTCTTTGCCTTGTAGTACCAGCTCTTGAATAATGGCGTCGGCATTAAAAATGGAAGGTTGTCCGAAACCTGTCTTCAAAATATGCAATGTGCGATGTATGAAGGCATCCGGATTTTCTTTACTGACCTGAATGTTGGAACTTGGTTGTAGTAGACGCATCTCCTCAATTACATCCAATAAAATAAATGTCATTTCATTTACACCATCCGAGCCATCGGGCTTCACACCACCTAAATTGATATTGCAAAAATCCGTATAAGTATTACTTTCGGCTGCAGTTACGCCCATTTTTGGAGGCGAAGGATGATTGTTAAATTTAATCCAAAAACAATGTAACAATTCCATAGCCTGCTCTTTGGTAAGTGTGCCGACTTCAACTTCTTTTTTATAGAAAGGGTACAAGTGCTGGTCTAAACGCCCGGGATTGAAAGAATCCCAAGGGTTCACTTCGGTAATCACTCCCAAATGTACAAACCAATAATACTGCAATGCTTCGTGAAAAGTATCGGGTTTATGAGCAGGAATTTTTTTGCAAATTCTCGCCATTTCCATAAGTTCGGCTTTACGTTTTTCATCTTTTTCGGTAGCTGCCATTTCTTCCAAATGTGTAGCATAACGATTGGCAAAACCGATAATTGTACGAGCCGCAATATGCATTGCTTTTAATTCATCACGTTTATCTGAAGCACACGGATCATTTTGGAAGTCAAGGCTTTCCATGCTTTCTTCAATGTCGGCAATGATGTCCAACATTCCTTTATGATAAATTTTATCGCCACACACCGTATGCCCCGGAGCGCGTTGTTCCTGAAACTCGGTAAATATCCCGGCATCGTAGGCTGCAAGCCATTCCTCGCCCACATTAGCCATCACTTTATCGCGATTCGTTTTTCCCGTCCAATAAGGTATAATTTCCTCCCGATAAATCTTTTTGGTTTCCTCGCTTACTTTGAACGATACTTTATCACGACTGTTCAGTATTTCCAAATCCTGCAACGAGTGCAGGCTCACTTCAGGATAGGTGGGGGTTGCTTTTGGTGCAGGACCGCGTTCGCCAACTATCAATTCGCCGTCGTTGATACAAATGGATTTATGCATCATAATGTGTTCAAAACTCAAAGCCCGTTGTTCAGGAACAGACACTTGTTGCGCCATGGAACTTTTGTAAAATTCGGTAATCAATACAGCACGCTCGTGCGATACAATGTTGATCGCATTGAGACTTTGTTCGCGCAGTTTTTTTACTCTTTCGGTTATCATTGGCTTCGTTTTTTTAGTTGCTCTCATCCACCAATCTTGACCACCCACCCGGCTTGTTCCAATTCGGTTTTCATCGATACGAGTTCTTTTTTATCCAAAGTTTTGGTATCATTCATTTTGTTTTCATAATCGCAACGCATATATTTATGGGTAGCCGCAGCATGATACGGCAGTATATTTATTTCGCAAACGGTATCGCTTTTTATAGATTGCAAGAATTTTTTTAATGTTTTTGTATATGCCTCATTAAACGTATAGCCCGGAATAGCTGGCACGCGTAAAATGGTTTGAATTCCGGCAGTTGCCAGCCATTGGAGATTGTGCAGAATTATTTTGTTAGATACGCCTGTTGTGTGAAAATGTTGAGTTTCGTCTATTTCTTTAATATCAAACAGTATAAGATCTGCCAAGGAAGCTATTTTTCGAAATACTGTTTCGTTTGCATAGCCCGATGTGTCTAATGTTGTATGGATTCCGTTTGCACGGCAGGCAAGCATAGTTTCTTCCAAAAACGCATCTTGCATCAAGGGTTCGCCTCCGCTGAATGTAACGCCTCCTTTCGATTCTTCGTAAAAAAGTTTATCTTTCAAAATTTCCTGTATCAACTCGTCTTTGGTGTAAAAACGTCCGATAATTTCTTTCCGGTCAATAGTTTTGCCGTCAAACTCAATCTGCTTATTTATCGTTTCCGGTTGCGGCAGGATGCTTTCGGGATTATGACACCAAACACAGGTTAAGGGGCATCCTTTGAAAAACACGGTAGTGCGAATGCCTGGACCATCGTGAATGGTGAAACGTTTTATGTCAAAGATTAGTCCTTGCATATCCTTTATTACCGTTTGATAATAATTTGCAATTTATTAATTTAATGACATTGTTGGGCACAATCTCATCCGTCAATCCTTCCCCCAAGTCAAAGCTGCTCTGACCGCAGCATAAGCATCCAAAATTCCACCGGCGACACATCTGTCTTCAAATGCAGGTACTCTGCGTGCTGTTGACACGATGATGTCTCTTTTCTGCTTAGGTGTTAAGTCTGGTCTTACCGACATTATGAGTGCAGCAACACCTGCTACATACGGTGCAGCCATAGACGTTCCACTCATTGTATGGTAGCCGTATCGTTCGCCATGAATCGGATAGGTGCTTAAAATACCACTACCCGGAGCTGCAATATGCACACTTTTTGTTCCCCAGTTGACGTTTGAAGGCTCATCGTTTATTCTTGACGAGGTTACCGCAATAATATTCGTAAGTCCGGGACCATGGATATTGTCAACTCCAAATCCGGTAGGAAAGTGCATTTCAACCGTATCGTGATCCATGTTCCCTCGTCGTGAGTTGCCTGCACTGACAACAAACAATCCGTTGTATGCACGAATAGCCTCATAAAGAGGCAAAGACGGTGGGTAGGTATAATGCCCCCAACTGTTGTTTACGATTCGGATATTGTGAAAATTTGCGTATTCCAATGCTCTAATAGCAGCCGAAATGTTCGATTGAATAGACAATACCGCCAAGCTTACTTCCCAGTTTATACCGGTAACACCTATTCCGTTATTTCCTACTGCTCCAACGATACCGGCTACATGTGTGCCATGTCTGCCACTTTCCGGAAGTGTTGCCGTCATTGTAACAAAATTATAACCGTGGTAATCGCCTACAAACGTGTGATCGCCGATGGTTTGATTTGGATTTGGGTTGATCCAAAGGTTGTCTTTCAAATCGGGATGATAAAGATCTAATCCTGAATCCATGATGCCGACTATCACGTCTCTGCTGCCTGTTGTGATCGTCCATGCCTGTGGTGCGTTTATGGCTTGTAGTGCCCATTGGTATGAGAACAGGGAGTCGTTGGGGATGATGCCGGTGGCTGAGCCTGTCGAAGCCACTGTTCCGGCAAGGGTGGCTTCGACAGGCTCAGCCACCGGATTGGGAGTAAAATAATAAGCCGGAGAAAGATAATAGTCTCGTCCGGCGTGGATAACTGCAGGGTTTGTGTTTAGAATTTCTATGGCTTTCTTTATCGCTTCCTCGCCTGAATTTTCCAGATAGATTAGAAAAATATCTTTGGCATCGGGGATGATTTTGGTTGGGTTTAGCAGTTCGATTTTTGAGAATGGCATTCCTGCGGTGGCTTCGACAAGCTCAGCCACCATTCCGCTGGCGCGGACTTGTAGTCCGTGCCAAGTATCTACATCTATCATACCGGCTTCTGTTACAACGAGTACGCGGTCTAAAGCAAATCGTTGACCGAGTGCGGTGAAACTGCATACTGTCGTGAAAGTCACTATCATTAGTATGTTGAAAAAGTTATGTGTTTTCATTTTGTTAAATTTTATTTAGAATGGCTGGCAGATCCCTCTCTTCGCTTTGCTACGTTCGGGATGACACTGTATATGCAAGAAAGAGGGGGGGATTTTAGTGGTGGCGACAAGGTCGCCACCACTAAAATCCCCTTCCTCCCCCACAATGCTATACGTCATTCCGAGCGAAGCGAGGAATCTCCAGGCTATTGTCGCACCACCACAAACCAATCCGTAGGATCGGCTTTGCTGCGGAACCAGAATGTACCGGGATTATGAATATCTTGAATGATGGTGAAGCCGTCGGACGAGTTTAGGAAACCAATAAAGTTGTTGCCAGAAGCAGCTTCGTTGCGTTCTGGAGCGGTGGAAAAACCAATAGGTGTGAATATACCAGAAATTGCTCTAAATTCGTCTGAATCTTGTGCAAAACCATAGCCATTTCCGCCATCTGTAGTCGGAGGACTGGTGCTGTGAGGCGTTGCACCCGGTCGACCTCCTGAAAGCGTAGCAGGCGAACGATCACGTCTGAGAAGCGGAGTAAACGTAGCATCGCTGTTTTCGTTATTTCCTGCACCGGTCATTGCAACAAGTGTTGGCGAAACTTCAGCAGCAGGAGCAAAGGGCCATACGTTTGTAGTAGTTGTGTAGTGAATATTCACAGACAATGATCTGTTCGTAACATCGGCAGAATTTGGAGGAGTAGAAGGGGCTCCAAGACCCTGTATATCAAGTGCAGAAAAAGGCAATGTTATAGTGATCCTACTAAAATCAGGAAAAGCCTCGGCGTATGCCGTTCGCCACGCATTCAACGTTGGTGACATTAGGGTAATCTCATAAACTAGACTGGTTCCATCAAGGAAAGCCACTAAAGACTTTATGCTCGAATCCTGCTCATAGTCTGTGATGTTATTAACATTAACTCCGCCTACAGGGGGATCACCAACAGTTACCATACATACAGCTATAAGAGAACCGTCTGCGGTCATAACTGTGATGGTTGTTTCGCCATTGGCTACAGCCGTTATCATAGCGGTAAAAGGTCCTGTGCTGCTTACGGTTGCAACAGCAGGGTTGCTACTACCCCAGTTGATATTTCGGTTTGTGGCAGTGACGGGCGATACGGTTGCTGTCAGCGATTGAGTTTCTCCGGCTTCTAACCTCACGGTGTTCATGTTCAACGTTACACCCGTTACGGCAATTGGAATAACGGTTGCTTCGGTTGTAGCTGTGAAGCCACCATTGTTGGTTGTAACCGTGATTGTTGCTGTACCGACACTTACAGCTGTCACAACTCCTGCATTGCTTACCCTGGCAACAGCTGTATCGCTGCTACTCCAGGTTACACCTTGGATTGTAGCATCTGCTGGCTCAATAGTTGGGATTAGCGTTTCGGCTTGACCAATGGTGATTTCCACCGAGTCTTCATTCAACGTTACGCCTGTTACAGGAATCGGTACGGGTATGACCGTTACCAAACTGGTATCCGTAAAACTACCTTGTACGGTTGTGAGGGTAATGGTCACCGTACCAAGGGCTACACCGGTTACACGTCCTACACTGTCAACCGTGGCAATTTCGTTGTCGCTACTCCTCCATGTTACAGCTTGGTTTGTGGCATTCATAGGTACAGTGTGCCCGTTCAGAGCCAATACGTCGCCAATAGCTATTGTGTCATGTGTGTTGTGTATTACCGCTCCACTCACAGGAAGCGGTGTGTAAGAGAAATCATGTTCCTCTCTGCAACTTGAAAAGATTGCCATCATTACAATCACAACAGCAAGAAGCGTTGCGGGGATTGAATATTTTTTCATAGTATTGAGTTTTTTTGAGTTAAATTTATTTATTGACGCTCTGCTTTAAACCAATCGGTAGGGTCTGCTAAGCTGCGGAACCAAAAATTATTGCCATCTTGGAAAATGCGAAAGCCCTTTGGCGAGTTTAGGAAACCGATAAAATTTCGGGTATCGCCTTCATCGGGAGCGGCTTTGGTTTGAGCACTTGTTCCACTCCCTTCTATGAAAGTGTATATTCCCAAAATTGCATTATGAATAGCACTACCGGACGGTACTCCGAAAGGATTAGCACCTGTAGGGGTTGTACTATGAGGCGCCGTCGCTGTACGGTCAACTCTAAAAAGCTCTCCAAATACGGCATCACTGTTTGGGTTACTTTCTAAGGTGTCAATCCGAGTAAGAGCCGGAACATCTGGATCCCAAGTGCGGAATGGCCATATACCGCTAGTTCCTGTATAGTGAATTTGCAAAGCCAGTGTACGAGGAGATCCTGCAGAAAAGGTAGGGGGCATTACGAGAGAAAACCTACTAAACTGAGCTGGGCTGGTCGTGCCCCAAGGGAAAGCCGCTCTATATGCTTCACGCAACGCATCCAATCTAGGCGACATTAAGGTGATGTCGTAGATTGCAGAACCATTGTTAAGGAAGTTTGCTACAGCATCTACAAATGGATAGCCAACATAGGTTTCGATAGTCTCTACCGTAGGCGGCACCATTCTAAAAACACTTATTGCACTATGAGCCTCAAAACCGCTGTGTGCGATTCTTGCTGTGATAACTACATCGCCCTCATTGTAGCTACTGGCAATTACAAGTCCGTAATTATTTACGGTTGCGATGGAGGTGTCGCTACTGCTCCAGGTTATCATTTGATGTGTGGCAAAATGAGGCGTTACACTGGTGGTTAGTTCCAGACTCCATCCTAATGCTATAAGGGCTTCTGTGTGATTAAGTGTTAAGTTGCTAACAGCCAAACCGTTGTCTTCTCTACAAGAAGAAGTGACTAAAACGAGCGATAAAATTATCGCTATGGTTAAAATGTGTTTCATAGTTTTATGTGTTTTTTCGTTAATATTATGGATTTTGTACAATAATACCTCTACTCGGTTCTATTTCCCATCTTGGGAGGTGCAAATTCCATCTTGGATCACTCGCAGGAATAACCACAGGAGTACCATCGGCATTAATTGTTTGATCTCCAGCGTGGGCGATGAGATGTCCTTGTGCACCTGTGCGTACCAAAGGTAAGCCGAGACGTTTGAGGTCTAAGAAACGGTGTCCTTCACCCCAAAGTTCAATACGACGATTGATCATAATTTCATCAATCAAAGCCTCTCCTTCGTTGGTTGTTGAGAATCCGGGAACGCGAACATCCATTAATCTTGTTAGAGCAATGCGAGCTTCATTATAATTTCCTTCACGAGCTTCTGCTTCTGCTTCGATAAGGAACATTTCAGATCCACGCATCATAGGCAAGTCAAGCATGCTGGTTGAACTCACAGGGGAGAAAAGCCCAAATACTCTAAACTTTTGATTTGCCAAAGTAGGTTGTCCTGACGGAAGAAAGCCAGCGGCTCTCAATGCAGCTAAACGCGGGTCGTTGTTATCGGTTATCCACCAGTCGCGACGAATATCGTTAGGGTCCATCATGTTGTACAATTCTCTATTTATCAATCTTGGGGAATTGCGAGGTGTTTGCGATCCTCCCTCCATGTTCAACGATATAAAGTTTCCGAAATTTGAACCACTTGAGACAGACTGGTGATTTATTCCCCAAATCCACTCTTCGGCACTTGTCGTATGAAATCCGTTCAGCAATTCTCTTGCCGTTGCAATCGGTACACCTTCTTGAGCACGTCTTGCGTGATATGCAGCATCAGCCCATCTTTGTTGAACTAAGGCAACGCGAGCCATCAAACCATGAGCTACATTGCCATTGATATGCGAGTTGTTTCTGCGATTGATTGCACTTGGATTGCCATCTAACAATCTGATAGCCTCTGTCAAATCTGCATTGATTTGTGCATAAACCTCACCTGTTGTTGATCTTGGGCGTATGATAAGTTCACTCGAGGTAACCAAAGGCACACCTAATCGTGCATTTGCAGCAGCATCACCTAAAACATAGCGATGACCCCAAAGTTGAACTGCCCAGAAGTGTCCAAAAGCACGGTAGAACAGAGCTTGACCTAATACAAAATTTCTGTCATTGTCGCTGGCATCAAATTCGTCAATTCTTTCAATAATTCTGTTGGCATTTCCAATAATTTGGTAGCACCAGTGGTATGGAAAACCAATCATAGAGCTCATTTCTCGTCTGGTATCTGCCCAATCGTACATTCCGATAAACCAGTTACCTTGAGGGTGGTTCCACATAACGAAATCATCTCCTAAATGATCTACTGTCAGCCAAAGGCTTCCAATGCCGTGTCCGGCACCTATAGATCCGGAACTAATCCTTGGTGATACTACTGAGCCAAACATCATACCATGAATACCATTTACAGCCATCATTGCACCTTCAAAAGTATTCATTGCTTCTGCCACCGAAACACGGTTTGTCGGCGTCGTCTCTAAAAAGTCCTTTCCGCAACTGTTAAACGTTAGCGAAAGGGCTAAAACGCTTAAAATTAGCGTTATTTTTTTTGTGATTAAAGTTGTCGTTTTCATTGTTGTAAATTTTTAAAAGTTAACATTAACACCAACCATAAAGAAGCGCGAAGGAATGAAGCCATCTGCAGCGTTTGCTAAACCTGTAAATCGTTGAGTTGGATTCAAGCCTTGACGGTATGCTACTAAAAGTAAGTTTTCTGCCGAAACAAATGCTCTTGCTCTTGACAAACCCATTCTTTGAACAAAATCTTGAGGCAGGTTGTATCCAAAATTGATTGAGCGAAGTTGGAAAAAGCTTGCAGGTGTCATGTGACGGGTTGATGTAGCTTCAGTTTGCAAAGAAACGGTAGAACTTCTGTCGTTACGCGGGATATTGGTGATTTGACCCGGGTATCTCCACGAGTTGAGAATATCGGGATGGAACGCAGAAGAACTTGCTCCTGTAGCCATCAATGTGTTGTAAACTCCATCAACAACATATCCACCGATTTGGAAAGTAGTTAGGATAGATAAGTCAAAACCTCTCCATCTGAACGTATTGGTTAAACCTCCGATAAGATCCGGAATAGCACTATGTCCGCTAAACGAACGTAAAGCACGATTATGGTCAACGGTCAAGTATTCGCCATCGATATAACGAAGTTGTGTGGTTTCTACTCCATCCCAAGTATACAATGCACGTCCGTCGCGTGGATCAACACCACGAAATTCGCGTAAATAAAAATCATAAATACCAAATCCTTCCATCATCTTCATGTTTCCGGTAATGATTCCAAACTCTCTTTCGCTCTCCGGAAGTCTTGTGATTCTGTTTGTGAAAGTAGTTAATACTATGCTTGGAGTCCACTGGAAATCATTGCGAGAACGAAAATCGTAAGCAAACTCAAACTCCCATCCACGGTTGAACATTGTTCCAACATTCATGAGTTCTGAAGCGGCTGGAAGTCCGTGTTGGAAAGGTATGGGAACATTGAAGAGTAGGTTTGTAGACTGGCGGTGGAAAAATTCAATCGTCCCTCTAACACCCCATCTTGTTCCAAACTCAACAGCAGCACTGAAATTGTCACTGGATTCCCAAACAACATTTTCGCCTCCCAAAGAAGTTATGCGCATTCCGGGTTCTTCAGCATTGTTGAAGCTTGGTCCAAGACTATAGAGTGCGTGCCAAGCATAGAAACTGATACCACCATCGTTACCGATTTGTCCGTATGATGCACGAACTTTCAAAAACGGGAAAATACCGGTTCTTCTGATAAAATCTTCTCTATCCAAACGCCAACCGGCTCCAAGCGACCAGAATTGTCCCCAACGGCTTTGACGAGCAAATTTCGACGAGCCATCCGTACGCCACGAAGCAGAGCCAAAAAATCTATCGTCCCACGAATAAGTAACGTTAGAGAGGTATGATTCTAAACGATAATTATCTTGATGACCGAATGCTGAGTGTATGGTTACGTAGTTGTCCAACTGTGGATTACCCGGCAATATCTCACCATCTTTTCGAAGATACAAAAAATTGAATACATAGATATGGGCTTCGTGTCCAACAAGAGCACTGATACTGTGTCTGCCAAATGTTCTGTTCCAGTTCAAAAGGTTGTTGACTGTTGTTGTGGTTCTCAAGGTTTGTGTTCTCGAGGTTCTGCCATCCGGAGCCGCTGATCCAACAAGTGAAGATTGTGTGTTTTCGGTATTGAAAAAACGTCTATCTTGCATCAGGTTGGTAGTAAATGTAAAGTCTTCTAAAAACGAAAGTTCTACAAAGGCTCTTCCGCCTAATTCGTTTCTTGTGGAATGTCTTGAGTCCAGCAAGAGTTCGGCAATTGAATTACGAGCGGCCATCGTAGGACGTAGAATTCCGGCTCCGTTCGGACCAATAGTTGCATTAGGACGCATTGCATTTCCAAAATCAAAAATAGGATTGCCATTCTCATCTCTAATGAAGGTACAAGTTCCCCAAGGGCGACTCAAATCGTGAGCATGCACCGGAAATATTCTCGCTATACTTCTTGCAGAAGCGAATATATTCTCGTTGTTCAAGTTTGTGGTAAAGATTGATTCCTGAGAAGAACCCATCACGTTCACGTTCAAACCTACTCTAATCCAGTCATTCACACGATGATTCATATTCAAACGTGCCGAAAGGCGGTTGAACGCTGAATTGCGAATATATCCTTCTTCGGTGAGATATGAAAGAGAAACACGCATGTCGGAACGATCGTTAGACATACTTGTCGAAACATTGAACGTCGTGCGGTTACCCAAGCGCGTAGCCGGATCGAACCAGTTTAGGTCGCTTGCAACAAAAGGATTGATTTGTGCATTAGGATTAAATCTACCATCAGGCAATACGATCATATTGTCGGGAACATTGGTGATGTTGTAGCGAATGTTCTCCATAAAGGTATTACTTGCCGTAAGGTTGTGAGCATCAAGGTTAGCCATGCTGGCAACGGCAGCACCGGTTCCCAACAACTCGTTGCGACGCGTCAGCCAAAACATTTCGTAGGTTTGTTCAGGTCCTAACATTTCGTATTCACGGATTCCTCGTGAAACCACACCGGTTGTAAACTGTACCTGAAAACGTGACTGGTCGTGACGTCCGGTTTTTGTGGTAATCATGATTACACCGTTAGCGGCACGCGAACCAAAAAGTGCTGTTGCAGCAGCATCTTTCAAAACAGTCATCGAGGCAACATCGTCGGGATTCAAACCAGCGAAAGCACTTGCCGTGATAGGTGCACCATCCAAAATAATCAATGGATCGTTTGATGCGTTAATCGAACCGAACCCACGAATACGAATATCGCCGGTTTCACCCGGTTGTCCTGAAGCGGAAGTCATCTGAAGACCTGCAACATTACCTTGCAGTGCATTCGCAACGTTTGTTACGGAGCGTGCAGCTAACTGTTCCGAGCCCACTGTTGATGCAGAACCCGTAAAGGTTCCTCTTCGAACAACACCGTAAGCTGTTACGATGAATTCTTCAAGAATCGTAGCGTCGCCTTGCAAAGTCACATCAATCGTAGCCCTGCCTCCGATTTCAATTTCTTGGGTAGCATACCCCATAAAAGCAAACACTAAGTGTGTTGCATCAGCCGGCACATTCAACGAATATCGACCCATAACATCTGTAGTTGTACCTAAAGTTGTACCTCTTACCATAATCGTTGCGCCAGGAACACCCTGACGATCATCAGCACTAATCACCGTACCGGTAATGGTTCGTTGTGCCAGTAGCATTTGTGTCCATGCTAATAGCAGAAGCACCAAATAGAAGCGTGTTTTTTTCATGTTTGTTTTGTTTTTGGTTGTTTATTTTGGAATAATACAAGTTTTTACTGTATTACAATTCTTGTTGAAGTGTTGCCAATTCTAACGATGTACACACCTTGCCCCAGATGTGAAACGTTGATCTCCATTTGAGGATGAGTTGCTACTTGTGTCAATACTAATCTTCCGGCAAGATCGTGGATTTGGATTATTTGACCGTCCAATCCTTCAGAGATTTCAACAAACAGTCTACCGTTGGTAACCGGATTTGGGTAGAGCTTTATCGTGCCGCCGTGTTCGAGATCGATGATAGCACTGGTTTGTGTCACTGTTACAACAGAAGTAGCTGAAAATTCACCATCATTGGTAGTAACAATAATGTCTACTGTTCCGACACCGACGGCAGTAACTAAACCGCTATCATCAACCGTTGCAATGCTTGTGTTGCTACTACTCCACGTTACCTCTTGGTCTGTTGCATCGGCAGGAGACACCGTCGCGGTGAGCTGTTCGCTATCTCCG
>WQWI01000027.1 GCA_009785425.1 Bacteroidales bacterium | reverse complement strand
GCAAGACAACTTCAAAGTAACCTTAAATTTAGCCTCTGAAATCTTAGCTCGTTTTAGATACTTGTTTTTCATTTGTTCTCAATTAGATATGCAAAGATAAGCATTCTAATCTAATCTTGAACCTTGTTTTATCTCAAGCCCTGAAGCATCTTCGTTTACATCAACTGTAATCGTTATCCCAGGCTTGAAGTTTTCACGGATAATTTCTTCAGCAATCACATCTTCGATATGCGTTTGAATCGCACGTTTTAGCGGGCGAGCACCCAAATCGGGATTCCAGGCTTTGTCAATCAAAAAATCTTTGGATTTTTCAGTGATCACGAGTTCAACATCCAAACTTTTCACACGTTTGAACAAATGTTCGAGTTCAATATCAATAATTTTGTGGATAGATTCTCTTTCCAACGGCTCAAAGTAAATCACATCATCAACACGATTCAAAAATTCGGGTGTAAATGCTTTTTTCAATGCTCCTTCGATGATGCTTTGCGATTCCGTTGCTTTCGCAGACTCCTTAGCAGACGTGCTAAAACCGATACCTTGACCAAAATCTTTCAACTGCCGTGAGCCGATATTCGAAGTCATGATAATTATCGTGTTGCGAAAATCAACCTTACGACCTAAACTGTCGGTTAACTGCCCTTCATCCAACATTTGCAGTAACAAGTTGAAAATATCGGGATGTGCTTTTTCGACTTCGTCTAAAAGTATGATAGAGTAGGGCTTACGGCGAACTTTTTCCGTCAATTGTCCGCCCTCTTCATAACCTACATAACCAGGAGGAGCACCAATCAAGCGAGAAATGGCGAATTTTTCCATGTATTCGCTCATATCAATTCTAATGAGAGCATCCGCAGAGTCAAACATATAAAGTGCTAACATCTTAGCTAAGTGCGTTTTTCCGACACCCGTAGGACCTAAAAAAATGAAATTTCCGATAGGTTTATTCGGGTCTTTAATTCCGGCTCGATTCCGACGAATCGACTTCACAATTTTAGAAATAGCAACTTCTTGCCCAACAACCGTTTTGCGAATTTGATCTTCCATGTTGATCAAACGTTGCCCTTCATCTTGCGAAACACGCTGAATTGGAACGCCAGACATCATCGAAACAACTTCCGCAACGTCTTCATCAGTAACCACAACACGGTTGATATTTGCTTTTTCTTCCCAATCTTTTTTGGCTTTCTCCAATCTAATGGTCAGTTCATTTTCTATGTCTCGCAAACCGGCTGCTTCTTCGTATTTCTGATCTTTGAGAACTTCCTTTTTTTGGCTTTGAACGATTTCGATTTCTTTTTCAATTTCAACAATTTCTTCCGGAACGTCCATCGTTGTAATGTGTACACGAGAGCCGGCTTCATCTAAAGCATCAATCGCTTTATCCGGTAAAAAACGATCGGCAATATAGCGGCTTGTGTAGTAAACACAGGCTTTTAACGCTTCCGGAGTATAGGCTACCAAATGATGATCTTCGTATTTCCCTTTGATATTGTTCAAAATTTCCAAAGTTTCTTCGGCAGAAGTGGCATCTACCATAATTTTTTGAAAACGACGCTCTAAGGCACTGTCTTTTTCGATGTTGTTGCGATATTCGTCCAAAGTAGTAGCACCAATACATTGCACTTCCCCGCGAGCAAGGGCAGGCTTGAACATATTTGCCGCATCTAACGACCCCGAAGCATTTCCTGCTCCGACAATCGTGTGAATTTCATCAATAAACAGTATGATATTCGGATTTTTCTCCAATTCGTTCAGAACGGCTTTCATACGTTCTTCGAACTGTCCGCGATATTTTGTTCCTGCCACTAATCCTGCCACATCTAACGTTATCAAACGTTTCCCAAAAAGCACTCTCGGCACTTTTCGTTGCACGATTCGAAGTGCCAAACCCTCGGCTATAGCGGATTTCCCAACGCCAGGCTCTCCGATCAAAATCGGGTTGTTTTTCTTTCTACGACTGAGAATTTGTGCGATTCGCTCCAACTCCAATTGCCGTCCGACAACAGGATCTAAGCGACCTTCCTCAGCAAAACGTGTCAAATCTCGACCAAAATTATCTAAAACCGGTGTTTTAGATTTAACTTCGGGGGCTTTTGAGGTAGCAGTACCGGTGGTGCTTTTAGGGTTTTCCGAGTTTCCGGAATTTGGAGCATCCAGTAAGTCGGCATCTTCTTTGAAATTTTGTGTAGCCTCTTTTCCGGCTAAAACACTTTGTAACGTAGCCTTAAATCCACTGTGATCGATACCGAAATCTTTTGCGATAGTGCTAAAAGTATGTGTTTCGTCACGTAAAACAGCCAAAACAAAATGCTCTGTGCCAACCAGTTCACTTTTTAGCGACTTTGCTTCCAAGCACATTAGTTTCCAAATACGTTCGGAATTTTTTGACAGCGGCAGGTTTTGTATTGAACGATACGAACTTCCAGAACGATTGGCGACTCTGTTTTCCAAGCGTTCTTTAATTTCTGCCAAATTGGCACCAAAACTTCTCAAAACTTCCACACCTGTCCCTGTGCCTTCTCGCAAGATACCCAAGACTACGTGTTCAATTTCTATGGTTTCGTTGTGCAAACGATGCGCTTCTTCATTACTGAAAATTAATGCGTTGCGGAGTTTTAGGCTTATGTTTGGATCCATGTTTTCCTTTCTGTTTTATCCTACAAAGATACTGCTTTAATCTTCTACATACAAATAGCATTCCAAAAAATAACTAACAAGGCTTTGTTTGCTACTTCCTGTTCAGCACGGTTTTCACCGAAGCAATAATCCCTTCTTCGTTGAGATTGTGCTTGTCTAACAGTTGTTGCGGAGTTCCGCTTTCGCCGAAAACATCATTAACACCAAGCATTTCGATGGGAGAGGGGACTGTTCTGCTCAACAAATGTGCGACACTATCGCCCAATCCACCGATGATATTGTGCTCTTCAGCGGTTACAACACAGCCGGTTTTTAAGACTGACGACAGAATTAGTTGCGTATCTAACGGTTTAATGGTGTGAATATTGATAACTTCCGCAGAAATACCGATTTCGTGCAATTGTTCGGCGGCTTGCAATGCCGTCCAAACCAAATGACCTGTAGCGATAATCGTTACATCTTTGCCTTCTTGAAGCAAAATACCTTTTCCGATTTCAAACTTTTCATCGAGTGAAGTAAAATTCGGCACAGTCGGACGTCCGTAACGCAAATACATCGGACCATAATGTTCGGCTGCTGCCAAGGTTGCCAAATAGGCTTGGTTGTAGTCGCAAGGCACAACAACCGTCATGCCGGGCAACATTTTCATCATACCGATATCTTCCAGAACTTGGTGTGTTGCACCGTCTTCGCCAACGGTAATTCCGGCGTGAGTGGCTGCAATCTTCACATTTTTTGTAGAATACGCAATGGATTGACGAATTTGGTCATACACTCTTGATGTTACAAAATTGGCAAACGCACTTGCAAACGGAATCTTTTTCCCGATAGTCATACCTGCGGCAATGCCGATCATGTTGGCTTCAGCAATCCCCACTTGAACAAAACGCTCCGGAAATTCCTTGGCAAAGGCTTCCATTTTCACGGAAGGTGTAACGTCTGCGGTAAGTCCAACCACGTTAGAATTACGTTTGGCGGCTTCCAAAAGTCCGTCGCCATAGCCCGAACGTGTGTCTTTTTTTTCTGTGAATGTGTATTTTTTCATGTTGGAGTTTTTTTTCAATTAGAAATTTAACCGAAGTTCGAGAATGATTCTATCGTGTGAATGACGAGGATTTCCGAAATAGAATGCAGTCCAGTCCTCATTTACAAAATACATTTCATAATTTAATCTCAGTTGTGTTCTACGGTAGATTTGGTTGAAGCCGAGATTCACGCCTAAAGTTAGACGGTTTGCGTCCGACCAACGTCCATGCTCTGCTACCATCATATCCCAACGAACTGCAGGCTCAATATAGTTAACTATTTCTCTGTCTGTCCTAAATATCTGACTTGCCTGTATACACCAGCCCAATCTTCGATCGCTGACACCCGGAGATATAAGATTCGCACTTATTATTTCTGTGTCAATTGCAAATCCATTGTTAAAATAACGAAAATCTATTGCATATAGTCTGTTTCTTACATCGTTTGCAACTGTTGAATGATGGGTTCTCAACGAAAGACGCATATTATCAAAAGATCCAATCATCACTCGAAGTGCATATCCAAAATCGCTGATACTCCTCCATTCAGGATTGTTGATTCCTGCTCCATTGAACACTGCTCCGGAAAGAACTATAGGCACATTACCAGCAAAAAGACGATAATCCGCAATAATTCCGATATCTCGAAGATGACCGGTCATAAATCTGCAAGCTAATGCTCTTTCTGCAAACAAAACCTGGCTTGGTGCAATCATGTGCAAATGATAGAATGGTATGATACCCTGTCCAATACGAAGCGATAAGTTTTCTGTTGGGTTCATGCGAACTTCCATATCCAAAATTTGGAATGTCCCGCTCGCACTCAAATCTACCTGCACTTGGTAATTGATTTTCGGAGTTACACTACCTGCCATAACGACACGTGCATTGCGAAGATCAAAACGAGATTCATTTTCGTTCAAATCGGTTTCAAATCTTGTGCGTAAGACCCCCCTAAATTGAGGTCTTCGGTCTATTTCCGGCGTTAAAATCGGTTGCGAATTATTCAAAGTGTCTACATCTTCAGCCAACAATAGTGTGCTGAAAAACACTGAGGATAACGCTATTAAAACTGCTTTTTTCATTAAAAATCTCCCAGAGTTTCGTTGAGTTGAGAAAGTGCGTTTTCTGTTTGTTCGACATTAGTAACAGCTCCGTGATATTTGTAGTCGTCTTCCATGAAATCGACACCTTTCCCCATTACAGTTTTCATGACGATGAAAACAGGTTTCTTATTTTTCAATTTTTCTTTGGCTTCGTCCAATACCGAGAGGATATTTTCCATATTATGTCCGTCCATATCCAAAACCTGCCAACCAAAAGCCTCAAATTTTGCACGTAAATCGCCCAAATCACAAACATCTTTTGTTGCTCCGTCGATTTGTAAACCGTTGAAATCCACAACTGCAATCAAATTATCCACACTTTTTGCAGGCGCAAACATGATGGCTTCCCAGTTTTGCCCTTCCTGCAATTCGCCATCTCCGCAAAGGCAGTAAACAATAGATTTATCGCCGTTGAGTTTTTTTGCGAGTGCCGCACCAATCGCTACAGACAAACCTTGTCCGAGCGAGCCTGAAGCCATACGAATACCGGGCAAATTGTGAGATATACTCGGATGACCTTGCAGGCGCGAATCTAACTTTCGAAACGTTCCCAATTCGTTTGTTGGAAAGTAGCCACGTCGTGCCAAAACGCTGTAAAATACGGGCGTAATATGACCATTCGAGAGGAAAAATAAATCTTCGTTTTCTCCGCTCATTTGAAACTTGTTTGGCTGAATGTTCATCACGTTAAAATACAATGCAGTGAGGAAGTCGGCACAGCCCAACGATCCGCCCGGATGTCCGGATTGGGCTTGAGAAGTCATGCGGATAATATCTCTACGCACTTGGCTTGCAACATCTTGCAGTTCGGAAGTAGTTTTCATAAGTTTGTGTAATTTACAATTTGCAAAGATACGAAAAAAATTGTATCTTTGCAAAAAAGAAAGTGTCGTTGTTCATGAAACTCTTAACCACGTTGATAATGACATGAAAGTTACAGAGTTTGAGAAAAGACGCTAATGAATCCATTCATAGCTTCCATTTGTATACTTCAACTCCACCTTGCCCCCTGCTTTCACTTCCCCTGAAATAATCATTTTCGAAAGCGGACGACGAATGTGGTTGCGAATAATACCCAAAATTGGGCGCGCTCCCAACTGCGGCGAAAACTCAGACATCGCCAGTGTCTTTTTAGTTTCGTCGGAAATTGTTAATGTAATATTCAATTCCGTCAGTGTCTTCATCAGATTTTTCAGATGAATATTGAATATCATTAGCACAATTTCTTCAGTGATCGGCGAGAATGGAATGACTTCAGTCAAACGCCCTAAAAACTCGGGCTTGAATTTCCGTTCGATCATAATTTGTTTCAAATCGTTGGAAGAAGGAATTTCTCCCGCTTCAAACGATTTAAATATATAATCACTACCCACATTGGAGGTGAAAACGATTAGGGCATTTGAGAAATCGCCAACTCTGTTCAGTTTGTCATGAACCCGCCCTTCGTCCATAATCTGCAAAAAGATATTGAACACATCGGGATGTGCTTTCTCTATTTCGTCAAACAGCACAATAGAATATGGTTTTTGACGAATTTTGTTTACTAACAAGCCACCTTCTTCATAGCCCACATAACCGGCAGGAGCACCTGTCATGGTGGCAACGGAGTGCGATTCCATAAATTCCGACATATCAAAACGGATAATTGCAGCTTCGTCTTGAAATAAAAATTCGGCTAACGCCTTGGTCAATTCCGTTTTTCCTGTTCCCGTAGGTCCGAGGAAAAAGACGGAAGCAATCGGCTGTCCCTTTTTACTCAAACCAGAGCGCGATTCAAAAATAGCTTCCAATACTGTCTTGATAGCATGATCTTGACCTACAACTCTTTCTTTGATAATAGATTCGGCGTTCACTAACTTGTCGCGTTCTTTGGTTTGCAGCTTGCCGACAGGGATACCGGTTTGTTGAGCAATTACCAGTGACAAGTCGGTCGTTTCAACTTGTAGACGTTTGTTTTGAGCCAATTCTTTTAACTTTTGTAGAACTGTTTCAAGGTGTTTTATTTTTTCTTTATTATCTTTCAATCCTGCAAAATCCACTTCATCGTCCAGTTGAGACGTGAGCAAAAAACTTAGGCGATTAAACATTTCATGATGCAGCCACTGCAAGTCGAAAGCGGCTTTTTCTTCGTCGGCATTTTTTATATCGTCCAGCTTTTTATTCAACAATTCTATCTCCTTTTCAGAAATATCATTCATCGTGTGAATATGCGACAACGTTTTATCTATCAAATCAAAAGCCGAATCGGGCAGGCTGCGCTCTCCCATGTAGCGTTTAGCCAAACGAATAGCTTCCGACACCACATCGTCCGAAACTTGCAGATTATGATGCTCCTCATAACGCACCTTAGCACCTTTCACAATGCGCGAAGTCATTTCAAAGGAAGGCTCATCAATGGTCAATTTTTCTATTTTGCCAACAAATTCCTTGTCGGGTTCAATGCTTTTTGTAAACCCTTCTACCGATGTAGTGGCAATCAAACGTATAGTATTCCTGTTCAATTCTTTTTTTAACAAAGTAGCTATTCCGTTCAGCATACTTTGTTTGTCAAAAATCTTGTCAATGCCTTCGATAACTAAAACCGCATTTTCAAGTTCGCCGGTCTCTTTTAGCACCTTTTTGGCGCGGTCTTCGATTTCTCCTTTATAATTGGCTTCGGAAGAAATTGCCGACAAATCTAATTCTAAAACAATGTTGCCACTCAAAAAGTCGGGCGCCTGTCCGCTGATAATTCGTTGCACAAAGGCATCAATCAAAGCCGTTTTTCCGATGCCGGATTCGCCTGTTATCAATACATTTGACTTGGTTTTTTTGCCAAGCACCTCGAAAATAGTTTGCATCTCTTTTTCAAACCCTATAATAATCGGCATATAGCCATTTTTGGCTTCGAGATTTTTATCAATGGTATATTTAGATAAATTTTTTCCCGCTTGGAGTGTCGAAGAAGAAGATTTTTCTTGTTTTTTTGTCGGTTTTGATTTGTTGAAATTTACCAATAACTCATCGGCGGACAAAGGCAACGTTTGCAACTGTTCAAATGTAAAACCGACACCAGGCGTTACCAAAGCAGCCAAAAGGAAAGCCGGCTCCAAGTGTACAGCATCGGCAGATTCCCGATAATTCTCTGCTACTTTCAAAACAGCCTGAAATGCATCGGAGAACGATGTATCGAAGTTTCGCACCGATGATTTAGGCAATAATTTTACTCGAGCGTCTGCCCAATCCAACAGATAATAATAATCTTTGTCGATACTTTCTAAGAACTCGACTAATCCGGTTTCTTTGTGCAATACAGCCTTTAATAAATGTGCCGGTTCTACTGTTTCGCTCATGGAATCTTTTGAGTAAGATTCGGCAATTTTTAGTGCGTTTTTTGATTCGTCTGAAAGGTAATTATTCATGTTTTTATCATTTTATTTGTTCTTTGTTCGGTATGAAATTCTCACAAGAAAGACACCCGATACAAAACAGCCCCCGTAGAACGAAGTTCTATTTTCCTCTGCAAGGTTGTTTCATCTATTCTCGGACTACTATCCTCTTTTAACTTTATTTCAATCACAACACAGTCGTTTTCTTTTCTGAGGTTGATAGTATTTACACAGTCGCCCAACTCCTTGTGGCAAAAAGCTCTTATATCAGCTGCAGTTATTAATCTATCGTTGGTTAAAAAATAATATTTGGCAATATTTTCTTTTTCTACTTCATCGCTGATGCTGTTTCGTCCGCCTTTTGTTTCGCATAATAATCTTGTTTTTTGTCTGTTTAGCGATGAACCGGTTTTAGTTGCAACTTCGCCTTTTTTGATTCCGTTTACAGCTTCGCCGGATGTTGTTAAATAATTAATATACAAGTATTCATCGCCAATGTCTTTTCGTAAAACGGCGTAATAATTATTTTTCTTAACTTCTTTACTCCAATTATTCTCTTCCGGACTTTTCTTTAAAACAGTCAAAAGATTTTCAACGCTTTCTTTTAACTCGTTGACTCTGTCTTTGGACTTCAAACCATCAATATTTTGGAAAGCATAGTAATCGGATGTATAGCGATCTGCAATTTCTTGAAGTTGTTGGAGTAGTATTTTAGGATTATAACGTTCTATTCCAAACTGACGAATAAGAAACGAATTTGTATATTTCTCAAAATTATTTTCATTATCTGTGATTTCAGGTGCTAATAAATTCAAAAAATCGCCGGTTTCGGTTTCAAATTCTTTAATTGGGCTTGTTTTATTTAAACAGATTGACTCTTCTTTTTTCACTTGAACAATTGGAATGCAGTTAATTTTCACGCTGTTGATATGTTCTACATTTCCTTTAAGAAACATTTCCAGTTCAATATTTTGCCGATCTTCAATTTGCAAATCTTTTGAGTTATAGTCACCTATATAGTAAAGATTGGTGGTATTTGTAAGGAAAACCTCTTGCCAGTAGTCGTGAGTTCCGAAAAGTTGTTCAGTCTCTTCCATAAGCCAATGACTGTTATTGAACATTTTAGTAAATGGCAACTCGTTGTATTGACTTGGTTTTACCAAGGGTAAAGATTGAGCAGTCTCAACCAGTGTAATTTTTTCCACTTCGACAAATTCAGGACTATCGATATAGAAAGAAATGCCCGACAAGTTTTGGATACCTTGCTTTGATTTCAGACTAACTTTTACACTGTTCTCGTTATGCAAAACTTCTTCGCATTCGGCATTTATGATTTTTGTGGTCAAAAGTGGAAAGAAGGTGTATTTTTTCTTGTTTTTTTCAAAGTCAAAGGAATAAGTTTCGTCAATTATTTTTTCAGAGTCGCCTTCTGAAGCATTGTTAATTTGTGTTTCTACGATAGAAAATGCCGGCACAGGTCTGATTAAATGATGCGGAATAATACGATCTCGCAGATTACGAATCATATTTTCCTCATAGCTTTCAATATTTTTTTCGATTTGAAATGCTTGATGCGACAACGCTGTGAGCAACAGGTTTACAACGGGATCGTTTCCCATACCTTTGGATGCTTCGTAATGGTCGTTTTGCCAGTGCTTAACGGATTTTTCAATAATTTCTTTATGATAATCTTCAAATGTATTCATGACCAAATATTTAACTTAAAATCCTTATTATATTCTTTCTCATTTATTAAAACTCCTTTAATGTTTACGGCAACTACTGTTGCAGCAAATTCTAAATCTTCCCCGTCTTTTCCTTTGCCGACTTCTGTTTCCATTGAGGTTGTGACTTCAATAGAATTTTTCTTTAATCTTGGTTCAAATTTTTGAATCGTTTCTTTCAGTGTTTTGGAGAAATCGCTGTTTTTTCTTTTGTTTACTTCTGTATAAATATCTTGCCTATTTTTCGCTTGCGCATAAATATTTTCATACTGACAGTTTTTTAGTAAAAAACCAAAATTGCAATCAGGCTTGAAACTGCCGTTTGGAGAATCTACAAGCAATTTTATGAACGCAGTAACTGCTTTTTCCATATTTTTTTCTTCTACTTTATTGTTTTCGTAGAAGTTGCCGGTCGAAATGTTTAAAGGTGTTTTTAATGAAGTCATTAATCTGCTGCAATTTTTATTTTTGGAGGTCCTGCTACTATTGGTTTTTTTACAATTTGTTCTATTTCACAAAGTGCGTCCAACAATAGGCTAATCATTTTATCAATTTCCGTGTGGCAATATGTTTCATTAAGCAAAACTTCAGTTTTTTCAAGCGTTTCAATAATATTTGATTTGAGAACTAAAGCATTTTTTTTGACAGTTAAAAATAAATCCATAGGTGTTTCAAATGTTGAATAGTTTTTTAATTCGAGTTCCAACAACGAAAAGGGTAAAAGTATTGGTTTATATTTTTCCTGTTCTTTGATTTCTATTATAATTTCTGCTGTTTTTTGCTTTATTTCGTCAAATTTTTGCAAAAGGTCTTTATGAGAGTTTATTGAGATGCAGGGCGGGATATTGCCGGTGTATTCTACATCCTGTTCGTCAAATTCTATTAATTGACCTGCCGGAGTTATAAATTGCTTCGAGGCATCGTCTTCATTAAAAGCACTTTCCGATAATAGTCCGTAGCAAGGCATTACTTGCAAGCGCCTTATCGTATTTTGTTGTTCTACATGAAAGCTATCGGTGTCTATGAAATCTTGATGCGTTACCAACATACCTTCATGCCAGTCTTTTCTATTGTATTTAGCCATTGTTTTATATGTTTGTGTTATATCCTAAAATTAAATTTTCTCCCAGTTTGAATTCCTGTTCTTTGTCTTTGATTTCGAAGCTGTACTCAATTTCAAAAGGCAGAAGATTGTCTTTGATAATTTCAAAAAGCTTGGAAACGCGTTGATTTTCCCGAGCATATTCTTCTGCTGAGAGATTGGAAATATGAATTATGAAAGTTTTCCGAATGATTCCCTCAGAAGTAGAGTTGATGTTTTTTACCAGTTCGATTTTTGGAACGTTTAAGATGTTTTTTAGAATATCGATAATTAGAGTTTCATTGCCACGTATTGTGTTTACGAAATTTGACAGACTGATAAAATTCAGGATGTTTTCTTCTGATTTCGGAAGAACATTCCCGCAAAGGAAATCTGTCAGACTGAATTGATATTTTTCACAAATACGATTTATCTCTTTTTCAAGCTTAAGTGAAAGGTTGAAATATTCTGTATCGAAAGGTTGGAAGAAAAGCATTGCTTTTTCCTTTTTTTCTTGAAATTTTTTATCGTCTTTCTCAAAAAATAAGCCCTCGGGCAACAAATGAAATATGCCGTCTCTCGACAGTTCGACTACTTCCTTATTGTTTGGATTAGACATTAAGTCGGGAGAATAATTGCGGTAGAAAATGCTTTTCATTTCTACCGCAAAGTTCTGCAAATCATATAAAGCTACGATAGATTCTGCTTTGATTTCCTGAATATTTGTATTTAGGTGCTTATGCTCCATTTGTGTAGTTTTGGATTTGCGATTTTACTTTTCCGGTTAACCTCAAATTTTATGCTACAAAGATACTCAAAATTTTTCAATTATACGAATTTATACATTTTCAGCACCCTATAAAACATTTTTATAAAACTCTTTATCCGCATTTAGCTCTACATAAGAAATTCCTTTCTCGTGCTCCACTTTAATAATGTCGAAATATGGGATTCCAATTTGCCGCAGTGTCAAGTCTTGATATGGAAAGTTTTCATCAACTTCAGAAATTTCGTTTTGATAAACCCAACCGTCATTCAATGTTAAATCGGTCAATTCATCGTTATCATCAATATAATCGGGGATTTTAGAGGCCGGTAGCATGACCTCAAATTTTTTATTTTCACTTTTTGATATTAAAAAGTCAACAAACTTATCATTAACCAATTTAATGGTTACTGATTCTGCATTAAGTACCGATTTTAAAATTTGTAATGAATCTTTAACCGTAGTATTAGCACTTAAATAGGATACCTCAACAATATCTTCCCATTCTTCGTGAAAAATACAATCGTCATAATATTCGCTGTTATCACTGTAAAATGGCGCGTATAGTGTTGCTCCGTCATATTTAAACATTTTGCCCACAATAGAAGTGAATTTTCCCGCTTCGAGTTCCTCCTTATGTATAATTTTCATTGCTTCCTGTGCTTGAATAGCACCAATAATAGATGCAGAGACGGGCGTAGTTGCCAGTCTGCCGTGTTTTTGGTTTCCTTGTGCTACGCCTGCACACGGCATTTTACTTGTCTTGGCGGCCATTCTTTCTTTTTCCGATAAATGACATTCATAGCAATCTACATCCAATTGATAGCCGGAAACATATCCGTCCAAATCACCGATACCGCCGTCAATGAAAATTTTATTTGCCTTAAAACATTGTCGATTCAACAGCATTCTTGCCCAAACACCGTCAAGACAACCAATCACCACATCTACACGACGATATACACCCAATCCTACACCCGAAGATAAGTCACCGCAAATTGCCTGCACTTCAATGGTTGGATTTATTTCTTTCAGCCGTTTTGCCGCAATTTCGGCTTTGTAGTAGCCTTTATCGGCATCTTCGGGACGGAAAAGAATGGAGCGTGTGAGGTTACTGTATTCTATTTGGTCATAATCTACGATTACGATGTGTCCGACACCAAATAATGCCAGGTTTTTCAACACTTCGTTACCCAGTGCACCGGCACCGACAACCATTATTTTAGCATTTTTGGTTTTGTCTATTTTAAACCATGAAAGGAGATCGAAGACATCTTTGCCCCACTCGTTATTTGAATTTTGTTTTTGCATAGTTAGAGACAATAAGTTAATTTAACATCTGATTTTTTCTTGATTTGTCATGATTAATTTTGTATAATTATCTGTCTTGTTTCGCTTAAATTGCTGTTGGTTGTAATTCTTAACACATAAATGCCGTTGTTGAGATTTTCGTCAAACTCAAACCTTTCGGAACCCGTTACTTGGTGCTCTGTTATCCTAGCACCTTGAAGCGTGAATAAACCGATGGTTACCGTTGTTTCATCACAAATTATGTCTTTGTTGAATACAACCGAAAAACGTCCGTCCGAAGGATTGGGATACAGGAAAAACCACTCTGCCGAAGCGCTCATCAACGGTAAACTTATTTGGTAAGAGGCGGTAAAACGTCCGCATACTCTCAGGTGACTACGGTATATGTAAACTTTATACTCACCTTCTTGCAAACCGTCTGAAGGTTAGAAAAACTGACCGGTAGCACCATAAATTGGGTTGCCGTTGTGATACCACTGAAATGAAAGATCTCCCGTAGGATTTGGAAGAATTAATATATAAGGCGTTCCCGATAGGTCTGTCTTAGCAACAATGTTGTTGACTTCAGGAAGCATCTCGCCAGATACGAAAACAAGCGCTGTTGTTGCTTGAAAATTAATATCTCTTGCTGTAAATGTAAATGCTGCAGCACCTTCCATCAAACCTGTTACAAGTCCTTCATTGGTTACGCTTGCTACATTAGTATTATTACTCATCCATGTGCCGTCTATTGTTGACGATAGTTGGGTGGTTGCTCCGATACAAATGCGATCTGTTCCAGTAATGGAAGCTTGAATTACCGTCAGCACCCACTCACCTGAACAAGATACCCAATCATTACAAGCTCCGTCTTTTGCTTCGCGGGTGTAAATAAAAGTTCCGACAGCATTGGTACGGGGAATGTGTGT
>WQWI01000026.1 GCA_009785425.1 Bacteroidales bacterium | reverse complement strand
GCAAATCAATCACACATTTTCGCCAAGATTGAGCATTGAAGCGGGATTGAGATTTGAGCATACGGCTTTGAGCGGAGATTTGAGAAGAAATCTTAGAACGAGCGATAGCGTTCATACCAACAGTTATGGAGGTTTTTTTCCATCGCTAAATATCAGCCAACAACTAACAGACCGAACAGGATTAAATCTTTCGTATAGTCGTCGTTTGAGACGACCGGACTATTCACTTTTGAACCCAATGGTACTGCCGCAACAGGCACTTACTTTCCGTGAGGGAAATCCTTATTTGATGCCTCAATATTCTCATATTATCGGCTTGGCTTACACGTTCAATCACATTCCAATTCTTCGAATAACTTATGCACATAGCAATGGCGAAATACGCCAAGTCCAGCATTTTCGCAACGATACAGCGTGGAGCCGTCCCGAAAATCTTGGACGAAATAATGCTATCAATATTAACTTAATGTATCAACACACGTTTTTTAACATGTGGCGACTTTTAGTCACAGGTGGTGGTGAATGGTCGAGAACGCATTTCGAGTACAATAATGTTGCCACAACAAGAGAGTTTTTCAATGCCCGTTATTTTATTCAAAACGACATTACGCTTTCGCCAACGATGAACATGGAAATAAACAGTTGGGGAATGTTCCCTCGAAGACATTTGTTTACGAGAAATACGGGAATGTATGCAGTTAATTTCGGATTCAGAAAAACTTTCTTCAACAGATCTTTGACTGCAACGATAAACGTGAACGATATTTTCAACACGGCTAATCGATGGACGAATGACACCAGACTTCCGGCCAGAAATGGTTTGTATCATCGGGATTATACGGCAATGTATTGGTCGAGCCGTTCAATAAATGTTCGTTTAAGCTATCGTTTCGGACGAGGAAATGTTCAAACCCGCCGAATGAGAGATGCCTCGGCAGAAGAAGCCGGACGTATGGGTGGTGAAGGCGGTGGACAAATGGGCGGCGGCGGAATGTAATGTGCATGTGGGGACGGGGTTTAGTGACTGTTGCACATCCCCTTGCTTTGTGGTTGTGCAACAGCCACTTTGCCCTGCCCAGTTTGTAAAAAAATTGCACATATTTTGCGAAATATTTTCGACTGTAGAATAATTTTCGTGTTTTTGCAGAAAATTTTCGACCATGAAAGAAAAATTTGACGCTACTCTCCACTTGAATCCATTGCCGACAACTACGAAAAAATAGTTGTCGCTCTTGATGATGTGCGATTTCCACAAAAAACGGCATAAAGTAGGGGCAAATAATCATTTGCCCCTACACGGCGACACATTCGCAATCGGCATGTCCGTAGGTAGGGGCGGGGTCTACCCGCCCCAATATCTAAATCAATATAACTGCAAATATTACCCCCAATATTCCTATACCGGAAAGGATGAGTACCGGAATCTTTGGCATCTCACCATCATTAGCCATTGCCCTACCGAATAGGAAGAACACAAACGGATGCACTAAAAACGGCATGGCAAAGATAAACGGTAGTAGTTCGGCAACATCTGCTCCAAACATTCCGCCCTGCGTTGCAGCAAACAAACCAAAGTGAGAAAGCGAGGACGTTGCAGCCACGGCTACATTGTTGAGTGACATTCCAAAAATACTCAATATAACAAAACTACCAAATATCGCGGAAAGTTGCCACCCCAGCGAAAATTTCATTAAGCCGGTAATCTCTTTGCTGTCGTCGCCGTTGGCTTTTCGAAGTGTTTTTAGCGACCAGTAAGTTAGTGCGACCCCTAAGGCGAGTACAATCAGTGCGGGAATCATTGTTAAATGCCCATTACCGGCACTCACGGCTAAGATGGAAAACACAAAAACGTGGGCTGTAAACGGAACATTAATCATAATTGGTGCTCTCGCAGCGGCTGTTTTTCCGAAATCGCCAGCCGTACACGCACCGGTCAAACCTGCGTGCGACAAGCCTCCGGCAAGTCCGGGTGCCAAGTTCCGTACATTTGCCGTTTTTGCAAAAAGCATCAACAAGCAAATACCGCCAAACATCCATACAATCTGCCCGAAGAAACCAAATGCTAAAACAGAATTCATTCCGGAAATCGTAAATGCTTCCGCCATTCTTGAGCCTCCAATGAGGAAATTTGCGGCAAGCACAATAGGCAATCCTGCAAACAGCAACGATTTAATCGTTGGTCCGAAACTCCACTTGTAGAATATCGCACCCATTGTACACGTAATCAACATCGCAAAAAAGATTTGAGGCAATGCAATAACCGAATGTATCCACGAAGCAATGTGGAAAGAGAGCCATAAAACAAAAACAATGGTTGCCATTTCCAAAATTCCCTTTCTGATGTAGAGATTTTTGTTTTTGATGGTCGCTTTGTAGTCAATCAAAATAACCGCACAAACTATACCTATGTAAGCGTATAGCGGATAAAATCTCGCTAACTCACTGACATTTGTGCCGGCGAGTATGCTGTATGCGGCTCCGATACCAACGAGCAGAAAAAACGTACGGACAATATAAACAACCTGTGTACGGTTTGTTCCAACCGTAATTTCTTCATCGGACGGAACGACCAAATCATTCGGGTCGATTTTTATTTTTTGAAAAACTTTTCGAAGTTCTTGTCCACCAACAAAGAAAGACGCAATCAGCGGAATAATTGTGGTTTTGCTCAAAATGTCTATCATTTGAAATCCCGGCAATCCCGGCACAGAAACACCCGTGACAACCAAGATGTAGCCCATTATTAGTCCGAAAATAACGACAAGCAATATCGCCGAATATCGGGTGCCTGCAACAACTGTTCGTGCAATAAGTACCAAAGGCACCAACAGGAAAAGCGTTAATCCAAACTGGTTAAACGCCTGAATTTTAGAGATTTGCGTTAAAATATCTTCCATGATTATGTTGTTTTTGAGCCACAAAGGTACAAATAAAAAACGAAACTACAAAAAATTTGGTGGTTTGAGAAAAATTTCGTACCTTTGCAGGATAAAGTAAATTAAATTATGGCAAGTCACGAAGAACAATTCAAAAAACTCATTGCACACGCTAAAGAGTATGGTTTTATTTTTCCGTCGAGCGAGATTTATGACGGCTTAGCCGCTGTTTACGACTACGGGCAATACGGCGTTGAGCTCAAAAACAATATCCGTCAATATTGGTGGAAATCTATGGTGCAAATGCACGAAAATGTAGTGGGGTTAGACTCTGCGATTTTTATGCATCCTACAATTTGGAAGGCTTCCGGTCATGTTGATGCGTTCAGCGATCCACTGATTGATAACAAAGACAGCAAAAAGCGTTATCGTGTCGATGTGATGCTTGAAGATTATTGTGCAAAAATTGAGGATAAAATCAATAAAGAAGTCGAAAAAGCGGCAAAGCGTTTTGGTGATAGTTTCGACAAAGAGCAGTTTGTGACAACCAACCCGAGAGTGTTGGAATATCGACAGAAAATTGAGAATACGTTGCAACGCATGAATAAAAATTTGACAGAAAACAATCTGTCGGATTTAAAAACGCTGATTGAAGAATTGGAAATTGCTTGTCCGGTTTCCGGAACTCGCAATTGGACGGATATTCGCCACTTTAATTTGATGTTTTCTACGCAAATCGGCTCATTGGCTGAGGATGCGAATACAGTTTATTTGCGTCCGGAAACGGCACAAGGTATTTTTGTGAATTTTTTGAATGTACAAAAAACTTCGCGAATGAAAATTCCGTTTGGAATTGCACAAACCGGAAAAGCCTTTCGCAACGAGATTGTAGCACGCCAATTTGTTTTTAGAATGCGTGAGTTTGAACAAATGGAAATGCAATTTTTTGTGCGTCCGGGAACGGAAATGGAATGGTACGAATACTGGAAACAGTCTCGTATAGAATGGCACAAATCGTTGGGTATTCCTGCGGAAAAATTCCGTTTTCATGATCACGAAAAATTGGCACACTATGCGAATGCGGCAGTAGATATTCAATTCGAATTTATGTTCGGCTTTAGAGAATTGGAAGGCATTCACTCGCGAACGGATTATGATTTAGCACAACACCAAGAATTTTCGGGCAAAAAAATGCAGTATTTCGACCCCGACCTAAATGAAAGTTATGTACCATACGTGGTTGAAACCTCAATCGGATTAGACAGAATGTGCCTGGCAATGCTGAGCCATGCCTACAATGAGGAAGTTTTGGAAGATGGTTCAACCCGTGTCGTGATGAAATTCCCACCCGTTTTAGCACCTTATAAAATTGCAATTTTACCTTTGGTTAAAAAAGACGGAATGCCTGAAAAGGCTCGTGAAATCATGAGTTTGTTGCAGCATGATTTTATGTGTCAATATGATGAAAAAGATGCAATAGGTCGTCGTTACCGCCGTCAAGATGCAATCGGCACTCCGTTTTGTATCACGGTAGATACGCAAACCATGGAAGACAATACAGTTACTATTCGCTATCGCGACACTATGCAGCAAGAACGCATTGCGATTTCGGAGATTGCCAACGTAGCTAGGAAGAACTTGTAGAGATATGAAAATAATCGCAGACAGCGGAGCAACCAAAACAGATTGGTGCTTGATTAACAAAGCAGGCGAGGTGAAAATTGTTCAAACTATCGGACTGAATCCATATTTTTTGGATGAGGATGATGTTTTAAACGTTCTGCAAAAAGACTTGTACCCATTTTTGGATAACAAAAAAGTGGAAGAAGTGTTTTTTTACGGCTCGGGTTGTGCTTCGCTGCGTAAAAAACAAGTGTTGCAGTCTGCTTTGGACTCTTTCTTTATGGATGCCGGTGTTGAAGTTGAAAACGATTTGCTCGGTGCGGCACGTGCTTTATATGGCGAAGAAAAGGGTTTGGCCTGCATTTTGGGAACAGGGGCAAGTTCATGTTTGTACGACGGAGAACAAATTGCCGAACGTGTGAGCTCTTTGGGCTACATTTTAGGAGATGAGGGAGGCGGTGCTTCCCTTGGGAAACAGTTGTTGGCGGCTTATTTCAGAAACGAACTGCCCGAACATTTGCAAAAAATATTTGCACAAAAATACCCTGCGGAATTGTCGAGAGTTTTAGATATAATTTATCGTGAACCTGCCCCAAATCGCTATTTGGCCTCATTTGTGGAATTTTTGAGCGAAAACAAATCGGATTTTTTCGTAAAAGAGTTGGTTAGTTCAGCGTTTGATACATTCTTCAAAAAACAAATTCTGCGTTATGATAACTACGATAAATATCCGTTGTGCTTTGTAGGCTCGGTAGGCTTTATTTTTGCCGATGAGCTTCGAAAATCTGCAGAAAAACACGGACTCACAATTTCTAAAATAGAACAAACACCCTTAGATGGATTACTGAAATATCATAAATAACCCTGTAAGGGCGTATTGCAATACGCCCTTACGTTATAAAAAAAATCACCATGAAAAAAATCTTAATCACAGCAGTAACCCTGCTTATCACAACAACTTTAATTTCACAAAACAGAAACACTATGACAAACGAACAAAAAGTCAGTTACATCGTCGGGCATAATTGGGGACGCATGATGTACATGGAGAGAGAGCACTTTAATTTTGATTTTGAAACAATTGTTCAAGCGATGAAAGACGCTCGCGATGGTAAAACGTCTTTATTTACGGATGAAGAAGTTCGAGAAATTATGCAAGAATTTGAATTAGGTCTGCAACAAAGCAGACTGGATCAAGCCAAAGCCGAAGGCAGAGCATTTTTGGAAGCAAACAGACGAAACGCAGGTGTACAAGTTACCGAATCGGGCTTACAGTACAGAGTTGTAACAATGGGTACAGGTCCAAGACCTGCAGCAACTGATAGAGTGAATGTTCACTACGAGGGTACACTTTTGGATGGTACGGTATTCGACTCATCTTTCCAACGTGGTCAACCAATTACTTTTGGTTTGAATCAAGTGATTACAGGTTGGACGGAAGGCGTACAGTTGATGCCGGTTGGTTCAAGGTTTGTATTCTACATTCCTTCTGATTTGGCTTATGGCGACCGCGGTATGCCTCCTACAATCCCAGCGGGTGCTACATTAATTTTTACGGTTGAACTTATTGGAATAGAATAACATGGAAAATACAAAAAACAGAGCAAACATCATATTAGTAGCCGGTCTACTTATCAACCTGTCCATAGGTGTTTTGTACGCATGGAGCATCATTAGGACGGTGCTAATGGATCCATACACCTTTGACTGGACAAGCAGTCAAGCCAGTTTGCCATTCTCATTATCTGCCGTTTCTTTTGCATTTGCAGCCTTTTTTGGTGGTAGAATACAAGATAAAATTGGTCCGAGATGGCCCGTAACTTGTGGAGCCTTTTTGGTCGGACTTGGAATGATTATCTCAGGACTTTTTAGCACCCCGATAGGTATAGCCATCGGTTTTGGTATCATTACTGGTGGAGGTACAGGATTGGCTTACAGTTGCGTACTGCCACCGGCGTTAAAATGGTTTCATCCGAGTAAAAAAGGCTTAGTGAGTGGCTTGGTTGTTGGCGGATTTGGTATTTCAGCCTTATATTTTGCACCTATAACCGGTGTATTGCTCAACAGCTTTACGCTTCAAGAAACATTGATAATTTTAGGTGCGGTAACCATTATTATCGCTACACCGATTGCACAACTTATCAAAAATCCACCTGCGGATTATGTACCTCCAACACCTCAAAACTTTAAGGAAACTGCAGAAAACACAGACACATCCGTGGAGTACACCCGTGGCGAAATGTTGAGGACAAAGCGTTTCTATATGTTGTTCCCGATGTTTTTGTTTTCATCGTCAGTGGGATTGATGATTATCGGAAGCATAGCAGTCATAGCAAGAGAGCAAATTTATGGATTAGATCTGACCATAGTACCGATGTTGGTGGCTCTTTTGGCCCTTATGAACGCTGTCGGAAGGATTGCCGGTGGATTTATGTCTGATAAGATTGGTCGAGTAAATGCCTTGTTTGTGATATTTATATTGCAAGCTTTCAACATGATAGGCTTTGCGTTCTACGATAATTTAGCCATGATGATTGTTGGTATAATCGTTGTTGGATTCTGTTTCGGAACAACGCTGAGTGTGTTTCCTGCGATTACAGCAGACCAATATGGTAAGAAAAATTTTGGTGGAAATTATGGCATAATGTATTTTGCATGGGGGTTTGGAGCCGTTGTTGCACCTGTGATAGCAGCATTTCTTCATGATATTCACGGAAATTTCCACATGGCGTATATCATTTGTGCTGCGATGATGGTTGCAATGATTTTTGTGAATTATTTGTACAAGCGAAATTTGGCAACGCTAAAAAACTAAGAACTAAGAGTTAAGAACTAAGAGTTGCTTCACCTAATAGCCGAGCACTTGGACAATCGCGAAGCAACTCATAATTCTTATCTCTTAACTTTTAACTCTTAACTCTTAACTCAATATGGCGGGATTAACAATGACCTTACAACTCCTTTTGGGATTATCACTTTTGGTGTTTATCCACGAAATGGGGCACTATTTAGCGGCACGTGCGTTTGGCATTCGTGTCAATAAATTTTATTTATTTTTTGATGCTTGGGGCTTCAAATTATTCAGTTTTAAGCGTGGTGACACAGAATTTGGTGTTGGTTGGCTTCCGCTTGGAGGCTATTGCCAAATTGCAGGAATGATTGACGAAACGCAAGACGAAAGCGGCTTAGCATCAGAGCCTCAGCCTTGGGAATATCGCTCGAAGCCGGCTTGGCAACGCTTGATCGTGTTGTTTGCCGGGATATTTCTGAATTTTGTTACCGGTGTTTTGATTTTGTCGGCTTTATTACTTGGGGGGGGATTTTTGAGCAATGAAGAAGTGTCGAGATACGGCATCTCTCCATCAGTTGTCGGACAAGAAATCGGCTTTGAACGAGGCGATAGAATTTTGGCGGTTGATGGTCGGCGAGTGGTGCGTTTTCAAGATGCACAAGGTGCGAATGTTTTATTTGGTTCGGAAGTTACAGTATTGCGTGGAAATGATACCATTACGATCTCCGTTCCGAGAGATACACATCAACGTGTGATGGATGCAGGTGTGCAACTTTTTAGAGCGTATAAATATCCTGTAATTGTTTTGGGGTCGCAAGAAGGGTCTATTGGTGAACAAATTGGCATATTACCCAACGATAGAATTTTGAAAATCAATAGTGAGGACATTCATTCTTTGGCTAATTTGCAAGAAGTTTTGAGTAATCTCAAAAATCAAGATGTTGAAATTATAATAAGCCGAAATTCTGAAGCCTTTCCGTTGAACGCAACGTTAGATAACACAGGCATATTAGGAGTTTTCATACACCCAAATCCGAGAGCATCTGAGATATTTGAGATCACGCCTTATACAGCACTCACTGCACTAAAATTCGGAACAAGAGATGCCATTAGTTTATTGGTAGCCAATGCGAGAGGACTTGGACAGGTGGCTTCAGGGCAAGTAAGGGCTACCGAAAGCCTTCAAGGGCCTATCGGAATTGCACGGTTTTTCGGAGGAACGTGGGATTGGACGAGATTTTGGTATGTAACAGGAATTCTTTCGTTGATTTTAGCGTTTATGAACTTCCTACCAATACCTGCATTGGACGGCGGACATATTGTGTTTACCCTTTGGGAAATAATCACCCGTCGAAAGCCAAGTGATAAATTCCTTATGGTAACTCAGCAAATAGGCATGGTAATCCTGCTAACATTGATGGTGTTTGTTTTCGGCAATGATTTGCTTCGGATTTTTAGGTGATTTTGTTTATTTCAGAAATTTTTCGTATCTTTGCACCCAAATGTTATCAAACACGAACATATCCTTACGCTTGAATGGCACGCAAAGTGCTGAGTGCGTAGCGTTTACCCCCCCCCCCATTCAACCAACCTGTTGCTTATTAACGTTTTACGCGGCTTCAGGGCGGTGTTGTTCGTTTATTTCCAAATTTTCTCCAAGAAACTCATTTTGCAACATTATCGTTGCTCTATGGGCTTGTTTTGTCAGGTGTGTTCCGCCGTAAGCGAAACAGGTCGTCATTCCCGCGAAGGCGGGAATCCCCCAGAAATAGGAGGCAGTCAATAGCAAGGAGATTCCCGCCTTCGCGGGAATGACGATGCTGTTAAAGTCCAGTCCTGCTGGTGCAGACGTCCTCGTCCGTGCCGATGTAGTATAGCGAACGGTCAGGTAGTTGGCGGATCCCTCGCCAACGGCGAGGGATGACAAGCGTTTTCAAGAGGGGGGGGAGAAATGAGGGGCGGCGAAGCCGCCCCTCATTTCTCCTTTTATTCCCCTATAACCGTCGTCATTCCGAGCGGAGTACTTCACTGCGTTCAGCATAAACTCCGCGACTGAGGAACCTGCTTGCTACTTGACCGCCCCTGTTCGGCGTAGGTTCATACCCTGTTGGGCAGAAAAACGTTCGGCGGAGGCTCCACGCCTCCGTCGTTCTATTTTGATAGGTTCTACCTATCATGCAGGCATAGCCTGCAAAGATAATCCGACGAAGGCATAGCCTTCGCCGAACGGAGTTGTGGTCAGCCACCGGACTGCGGTCGTTGAGCTTGTCGAAACGATATTTTGTTTTTTCAAAAAAAAATCGTATCTTTGCATACTAATTCAGGATTAGAACTTTTATGGCTCAAGAAAAACAACGTACACTAAAAGCCCCTGTAACCATTACAGGTGTGGGCTTGCATTCAGGACAAAAGGTAACGATGAACATCTTACCAGCACCCACAAATCATTGGTATAAGTTCAAACGTGTAGATTTGGAAAACTCCAAACTAATTCCGGCAGTTGCCGAGAATGTAGTTGATACATCACGTGGAACAACACTACAAGTCGGCGAAGCAGCAGTTTCTACGGTCGAGCATGTTTTAGCATCGCTCTTTGCGATGGGAATCGACAATGCTTTGATCGAGGTTGATAATGTGGAAATGCCTATTTTAGACGGAAGTGCTGCGGGAATTGTTAAAGCAATTTCTGCTGTCGGTACGGTAGAACAGGAAAACGATCGTGTTTATTACGAAGTTCCTAAACATTTGGCTTATGTGGATAAAGCCCACAAAGTCGAAGAAATGGTTGTTAGCAGTAGCGGTACAAAATATACGGTTTTGATTGATTACGAAATGGACGTTTTGCCGTTGCAGTTGGCATCTTTGCACGATTTAACACAGTTTGAGACGGAAGTAGCACCTTGTAGAACATTCGTGTTTTTGCATGAATTGGAACAATTAGTCAAGCACAATTTGGTCAAAGGTGGTGATTTTGACAATGCAATAGTATTTGTAGAAAAAACAATTTCGGAAGAGGAACACAAACGTTTGGCAACGTTTTTCAACAAGCCGGACATCGACGTTGTAGAAGAATTAGGGATTTTGAACAACCTCGAATTGCGTTTCAAAAACGAGCCTGCTCGTCACAAATTGTTAGATTTAATCGGCGATATGACGTTAGTCGGTGCAAGAATGAAAGGACACGTGATTGCACATCGCCCGGGACATCGTGTGAATGTTGAATTTGCAAAAATTATTCGTCAAAGAATGTTGGAAGAAATCGCCAACAAAGACATTCCGAAAATTGATTTGAACGCAAAACCATTGTTTGATGTAGAGCAGATCAAACAAAAACTTCCACATCGTCCGCCATTCCTATTAGTTGATAAGGTTATGGAAATGAGCGAAACACACGTCATTGGTGTGAAAAACGTAACAATAAATGAAGATTTCTTTCGCGGACATTTTCCCGAAGAGCCCGTTATGCCCGGCGTTTTGCAAGTAGAGGCTATGGCTCAATGTGGGGGAATTTTGGCATTGAGCAGTGTCCCCGATCCGGAAAATTATTCAACTTATTTTATGAAAATCGACAATGTGAAATTCCGTCAAAAAGTTGTACCGGGAGACACATTGGTGTTCAAGTTAGAGTTGCTTTCACCAATTCGGAGAGGTTTGGTGAACATGAAAGGAACAGCCTACGTTGGAAACGACATCTCTTGTGAAGCAGAGATGTTAGCACAATTAGCCAAAAATACTTAAAAGCAAAGAATATGTATCATCCTTTATCATACGTAAATCCGGAAGCAAAAATTGCGAAAAACGTCATTATTGAACCGTTTGCTACCATTCATAAAAATGTTGAAATCGGCGAGGGAACATGGATTGGTCCCAATGCGGTAATCATGGATGGTGCTCGAATCGGAAAAAACTGCAAGATATTTCCTGGAGCTGTGATTTCTGCAGTTCCGCAAGACCTGAAATTTGTCGGGGAAGAAACTACTGCCGTTATTGGTGATAATACGACCATTCGCGAGTGTGTAACCATCAATCGAGGAACACAGGCCAATTGGGAAACCCGCGTTGGAGACAATTGTTTGATCATGGCTTATGCACATCTCGGACACGATTCAGTTGTCGGAAACAATTGTATTTTGGCTAACAATGCATCACTCTCAGGACACGTTATTGTTGATGATTGGGCAATTCTGAACGGATTTGCAGCTGTTCAGCAGTTTATTCGTATTGGTTCACACACTTATGTTTCAGGTGGGGCATTAGTTCGTAAAGATATTCCGCCATTCACAAAAGCAGGGCGTGAGCCAATTTCATACGTTGGTATTAACTCTGTAGGCTTACAACGACGCGGATTTACAGATGAGCAAATTGAACACATCCAAAATATTTATCGCTATATTTACCTGCGAAACTTGAATGTAAGTAATGCACTTGAACTGATTGAGAAAGAGGTGCAGCAAACCACCGAACGTGATGAAATTCTGTCGTTTATTCGAAATTCACAGATTGGCATCATGCGTGGAATGGAATAAGATGTTTTTCCGCACGTTTATATTTTGTTTTTTTGTCGCAACAGGACTGTTTTCAACAGTTTTTGCACAGCGAAATTTTACGTTGAGCGGAACAATCCGAGATGGTTCTAACGGTGAGACGCTTATCGGAGCAACTGTTTCGGTTAGAGATGCGAACGATAGGGTTACAGGAGTGGTTACAAATATAGACGGGTTTTATTCCATAACTTTGCCTGCCGGAGACTATACCGTGATTTTCTCTTTTATGGGTTATGAAACTCAGGAAAGAACTATTTCTCTAACGCAAAACACTAGAATTTCATTAGACCTGTCCCCCTCGTCAGCAATGCTTTCAGAAGTTGTCATTACCGAAGAACGTGGAAATCGAGCCATTACGAGGAACGAAATGAGCGTAGTCCGAATGGATATTCAGACGATTAGACAAATTCCTGCGTTATTGGGTGAAGTAGACATCATTAGAGCCATGCAGCTACTTCCCGGTGTAATGGCTACAAGCGAAGGAGGAGCAGGATTCAGCGTTCGTGGAGGTGCTCCGGATCAAAATCTGATTTTGTTAGACGGTGCTGTGGTTTACAATCCTGCACATGCACTCGGGTTTTTCTCGGTATTTAACAACGATGCAATCAAAGATGTTACGATTTTCAAAGGCGATTTTCCGGTGCAATATGGCGGACGTTTGTCGTCAGTGCTTGATATCAGGCAGAGAGATGGAAATTTGAGAAGATTTGAAGCTACAGGTGGAATAGGGTTATTGTCGAGCCGACTAACCCTCGAAGGTCCGATTATCAGAGACAGAACGTCGTTTATGCTCGCAGGACGAAGAACGTATTTTGACCTGTTTTTGCCACTTTCCCCCAATCCTTCGGCAAGAAATGTAAGACTGTATTTTTACGATTTAAACGCAAGAATCGTTCATCAATTTAATGAACGAAACCGCTTGTTTATTTCGGCATACCATGGTTTAGATGTGTTCGGAACTCGTGGAAATAATTTCATGCAGTTTGATTATGGAAACACCATATTTTCGGCACGTTGGAACCATTTATTTTCGCCAAGACTGTTTTCAAATTTGACGATGGTGTATTCGAATTATGATTACACAACCGGTGGAGATATTGGCAATATGCGATTTATATGGTATTCCGGCTTAAGTGATTTGGGCGGAAAATTAGACTTTACTTTTATTCCAAATCCAAGGCATACCATACGTTTTGGGGCTTCAAGCATTTTTCATACCTACCGTCCGGGATTTTTCGAATGGGCTATGGGAGAAAATTTAGACTGGTTTGGTGGTGGAGGCGTAGGTCAGCAAATGAATTTTCACGATAATTTTGCTTTGGCAAATGCGATTTATATTGGGAATGATCAAAATTTTGGGAGCCGACTTTCCTTGAAATATGGCGTTCGTTTGAGTAGTTTTTCAAATATTGGTGGAATCCAATATCATTACGAAAATTTTGCTGTTGTTGATAGTATCATTCATCCGAGAGGAAGATTTTGGCACACAAATTTTGGTTTCGAACCTCGAGTTGGTGCGACATTCGTGATTAACGATGCAACTTCTGTCAAAGCAAATTATTCACGAACGATACAATACTTGCAACTTGCACAAAATTCAACCGGTGGAAATCCGTTAGACTTGTGGTTTCCGACCAGTCACAACATCAGACCGCAAGAAGCAGATATGTATGCCGTCGGGTTATTTCGGAATTTTCTAAACAATCAGTTGGAAACCTCAATCGAATTTTATTACAGAAATATCTTCAATGCCATTGATTTTAGAGATCATGCCCGTCTTATGATGAATCCGCATTTGGAAGGCGAGGTTCGACAAGGGCGGGGTAGGGCATACGGTATGGAAGTGATGGTTAAACGCCTGGGCGGGCGACTAAACGGTTGGGTAAGTTATACGCTATCCCGCTCCGAACGTACAATTCCGGGAATTAACGATGGACGGACATTTTTAGCACCGTTCGATAGAACGCATAACCTTTCGATTGTCGCAAATTTCCAGCTTTGTGAGAGACATTCTTTTTCTGCAACTTGGGTGTTTTATACCGGACAAGCCGTAACGTTTCCTACAGGACGAGCGATTATAAATGGTGTTTCGCTACCTGTTTATGGCGATAGAAACACGCATCGAATGCCGAATTACCACCGTTTAGATGTTTCATACACATTGAGAAGCCGACCCGATCCGACTCGCCGTTGGACTTGGGATTGGAATTTTGGGCTTTACAATGCTTACGGACGAAAAAACGCTTGGGTCATCAACTTCAGAGAAGACCGTTCAACGCCGGGTAATGTCCGCAGATTTGCAGAAATGACCTATCTTTTTGGGGTAATTCCGTCAATCACGTTTAATTTCAATTTTTAGAAGCGGAATCTTCTTCGCTGAACGGATTTTTCTCATCCTGTTTTGCTCGGAATCTAATTGGGCATAATTTTTATAAGCGAATAGCCTCAATATCTGCACCATGAGGGTCAATACCGCGAAGCACTCGAGGATTGGAAAGGCTAAAAAAATATCAACAAAACCGACAATTTATTAACAATTTTATACGAAAAACGATTTTTTTGCGTTATACAGGGTAGGGGCAGAGAATTTTCTGCCCCTACAAAACAAAATTACTTACAAAAACTGCAAAAGAATCATGAAATCAAAATCGCAAAAGTACAAGCAGTCGCTCGTTCCGAGTGTGAATGAACCTGTTGTTGCACATCTCGGAAAATTTATCAAATCGTATTATGAGGATAACATTCAAGGGCGTTCTGTAATCAACGAACATCTTGGTATTACGATCTCGTTTACGAGTATCGGCAAAGGAAAAACTGCCTATGGAAATAAAACATGGTTCAAGATTAGATTAGAATGCTTATTTTTGCATATCTAATTGAGAACAAATGAAAAACAAGTATCTAAAACGAGCTAAGATTTCAGAGGCTAAATTTAAGGTTACTTTGAAGTTGTTTTGC
>WQWI01000025.1 GCA_009785425.1 Bacteroidales bacterium | reverse complement strand
AAGTAAATTGACAACTTACAACTTACAATTTACAAATTGTTAGTTACAATTTACAAATTACTTTTCGTTGCGATGTCAAAGATTTATTACAGTTACTATTGATAACCAAACAAATTGTCAGTTGTCAATCGTAAATTGTAAATATCACATACGGTGTCAAAAGCATCGGGGTACACCTCTTCCCTTTCCGAACAGAGAAGTTAAGACCGACTGCGCCAATGGTACTGCTCCTAAAGAGTGGAAGAGTAGGTAGACGCCATCCCAAAATCCCTCATCGAAAGATGAGGGATTTTTTTGTTTGAATATATCAGAAAAAACAAAAATTATGATATTTCAGATTTTTTTAGTATCTTTGTAATCTAAAATCGAATAGTATGGATGTATTAGTTCAGAATATACCACAGACAGATGTGATCTTTCTTGAAGAATTGGCAAGAAGAATGGGGTGGACTTTTCAAACAAAAGAAAATGTTTTGAGAAATTATATCAATACTCGCCCAAAACAAGTTGATTTGTCGGACGCAGAGATAATGGATGAAGTTTATGCTGTAAGATACTCAAAGTGAAAATAATAATTGACACAAATCTTTGGGTTTCGTTTCTCATTGGAAAAAAAACATCAGTTCTCGAAAGTTTGCTCTCTAATGCAAACTTGACCATATATGTATGCGATAACCTTCTCGACGAATTCAAAAGAGTTGTAGAAAAACCTAAAATTCAGAAATACATACCGGAAGAAGATATTGTTGCAACCTTGGAGTTGATAGTTATGTTTTGCACACACGCTACTCTCAATAAGACTGCGGTGTCACCCGTTCGTGATGTGAATGACTTGTATTTACTCTCATTGGCGGAAACTGTTTCTGCAGATTTTATTCTAACAGGCGATAAAGATTTGTTGACGTTGGAATCGCACCATCAGACGAAAATAGTTACCTATTCCACATTTGTTTCGTGGTACATTCCGAACAGAGAAGTTAAGACCGACTGCGCCAATGGTACTGCTCCTAAAGAGTGGAAGAGTAGGTAGACGCCATCCCAAAATCCTCGCTAGAATAAAGCGGGGATTTTTTTTGACGCCCATTGAAGAAAAGCGTTAAACTAAAACTACCCTGCACTGAAAGTGCAGGGTTTTAACCATTAATTAGATAATAAGAAATTTGGCAAGTGTTTTAATGTATAATTCATGTTCGGCGGTGTGAATGCGGGTTTCTAACTCTTCAAATGTGCAGTTTTCGATTGGAACTTCGATTTGGTCTATAATTTTTCCGCCATCCAAAGTTTTATCAACAAAGTGGGTGGTTACGCCTGTTACCTTCACACCGGATTCAAAGGCTCGTTGAATGGCGTTAAGCCCTTTGAAGTCAGGTAAAAGCGAAGGGTGAATATTGATGATTTTACCTTCATATTCGTCAAGCAAAACATCCGACACCAAACGCATATAACCGGCTAAACAAATCAAATCAATGTTGTATTTTTTCAGAAGTTGCACGATCTCCATTTCATAGTCGGCTTTCGAAGCGTAGTTTTTTGGTTGAAATTCAAAAACGGGAATGTTAAATTTTTCTGCTCTTTGAATGACGAACGCCTTTGGATTGTCGCACACCAATAATACGACCTCAGCGTTCAAGCGGTTTTCAGCGCAAGCACGAGCAATGGCTTCGAAATTGCTTCCGTTTCCGCTGGCGAAGATTGCTATTTTGTTGGTTTTTGGCAATTTGTGATTTGATTATTTATTGGTTTGGGCGAGTGCGAGCGCTATTTCGTGAAACCGCCAGTTATCTACAGAGTTTTGTATTACTGCTTTACAACCTTTGCCACCCGATTGCCTACTCGCAAAATATAATTGCCTTGTTGGAATGCCGACATATCAATCGTAAACTCTCCGATATGGGTGTTTACGCGTTGCGAAAATACTCGTCTACCATTCATATCAAACAATTCTACGATGTCGCCTTGCTGAAAATCGTAATTGATTATTCGTAATTGATGGCTTACAGGATTTGGATAGATTTGAATTTGGTCTGCCGACAAAATATCTGTGATGCTTGTTTGGTTTGCGTTCCATTTGGCATATAACGTAATATCTGATGTTACGACATCTGTTGCAAAGTCCCAAGTGTTGGTGTAGGTAATATCTTTATACCAGCCGCCGAATATATAGTTTGTACGAATAGGCGGTGTAGGTTCTGTAATTTTTTTGCCTTGCTCTACGCTCTGTGGCGACATATCACTTCCGCCTTGCGAATTGAATGTTACGGCATAGAAACCAGGGATTCGTTTAATGCATTCAAACTCTCCCCAAATATTTGCCATACGATACAAATCAATGCTAGTGGGCAATACGTACAAACAACAATTTTGCTTGTCTACACCTGTAAATACATCCCATGAAATCGAAGGCGGAACAGCACTTAAAACGGTTATCGAAGATAGGTTTATGTTGCCGGCAAACTGTTCGCGACCCATATCGGTTATACCGCTACCAATGATAACGGAAGTTAGAGATCGGCAACCTGCAAATGCCCAAAATCCAATGTAAGTTACGCTGTTAGAAATAATTATGGAAGTTAGAGCAAAACAATCTGAAAACGCTCCGCTTCCAATAGATACTACACTGTTGGGAATATTAACAGAGGTCAGTCTATGACAGCCAAAAAAAGCATTATCCCCAATAGAAACCACATTGTTACCTATTGTTACCGAGGTTAAATTATCACAATAGGCAAATGCCATATTTCCAATAGACTTGACACTATTGGGAATATCCACTGAGGTAAGACTTCTGCAAAAGTCAAATGCATTATCACCAATAGATGTTACAGAGTTAGGGATAGTCACGCAGGTTAGTCTTTCAAGGTGCCGAAATGCCGCATTTCCAATAGTGGTTACACCATATTCAATAACTACCACCGTAATAATGTCAGACCACGGCCACTCAAAAAAGTACGACAAATCAACCCAATCCTTCATTGCTCCTGTTCCGCTGATAGTAAGTGTGTCGTTGCTTAATGTCGCGACCACATTTGAAGCGATTGGATTGCCGATTTGCCAAGTTTGTGCATTAAGATTCGTCGCAAACATCAAGCCACAGATTGCAATAGTAAAATAAATTTTTCTCATGTTTTTTTTGATTCGTTTCTATATAGTTGCAATGTCCCGACATTGCAGACATCTCATAAACACACACCTTCTCCCTCAATAATCCTACCAATAATCGTAGCAGTTTCCCCATACGATTTCAAAATCCCAATCGCCTTGTCTGCTTCCGTTTCGCTTAATGCGATGACCATTCCGATACCCATATTAAAAATGTTAAACATCTCCCGATGATTGATGTTTCCGTGTTTTTCGAGAAATGAAAATATGGGTAAAATTTCCCAAGAATTGGCTTGGATTTCCACGCCTTGTCCGTCTTTTAGAATGCGTGGAATGTTTTCATCAAATCCGCCTCCGGTGATATGGCTGATGCCGTGAACATCGCAATTGGCAACGACTTCGAGAACGGGTTTTACATATATTTTCGTTGGCGTTAGCAAAATTTCGCCAAGAGTTCTCCCATCAAATTCGGGATATTTTTCATCCAAATTCAGATTGGCATCTTTCACAATTTTTCGCACAAGGCTGAATCCGTTGGAGTGTACACCACTCGAAGCAATTCCCACCAACACATCGCCAACAGCGACTTTCGAGCCATCAATCAATTTCGATTTTTCAACAACACCGCAAGTAAATCCGGCAATATCATACTCGCCATCGGTGTACATTCCGGGCATTTCGGCGGTTTCGCCACCGATAAGCGCACATCCCGCTTGACGGCAACCTTCGGCAACACCACTCACGATAGCCTCTATTTTCGCAGGATCGTTGCTTCCAACGGCAATATAATCGAGAAAAAACAACGGCTCTGCACCTTGTGCCAGCACATCGTTTACGCACATAGCAACGGCATCTATGCCAATCGTGTCGTGCTTATTCAGTTCGAATGCGAGTTTGAGTTTTGTGCCGACGCCATCCGTTCCGCTAACCAAAATCGGCTCTTTCACGTTGAGTGCCGAAAGGTCGAACATTCCGCCAAAAGCCCCGATATTTCCCATAACACCGAGCCTCTGCGTGGACGCAACGTGCTTTTTAATTCGGCGAACAACCTCGTAGCCTGCTTCGAGATTTACACCTGCTTTTTCGTAGGTTTCTGCCATAGTTTTGTTATATTATTTTTCGTTGAAGAAAATGTTTGTTACCAAAATTTCTTTTGATTCGTTACGCATAACGTACTCAACAATGCAAATATCCTCAATATCCACATACTTTTTCCCATTTACCATATACGAATCAGACATATCGAACGCTGTTAAAAATTCTCGCATTCTCCTGTAAACTAACGCTCTTTTTGCGAGATCGTTTATTCTATTTCCTCTGTAGTTCTCAAAAAAACGACCAAGTTTTTCTGTCGCAGTACTGCCAAAATATACGCATCTCATACGTTTTGAAAAATATCATCGATAGTTATTTTTCTGCTAAAATCTGTTTCTTGTTCCAAAGTGAACACATCGTTTTTCAATTCAGGTTTTTCCATTTTACCTGTAGCGATCATCTGTTTTTGTCGTTTTTTTTCTGCTTGTAAAAAAGAATATGAAATAACTTTCGTATCTGTAGGGAGACACACTACACACGGGCAATCGTCAATGCAAGTGTCGATGTTCATTGCGATAGCGTTTGCATTGTTTGCGTATGTATATGCAAATGCAGGCTCACTCAACACATTGCAATCGCCTACCATTTCATTATCTTTTGAACTTTCCATAATATTTTTTCGCAAAGATACAATTTTTTTCTGAATTACGCAAGTACCCAACGAGGTTAGATGGCAAGGTAGATTCAAGTATCAAAACCAACTCCGCACCCCTATACTTGCCGACATACCTCCGATGAGTTTATTACCCAAATGATGCTGTAAATAACCAACTTCGAAATAAATGGACATTCTTCTGTGAACAAACACATCCATTCCACCGCCGCCACCAAAATTAAGATTTAAAGCGATGGTTTCATTACCGCCACCAATTCCTATTCCACCTTGAATGAAGCCATAGGTTCTAATTTTGGGAGACAGAAAACCGCCAAAACTTATTTTGTTAGCTATTGAGCCTATCCCATACCTGTTGTCATTAACAACTACACTCATGCCTTTGCCAATAATATGGCTAATGATCTGTAAACCACCTCTATCTCTGACCGGAAAGGCAAATTCACCATGACCTCCCCAGCCATACCCGCCTGCCATGTCAAAAACGACTGTAAAGCCTCCGCCACCAATACGTTTGAAAGTAAAATCACTTTCCTGTGCATAAGAATTAGTGCTAAAAATGATAGCAATCAAGAGACTAACAAATTTTGCTGTTTTAGTAAACAAACTTACTTTTTTCATTTTCAAATCCCTAATCCGTGTCGGGAGCAACTTCTAAATAGTTAGTAATCATCTTTTTTTTATTGCAATGTAACTTTGCAACACTTGCACATACTCCTCAAAAGCCAAAATCCCTTTTTGTGTGATTTTGCAAATCGTTCGTGGCATTTTTCCTCTGAACGTTTTGAGGATGCTAATATATTCGGCTTCTCTAAGTTTTTCCAGTTGTACGCTCAAATTTCCCGAAGTGGCACCTGTTTGTTTTTTAAGAAAAACAAAATCAGCCTCTTCCACACTGATAAGTATAGAAATTACCGCCAATCGTAGTTGCGAATGTAACAATGGATTGAGTTCTTTAAGCACGGCTTTTCTTTGCTTGATAATTTAGTAGGTGTCCGGGAACAACAAAACCCAATATCATACAGACAGCCAATACAATAAACTGAAAATCTGTTACTAAAAATGTACAACCAATAGCGCCAATCCAAAACATGACTGCCACCAAATACCAAGGCTTATACTGATAAATGCGAGCAGATACAAACATACAAACTCCAATCAAAATCATTATGCCCGGATTGATTAAAAACACTACATGAAAACTATTGACTCGGAATGCAAGAACATAAACAGCAAAAATAAATACAAAAATACCGATGGAGAACCCTCTCCATAACATGTTGCCGATATCGTCAATATGTGTTTTTACTAAAACAACACGGCTAATCTTCCTGTCAATTAGATACGATACAACTGAACCGGGAATCACAATTAGCCAAACTAAAAACGAGTAATTAGGATTACTCAAAACCTGTATTAATACAAAGTTGGCAATGGCTATGCAGGCAACCAAATAGCCCCAGTACATCATGGAATATAATTTTTCCTTTTGGAAATTATTCCGCGCCTGACTAATCATCTCATTGATAAGCGACAGGCTTTCTTCGTGATTGAAAATTTTGTTCATTTTTTTCTTTTTTTTAATTAATAATTCACAAACAGATTGCAAAAATAAACAAATTTATGAAATAAACCAAATTTTCCTCACGTTTTTTTATAGTTTTTTTTTTGATTTTTAACATAAATGACTACAAAGCAATTAAATGTCAATTTGATAAAGAGGCGTAGGATATTTCCCCGTAAAGCACGCAACACAAAGTTCGCTACGATTGCCGGCTTTGTAAAGTGATTCTACCGACAGATATGCCAATGAATCTGCACCGATGCTTTCTTTGATTTTTTCTATATCTTTCAGTCGTGCACTTATCAATTCGTCGCTTCCAGTGGTTTCTACACCGTAAAAGCAGGGATGCGTCATTTCAGGACTTGCGATACGCAAATGCACTTCCTTTGCTCCGAACTGTTTCAGCATACCAACGATTCGTTTGACGGTTGTTCCCCGAACAATTGAATCATCAATCAGTGCAACACGTTTGCCGTTTACAATGCTTCTAACCGCCGATAGTTTCATTTTAACGCCTTTCTCACGTAGTGCTTGCGAAGGCTGAATAAATGTTCTGCCGACATATTTATTTTTGATCAATCCCATTTCGTATGGAATACCGCTTGCTTCGCTGTAACCTATTGACGCACTCAAACTTGAATCGGGCACGCCTATCACAATATCCGCATCGACGGGTGCTTCTTGAAACAGCAATTTTCCTGTTTGTTTGCGAAAAGTATGCACGTTTACACCTTCGATATCGCTGTCGGGACGGGCAAAGTAGATGTATTCCATCGCACACATATTGTGACGTTTAAACTTGGAATAATCCACACTCGTCAAACCGTCTTTATCGATAACAACTATTTCGCCGGGTTCAATATCTCTCACGAACTCTGCCCCAATCACATCAAACGCACAGGTTTCACTACTCACAACATAACCACCGTTGAGTTTTCCCAAAGAGAGTGGTTTCAGACCGTGCTTGTCGCGAATGGCATAGATTTTGCTTGCAGTCATCACGACAAAAGCAAATGCTCCCTCTATCATATTTAGTGCATCGAGGAGAGGGTCGAGTCTATCGCGGAGATCGTTGTCTTTTTTGATGAGATGAGCCAAAATTTCGCTGTCGGATGTGGAATGAAAAAGACTGCCTTTATCTTCCAGATATTTTTTCAACTGCACGGCGTTAACAAGGCTTCCGTTGTGTGCCAATGCAAAATCGCCTGTGCTGTGCATAAACATAAAAGGTTGAACGTTGTCAATTCCCCTGCTGTCGCCGTGCGAGTAGAGAACGTGACCTATTGCCATATTGCCGTCTAATTTTGTAAGGTTTTCCTCGTTAAAAACTTCCGTAACCAAGCCTTCGCCTTTTATGCGTTTGAAAATGCGGTCATTGACACTGGCTATTCCGCATCCTTCCTGACCTCTGTGTTGCAAGGCGTGAAGTCCGTAATACGTGAGTGTAGATGCATTATGTACATTGAATGTGGCGAAGATTCCGCATTCTTCGTTGAGTTCTCTTTCTTTGATTGTTATCATTTTTAAATTTTCAGTAGCCATTCCCGCATAGGCGGGTCTGCTTGTGAGCGTCATTGCGGGCTTGACCCGCAATCCCATAGCAAGGGGATTCCCGCCTACGCGGGAATGACGGCATTGGTTATTACTTTTTCAGTCGTTTCAAAATCTCCTCATACGCCTCTTTCACCTTACCAAGGTCGCGACGAAAGCGATCTTTGTCTAATTTTTCGTTGGTTTCAATATCCCAAAGACGGCAGGTGTCGGGACTGATTTCATCGGCAAGAACTATTTCGCCATCAAGCGTTTTGCCAAACTCTATTTTGAAATCAACAAGCGTAATGCCCAATTCCTTAAAGAGTTCGATCAGCACTTCATTGATTTTACGAGTGATGCTATACATAGTTTCCAACTCCTCGTAAGTTGCTGTACCGAGTGCAACAGCGTGATCGTTGTTGATCAGCGGATCGCCCAACTCGTCTTTTTTGTAGCAAATATCGATAATCAAATTGTTCGGTTTCGTGCCTTCGGGAATGTCCAAACGCTTTGCCATTGAGCCTGCAATGATATTTCGCACGATAAATTCCAACGGAAAAATCTTTACAACACGGCAAAGTTGATCACGCTCGTTCAGCCTCTCGATGAAGTGGGTTTTGATACCGGCCTCGTGCAGTTTGCCAAAAATGATGGCGGAAATCTCGTTGTTGAGTAGTCCTTTGTTGTCGATTGACGCTTTTTTTACGTTGTTGTACGCTGTGGCATCATCTTTGTAGCGAATGATAATGAGGTCGGGGTTTTCGGTTTTGAAAACTTGTTTGGCTTTGCCTTCGTAGAGCATTTGTTGCTTTTCCATATTTTTTTGTTGTTGAACTGTTTAGTTGTTGAATTGTTGAATTGTTTGTTGGTTGATTTGCTTATTTGTTGGTTTGTTGGTTTGCTGTTTGTTTAATCGCTCTTGCGGGCTTGTTTATGAGCGTCATTGCGGGCTTGACCCGCAATCCCCCTGCATCTTGGGGATTCCCGCCTTCGCGGGAATGACAGCCTTTTTTATCTCTTTACCTTTCTAAAATAGTTTACGGCGTTGCCAAAAATATCCTGCACTTTGTTGCCATCAATATTTTTGAAAAGATTGTTTTCGTAACGTTCCGAGTGTCCCATTTTACCGAGGATTTGACCGTTTGGGCTGATGATGCCTTCTATGGCATACATCGAGCCGTTGGGGTTGTGTGGCGATTCGGCAGTGATATTTCCGTCAGTATCAATATATTGAAAAGCAACTTGTCCGTTTGCAAAAAGTTCTTCTGCCATTTGTTCGCTTACCACGAATTTTCCTTCTCCGTGACTTACCGCCACTGCGTGTTCCTCGCCAAGCGTGAAACCCGATAACCACGGCGAATTTATAGATGATACACGAGTTTTTGCAATTTGCGAGATGTGGCGATTGATGTCGTTTCTAAACAATGTTGGCGATTCTTCGGTTACCATTCCCGGTTTGCCGTAAGGCAAAAGTCCCGATTTTACAAGTGCTTGAAAGCCGTTGCAAATCCCCAATATCAAACCTCCACGTTCAATCAATTTGTGAATTTCATCGGCAATGATTTTATTGTTTAGCACATTGGCAATAAATTTCCCGCTTCCGTCCGGCTCGTCGCCGTTGGAAAAACCTCCGCTGATTGCGAGAATATGGCATTTGCTGATATGTTCTTTCATTTGTTCGATGGAGCGTGAAATGTCCTCATTTTTGAGATTGCAAAATACCGTGCTGACAACTTCTGCACCTGCCTTTTCGAATGCTTTTGCAACATCGTAATCGCTGTTCATTCCCGGGAAAACGGGGAGGTAGGCGATTGGTTTTTCAACCCGCTGGCGCGGGTTTGTAACCCGTGCCGATGTTGCAAATGTATGTGTTGGCACGGATTGCAAATCCGCGCCAGCGGTGCAATCCAGCGGTGGCTGAGCCTGTCGAAGCCTGGATTGCTTCGGGCTTTCGCCCTCGCAATGACGGCAAGAGGGCGGGCAAACCCCGCCCCCACAGGCATCGGTTTTATCAGGATAAACCGTAGCAAATTTTTCGGTGTTCGCTTCATATAATCGCTCCAAAATTCCCAATCTGTCATCATAATCATCATCTACCATACTCAAAAAATCCTTCTTGTTGGTAAATCCCATAATAATTGCTTCTTCCAACTCCAATTCAAGTTCTCTCCTTCCGTTGGTTTCCACCAATATGGAACCATACGAATAGTCGAAAAGTTTTTCTTCCACGTCAGCAAACCACATCGTTACATTATTTCCAAACGACATTTTTGTAATTGCCTCCGCAATACCGCCAAACCCAATAGCATACGCCGATACAATATCTCCACTATGAATATTTTCCGTTACAAATTTCCAGTTTTTTTTCAACTGCTCTGTATTTGGCATATAATTTTCGAGAGGCGTGTGTTTGATGAGCCAAACGTCATTTTCTGCTTCCTTAAACTCCGGACTTATCACTTTGTTCGCATCAACAGTAGTAATCCCAAACGCCACAAGCGTTGGCGGAACATTGATATTTTTGAACGTTCCGCTCATCGAATCTTTTCCGCCGATTGCGGGTAAACCGAGTTCTGTCTGCATTTTCAACGCACCGAGCAATGCACTCAAAGGCTTGCCCCACGTGCGAGGATCATCGGTCATCCGCTCAAAAAATTCTTGAAAAGAGAACCGTATTTTTTCGTAAGAACCGCCCGATGCAACAATTTTTGCACAAGCCTCAACCACCGCATAAGCCGAACCGTGGTAAGGACTCCACTCCGAAATAAACGGATTATAGCCAAACGCCATCATACTCGCCGTATCGGTATAACCTTTTTGAACAGGAATTTTTTGTACCGAAACCTGCGTTTCCGTGCGTTGTGTTTTTCCGCCAAAGGGCATCAATACAGTGGAACGTCCAACTGTCGAATCAAACATTTCAATCATTCCTTTTTGCGAAAGCACGTTGTCATCGTTGAGATTATTGAACATTTTTTCTGTCAAGTTTTTTCCTTCGACAATCCTTTCAAACGGATTTTTTTTCTCAACTTTTCCGATGGTCGCTTTCGCAAAATGCTTTGCACCGGCACTATCGATAAACCAACGTGCCAAATCTACAACCAATTCTCCGTTGTTATACATCCGCAATCTGTCAGTATCGGTAACATCGGCAACGTGCGTAACTTCGACATTTTCTTCTGCACAGTATTGTTCAAATTTGGCTTTGTCTGCCGGGTCAATCACCACAGCCATACGTTCTTGCGATTCGCTGATGGCGATTTCCGTAGCGTTCAGCCCTTGGTATTTGAGAGGAACACGATCAAGATAAATATCCAAACCTCTTGTCAGTTCGCCAATAGCCACGCACACACCGCCAGCACCAAAATCGTTGGATTTTTTAATCAATTTAGACACCTCCGGACGGCGGAAAAGTCGCAAAAGTTTACGCTCTTCCGGTGCATTGCCTTTTTGCACTTCACTACTGCATTCTTCGATGGATTTGGTGTTTTGTTCTTTGGATGAACCTGTTGCACCGCCAATGCCGTCCCTTCCGGTTCTACCGCCCAGAAGCAAAATCATATCACCTTTTGCAGGCGATTCACGGCGAACATTTTCCGCCTTAACGGCACCAACAACGGCACCCAACTCCATTCGTTTTGCAACAAAACCCGGATGGTATATTTCACGAACGTGCGTAGTTGCAACGCCTATCTGATTGCCGTAACTCGAATATCCTGCCGTAGCCTTTGTGCTGATGGTGCGTTGCGGAAGTTTGCCTTCCAACGTTTCGTTTATCGGTTTGTAAATGTCGCCCGCACCGGTTATTCTCATTGCTTGATACACATAACTCCGTCCGGAAAGAGGGTCGCGAATTGCACCGCCCAAACACGTGGAAGCACCGCCAAACGGCTCTATTTCAGTTGGATGATTATGTGTTTCGTTTTTAAACATCAACAACCATTTTTCCGGTTTGCCGTCAACATCCACATTGATGTAAATACTGCAAGCATTGTTTTCCTCGCTCACTTCCAAATCGTCGAGCAAGCCCTTTTTTCGGAGATAACGAGCACCGATGGTTGCGATATCCATAAGGCAAACGCTTTTGTCCTCTCTGCCCAATTCTTTTCGGATGTTGTGATAAAGATCCAACGAATTTTGCAAATCCTCTTTTATGAAAGAATCGTCAATAGTGATTTCTTCAAGTTCAGTCATAAACGTTGTATGACGGCAGTGATCGCTCCAATAAGTATCCAAAATTTTCAATTCCGTTTCGAACGGATTGCGATTTTCGGATTTGAAATATTTGACAACCTCACGTAAATCATCGGCGTTCATTGCAAGACCGTGATCTTGGCAATAATTTTGTAGGGGCAAATAATCATTTGCCCCTACCTGTATTTCTATAAACCCCTCTAACACAGGCACAGGTTTGATTTCTGTACTTTCGGTATGGTCTAAAATCAAAAGGTTTTTTTCGCGAGAATCCAAGGCATTGATGTAGTATTTTTGGATTTTTTGAATGTCGGCATCGCTGATATTGTCGTCGAAAATAAACAGCCGTGAACTTTTGATGTGTACATCAGCCGTAGGCTCAATGAGTTTGACGCAATCCTCTGCCGAACGGGCTCTTTGGTCGAATTGTCCGGGAAGATATTCAACGGCAAGATATTTTTTTTGGTCCAAATTGCACAAATCTTCAACATTGTCGGTTACAATCTCTCCAAACACGCTGTATTTACTCTTTTCCAGCAATTCGGGCGTGAAGCCAAACAGGTCGTAAACATTCAAAAGACGCAAATTTTTCAGATTGAGGCTAAGGTTCTCATTGAGTTCATTTTGCAAACTCTGCACCTCAATACGGTATTGCGGTTTTTTTTCTACAAAAATGCGGTAATTTTTCATACAAATCGGTGTTTCCATTTTTCATTATATTCGTCTAAATCCATTCCTACGAACGTGATATGTCCCATTTTTCGTTTGGGTTTGCTCTCGGTTTTGCCGTAGATATGCACATAGACGTTGGGGTGGTTTTCTTTTGCAATTTGTTCTGCAACTTCCAAATCTTGTCCGAGGATATTTTTCATAATGGTCGGTGCAACTAATTTAGGCTCTTGCAAATCCATACCAAGCAAAAAACGACCCAACTCCATAAATTGATTGGTGCTGCAACCTTCTATCGTGTAGTGTCCGCTGTTGTGCGGACGTGGTGCCATTTCATTGAAATAAATTTGATCGCCTTTTACAAAAAATTCAATGGTCAAAATGCCTTTATAGCCACATTTTTGCATAAATTCTTTGCCTAATGTTTCAATTTTTTCTTTCAGCGTATCGTTTATCGGTGCAGGAACAATGCACAAATCTAATATCCCACCGGTGTGAATGTTTTTACCTATCGGAAAACTGATGATTTTTTCGCCATCGCTCACCATAACGATGCTCACCTCAAAATCAAACGAAATAAATTCTTCCAAAATCGCCGGAACAGGCAGGTATGCAACCGCTTTTTCCAAGTCTGCATCACTTTTCAGAACAACTTGTCCGTGTCCGTCGTAGCCCAACCTGCGTGTTTTGAAAATACACGGATAGCCCATTTTTTTCACACCTTCGGTGAGCGAATTTACATCATCCACTTCGATAAAATTGACAGGAGTCAGTCCATTTTCACGGGCATTGTTTTTTTCACGAGCACGGTCTTGCGAATCGAGCAACGGACGAACGCCTTGTTTGATGTGTTTTTCCATTGCCGTGAGCAAATCGCCCGAAACATTTTCAAATTCGTAAGTTACGATGTCGCTACGGCGACACAAGTCTTGAAGTGCTTGCTCGTCATCAAAAGAAGCAATAATATGTTCATCGCTAATCCTAAATGCCGGCGAGTCTGCTGTAGGGTCTAAACAAATTGTTTTCGCACCAAGGAGGTGGGCTTGTTCGATGGTCATCAAACCAAGTTGTCCTCCGCCGATTATTCCTATTGTTTTCATATATAAATGGGTTAAAGGTGGTGGCTTCGACTTCGCTCAGCCACCGGAATCTGGTCGTTGAGCGGAGTCGAAACGACCATTGTTAAAGTTTAGTATTCAAAACCGTTTCTGTCTGTTTCTGTCTAAATTCATCAAGTTTTTCCGCAAGTTTCTCATCTTGCAACGCCAATATGCTTATCGCTATCAATGATGCATTCTTTGCACCGTCAATCGCCACAGTGGCAACCGGCACTCCGGCGGGCATCTGCACGATGGAAAGCAAAGAATCCAGTCCGTTCAAAGCACGAGATTTCACAGGAACGCCGATAACAGGCAACGCTGTCATCGAGGCAACCATTCCCGGAAGGTGAGCCGAACCGCCTGCTCCGGCAATAATCACGTTGATACCTCTGCTTTTAGCCGTTTTGGCGTATTCCACCAACAAATCGGGCGTTCGATGTGCGCTGACAATGCGTTTTTCGTAAGGAATCCCGAATTGCTCCAAAGTTTCTACCGCAGGCGACATCACATCGTAATCGCTTGCTGAGCCCATTATTACTGCTACTTTCATAATGTTTGTTTGTCGTTAATAAATTTCTCGAAGTATTGTGCAAAGATACGAAAAAATTCATCAACGAAAGTTAACGAATTATTAATAAAAAAACGTTGCTTTCTAAATTCGTTTTTCATTTTTTATTTGCGGTTTTGCAAAGGTATGGAATTACTTACAAAGCTGCTACAAGTATACTGAACGCCTCTATCGGAATGAAAAATTAAATCCTTTTTCGGAGGTCTGTTTTTGATGGCCATTCTGAAGGCTGAAAGTGTTGTCTGTTCTGCACTTAAATCTTCGCTGTGTGACCAGTCAATAACTTTTCTATCTTCCAAATCAATAATCGCTGTTTGATATAAAAAGCCATCTTTAGTTTGGATGTAAGTGATGTCAGAAACCCAAGCTCCTTGCAAAAACTGTTGGTTGAAACGTCTGTTCAAAATATTTTCAAAAACACGATTATTATGTTTAGAATCAGTTAAACTCTGTTTTTCCGAACAAAATTTCTGCTCGTTTGTTATCAACCGCAGACTTGAATTGATTAAATTTTTCGATTTTCATTTTTCAAAAATTTTCGTTACTGCAAAGGTACAAAAAAAATCTATGGGGGGCAATTATGGGGGGCAAATTTCTTTAACGGTAGATTCAAGTATCAAATGCAACTTTGTTTTGCAAAGATAGGAAAAAAATCTCTTTTGATGAATAAAAATTTAAATTTTGTCTTGGTCTGTTGTTTATTTTGTATTGTATTTCTTTGATTT
>WQWI01000024.1 GCA_009785425.1 Bacteroidales bacterium | reverse complement strand
TAAACACAAGCTTTATTTGCACATAAAAGAGTGCGAATTTCGATATAATTTCAGAAATCAAAATTTATTCGTATATTTGCAGAAAAATATCAGAAAAAATCCACTAATCTAATCTTGAACCTTAAAAAATAGCAAAATTTCTTTTGGTTAATTCAAAAAAAAGTTGTATCTTTGCAGTGTCAAAGCGTACTTAAGTGTATCGACCGAAAATTTGACAAAAAAAGCGTTGATGGTAGAATAAAAATCTCAACGCTTTTTTTATTTCTCAAATTTTAATGGAATATCAATGTGATAATGGAAAGTACCATTTTTCATCACTCTTACGGAAAAAAGCACTACTTGAAATTTGTCGTCAACAATAACATTTGTTTTGAAATTCAAAAAACACAATACGCCTTTGTGTATATCCTGTTCCTTGGCTTTTCCGATAGAATACAAATATCCTTGACGGCAAATTTTATCTAAAATTGTAATCAATGCTGCTTTTTCAGAATACATCGAACCTCCGTGTGTTGTTTTTCTTGCATTAAGTTTATCAAATTGTATTCTTATTCCTGTTTTTAGGTTAATAACCGATTTACCACAGTATTTTTCTACATACATATAATATGCTTTTCTCCGTAATTCGGAATTCTTCTGAATAATTTTCCATTTTCTCGTACTACATTTTAGTATTCGTTTTGGTATTTTTTTCATGTTTTCTATTTATCTTTTTTTTGCGAAACCACATCAATGAACACCGGCAAATGATCGCTAAAACCGCCGTGATAACGTGGTCCAATGTAAGTGCGGAAAGGTTTTTTTCCCATGTTCACTCTATCTTCTTCAAGTAAAAAATCCGGTGCAAAAATATGGGCTTTTTGGTCTAAAACAGATAGTCCATGAACGCCTTTTACAAGGGATTTCGAAACCATAATATGGTCAATGATACTCCACGTTTCACGAAATTTGTGCGAGCCTGCTCGCCCCTCAAAACGGCACATCAAATTGAGCATATCGTTTTGTTGAAAATTCGTGGTATCACATCGTGAGCGAAAGTCAACGGCAATACTTTCGTCCGATGGCTCGTCGTTGAAATCGCCCATTGTGATGATGTTTGCTGTCGGATTTTCTGCCAAAATACTATCTACTTTTTGTCGCAACAATCGCCCTGCAAATGCACGCCTGTCTATTGTTTGCATCAATCCACCAAACTTTGAGGGAAAATGACAAACGATAATATGCACGGTATCTCGTTGAAACAAAACGCCTTTCACATACAAAAAATCCCGTGTTCGTGAAACAGTATCGGGCGGAATAATCAGCAGTATCGGATAATGTTTGATCACTTCAAACAAATCCGGGCGATAAATCAAAGCCACGTCAATCCCTCTCGCATCTGCTGATTCGTAGTGAATATAACGATAATTGTGCCTTCTCAATGGCGTTCCGCGAGTCAAATCTCGCAAAACTTTTTTGTTTTCAATTTCGCAAAGCCCGAGAATAGCAAGCGGTCGCTCATGTCCTAAAGCAGCGATTGCTCTGAACAAATTGTTCTGTTTTCTCCAGTAGCGTGCTCTTGTCCAGCGGTTTGCACCTCGGGGTGTCCACGCATCATCGTTTTTTACAGAATCTTTTAAGTAATCGAACAAATTTTCGACATTGTAGAAGGCGATGCGAGCTGTGTCGCCGGGCGTGGTGTTTGACAAGCCTTTTGCTGCCAAACAGAGAAGTAGAATTGTGAGTGTTGTTTTCATAAATTATAGATTTTTTTTGCGGAAAATTTTGTTTTTTCAGAAAAATGTTGTAACTTTGTAGAACAAAATGGCGACTAACAATTATTTCCTGGAAGGGGAGGGTTGTTGGTCATCGCAAAAGACGACTGATAACTATTTCCGGGATGAGGAGGGTTATCAGTCGTTCTTCGAAAGGTTAGTGGCTATATAACTATTATGGGTATGCACGGGTTCTTCGGTCGCTTTTTCTATTGCGGTAATACAGTACTGAATATTTTGCCTACTGCCTCTCAACACACCAACCGTTAATTTTATTCTACCGAAGGCTCGTTTGTGGTATTTCATAATAATCACTTCTGAAAAACGTTTTTGGTTTTGACTATTTGCTTTTGGCTTTACACGCTTTACTACTGTTGCCTTTTCCAATATCTCTGTTAAATAAGTTATTGCAATAGTCGATTTGTAAGTATATGCTGCTTGTTCCGCTGTTTCTTGAATAGACAAAAATCTAATGTGTATAAAATCACTCAACGCAACGTTAAAAATATGCTTTGTAGAATTAATTGCGTTCCAATTAGCATAAAAATTTTTGATAAATTTTCTACGTTGTCGAATTTCTTCACGTGTTTGCCCCTGTTGGAGTGTTTTAGTTGTTTCCATCGTTTTGAAATTTTGTGATTAATAATCCGCAAAGCTACGCAAAAAACAAACACAAATCGCAAATTTTAACTTAAAAAGTGTTAAAACTTAAAAAAAATTAAGGTTTTCACGGCAAAACAAAGTCAAGAATTATAAAAATAAAAAAGGGCTGTCCAAAACAAGAACAGCCCATCTTTTATTAATAAATCAGCGAAATTATTTCGCACTAAGCGCCGCCAAAGCAATCGAGTAAAGTTTCGTCAATTCGCTATCTCCACGAGAAGAAAGAATACACGGTACCTTCGCTCCAACAACCATTGCAGCCAATTCACTACCCACTAATTTGGTACATGTTTTGTAAAACACATTTCCTGCGTCAATATTTGGAAACACCAAGCAGTCGGCATCACCGGCAACTTCGCTTTTTAGTTTTTTGATTTCTGCCGATTCTTTGTCAATGGCAACATCCAATGCCAACGGGCCATCAATCATAGCACCTTTGATTTGTCCTCTGTCGCCCATTTTTGCGATAATCGCCGCATCAACGCAAGCCTGCATTCCAACAGATACCTGCTCCGTTGCAGCAATTAATGCCACTTTAGGAGTTGCAACTCCTAAAGCCTTTGCAACATCAATACAAAAACCGACAATTGCCATTTTTTGTTTCAAATCCGGGTCAGGAATAATCGCCATATCACTGCATACCATTAGTTTGTGGTACCTTGGGGCTTCCAAAACGCCTATGTGCGAAAGAGTCGCTTTTGGGTTCGGCATCAAGCCTTTTTCTTTGTTCAAAATGGCACGCATGTACTTGTCCGTGCTGCAAAGCCCTTTCATCAACATGCTTCCTTTGCCTTCGTTGATAAGCATTACAGCCAAGTTAGCCGCTTTTTGTTCATCGGCTTCTTGAACGAGTTCGAACTTGTTGATGTCGATGTTTTCTTCGGCACAAACTTTTTTCATGGTTTCGATATCGCCAACCAAAGTTGCATCAATAATGCCTTTTTCAACAGCCATGTTGATAGCACCAATGGTGTGAGAATCGTTGGCATACGCAGCCACCAAGCGTTTTTTTTCCTTGCTTTTTACAGCATCAATGATTTGTTCGAGTTTTGTGATCATGGTATTTTGTTTTTAAATTTTTTACGCCCATTTTATTAAATTGAAGTCCAGACGATGTGGCAACAACGGATGTGTTGGGAAAATACGGAACGTAAAATCGTAAACACCTGCCATCTTCGCAGGAAACGACAAGTTGAACGTTGCTATCGAGCCTTCGGTTTTTGCCAATTTCATTTCATAAACACCGATAAGTTTTTCAACAGTATCATTCTCTTTTTTTCCGTAAATCAATTCCACACCGATATCTTCAGGTCTTAATTCTTTCAAATCAATCACCAACTCCGCAGTAAATTCATCACCCATTTGAAGTGCTTGCTGGGTTGAATTGTGATAGTTTACACTCAAAACTTCCAAACTGCTCCACGCTTGTGCCACCTTGACTTTCCACTGTGCCAATTCATGCGCTTTGCTGCCGTTGCGTTCCAATAAAATTTTCGAACGCTCGTATTGCGGCGTGTAATATTGTTTAATGTAGTCGTCCAATTGACGTTTCATTGTGAAATTCGGCGAAATTTCCGTGAAATTTTTTCGGATTAAATCAATCCAACGCTTGGAAATTCCTGTTTTTTCGTCAATATCGTAAAACGCTTCCGTGATTTCGTTTTCAAGCAAATTGTAGATGGTTTCCGCATCCAACGCATTTTGGAATTCGTCATTTTCATATGTTTGTTCTTCTTTCAAAGCCCAACCTGCACCTTCACGATAACCTTCTGCCCACCAGCCATCAAGTACACTCAAATTCAAAACACCGTTCATAATCGCTTTTTCGCCCGATGTTCCGGATGCTTCTTGCGGACGCGTCGGTGTATTCATCCAAATATCCACGCCTTGCACCAAACGTTTGGCAATTTCGATGTCGTAATTTTCTAAAAAGAAAATCTTTCCGATAAATTCCGGACGACGCGAAATTTCCAAAATCAATTTGATCAAGCCCTGCCCCGCCCCATCTGCCGGATGCGCTTTTCCTGCAAACACAAACTGCACCGGACGCGTCGGATGATTCACAATTTCTGCTAATCTCGGAAGATTTGCAAACAACAATTGTGCACGCTTGTAAGTTGCAAAACGGCGCGCAAAACCAACCGTCAACTTGTTGTGATCAAAGCCTTCCAACGCTTTTTGAATCATTGTAGGGTTTTCTTCACGCAAGGTCATATCTTCTTCCATTTTGATTTTTGAAAGGTCGATAAGTTTGGTGCGAAGTTTAGTGCGAAGATTCCAAATTTCTTGGTCTGCTGCATTTTCAATACCTTTCCAATGCTCCGGATTCGACATATCTTGTTCGAATTTATCCCCAAAGTATTTGGCGTGAAGTTTCTGCCAATCCTCATGCGTCCACGTTTTGTAGTGAACACCGTTGGTAACGTGACCAATATGCAATTCCTCCGGATAATATCCATCATACAGTTCATCAAACATTTCGCGCGAAACTCTACCGTGAATGCGACTCACACCATTGATTTCTTGAGAAAGATTTGCCGCCAAAACACTCATTGAAAATTTTTCGTTGGTATCGTTTTCATTCCAGCGTCCGAGTCCCATCAAGGCTTGCCACGTGATTCCCAAACGTTGCGGATAGTGCGAAATATAAGTACGCATCAAATCTTCGGAAAACGCATCGTGTCCTGCCGGAACAGGTGTATGTGTCGTAAATAGTGTTGCCGCCCGAACCAACTCCTTGGCATGAACGAATGATTTTCCTTCATCTTCAACCATCTGTCTGAGGCGTTCCAGGCCGATAAATGCGGCATGTCCTTCGTTGCAATGGTACAAATCAGGATTAAGTTTCATTTTACGAATGGCACGAATACCGCCAACACCGAGTAAAATCTCTTGCTTCAAGCGATTTTCCCAGTCTCCGCCATAAAGATTAGCGGTAATCGAACGATCAAGATCGGTGTTGCTTTCGATGTCTGCATCCAACAAAAACAAAGGCACTCGACCAACATCTACACGCCAAACTTTTGCGTGAAGCACTCTGCCCGGCAAAGAAATAGAGATTTCTAACCAACGACCATTCTCATCTCTAACAGGTTTTAACGGTAAATCTGCAAAACGTTGAGGAATAGAATGCGCTATCTGCTCGCCACCAAAAGAAATTTGCTGTTTGAAATAACCGTAGCGATAGAGCAAGCCCATTCCAATCATGTTGTAATTGCAATCGCTTGCCTCTTTCAGATAGTCGCCCGCCAAAATTCCCAAACCGCCGGAATATATTTTCAGAGATTCGTGCAAACCAAATTCCATGCTGAAGTAAGCAACTTTCGGCGTTTGTTCGGTTTTTGCATTCATATACGTTTCGAAACGCTCATAAATATGGTTGAGTTTGTCCAAGAAATCAGCATTGTTTGCCAATTTCTCTATTTCTTGGCTATTCAATTTATTCAGCAGGGCAATAGGATTTCGTTCTAAGCGATTGAATAAATCCGGGTTTATAGACTCAAACAAATTTGTTGCTTCGTAATCCCAACACCACCAAAGGTTTTGAGTAAGTTCGTGAAGTTTTTTGAGTTTGTCCGGGATATGAGGCTGCACCATCATTTTTTTCCATTCCGGCTTGGATTTTTTTGTAAAACCATTCACACCATAATCGAAAGGAAGAGGTATATGCGTGTGGCTGTGGCGTATCGTTGACCTTTCTGTTGCCTCTTTGATGGCGCTTTCGTAGTCGGCAATATCTTTTCCTATTTTATCAGCCGCTTTTCCAAGAAATGCTCGACATTGCTCACTTACAGAATCATTGACTGCCGTAAAAATATCAGCATTTTCAGCGCTTAATTTTTCAAGAGAGTGTTTGGCTTGAACTTGGAAATTACGTGCAAGTTGGTCGGCATTATACTGCGATAAATCTTCTTTGAGCGGTATATTATTGTAAACAATTGAAGTTCCTACTACAGTTGAGTGAGCCGTAAATACCGTTGCTATTTGTGGTGCCTTATCTTCGATATAAAGCACTCCGGCTCCGGTTAGCCAGTCATGGAAATGTGCCAAAATTTGTTCATTCGGCATAGCATTATATTTGTGAAAATGCTCTATGATTTTTCCGGAAACATAGCCAAAAATTGCCGGCTCAATATAATCCCATTGTCCTGAAATAGAGTCTAATTTATATGTTTCCCAAAGTTTTTTGAAAATATCATCTTTTTTTGGAAAAAACGATGTAAAATCCACCAAAATTGCGATGGGATTTCCCGGAATATTCCAACGGCCTATACGAAAATGCAAACCGTCTTTTTCGGCTTGCTCGTGCCATGTACGGTAAAGTTGGCGGTCTTCGGTAAATTCAGCATAAGTTTTATCGTGCCAAACATCGGGACCAATCATGAAAAAATCATTTTTGCACAGTTGCTTAAAATGTTCGGCATTTTTAGATAATTCGCCGTGTATTGCACTTACCTTATTGCAAACTTCCCAGCTGACTTCAAATAAATAATTCGGGTGTAGAGTACTCATAAATTTTCGATTATTAAAATTGCCTGCAAATATACGAAAAATAATTGAAAATTGAAAGTTGAAAATTAAGAATCTGCGGTAGGCTTATTAACAATTTACAGAAGTTATCAACATTTTAACACTTTTTAAGGAATTTTTTATACGAAAATCGACTTTTTTGCGTTTATATAGATGTCAGGCGACCGCAAGTTGGTCGTTCCAGCAAAATTATTTATCAAAAACTCTATCCATCATGTTAAAAAAATCAAAAAAAATCATCGTTATTTTAGCCACATGCTGTTCGACATTAGCTTTCGGACAAATTCAGGAATCGTTTAGACATCACGATTCTTTAAATCATCAATGGTTTGGCGACACAGCATATTTTTCCGTCGAAAGCGGAAGATTGCAGCTCAACGGTCCGCAAAGTTCATCAACACTGTACTATGCTACTCGAAATACGCTCTTTGACAGCATTGAGTGGAATTTCAGAATCGAATTGGGGTTTAATCCTTCTTCAACAAACTTCGTTCGTGTATATTTGATGAGTGATTCCGAAAATCTGAGGGGCTCGCTCAATGGTTACTTTGTACAACTCGGGCAAACGGGCGGAAGAAACAACATTCAATTTTTTCGGCAAGAAGGAACTGCTACAACGTTGATTTTTTCTGGGATTTCGGAATTTAGTTCGAGTAGCGGATTATTCGTACAAGTACGAATTAAGCGGTTTCCAAACAGCGAATGGCACGTGTACTCAAATGCTTCATCGCGATTGCCAATCACTTCCGAAGGCGAGCCTTTTGTGGATTCAACGTTTCGAAAAACTGTTGCATTCGGGTTTCTCTGCCGATATAGTACGGCAAGTCGTCACAATATGTACACTTTCGGCGAAGTCAGAGTTGTTCCGATAGAGGAAGACCCAATTCCTGAACCGCCTATCATTATTGAAAATTTAGACGTTGTGATTTCCGAAATTATGTTTAATCCGCCGACCGGTTCTGCAGAATATTTAGAAATTTTTAATCGTTCCCAACAAGATATTCCTTTTTCCGAATTGCGTTTAGGACGTTTTGATACACAAGGCAGACTCTCCGGAGTTCTTATTATTACTGCGGATGAGGACTTAATTCTACCTTCGCAAACTTATGCCGTAATTTCGAGAACTCCGGAAATTTTGTGGCAATTTCATAATGTTTGTCCAGATGCATTATTGGTTACAATGCCTAATATGCCTGCACTTTCCAACACTTCGGGGCGATATGCTTTGTTGAGAAAAGATTCGACATTCATTGACGAAATTTACTATCATTCTTCGATGCACTTCGCTCTTTTGGCTGAAACGAGAGGAGTTTCACTTGAGCGATTAAGTTTCGAAAAGCCGGGAACTGATGCCAATAATTGGCATTCGGCTTCAAGAACAGCAGGGCATGCGACACCCGGATGTCCCAATTCGCAAAGCGTTTCAACATTTGAAACTGACAAGATATTGCACCTTTACCCCTCGTTAATTTCGCCGGACAATACCGGAATAAATGATATTCTAACCATTTCCTACAACTTGGAAACAGCAGGATTTACAGGTAATATACGCATTTTCAACAGCAACGGACGAATGGTCAGGCATTTGGTCAAATCCGAACTTCTCGGCACACAAGGCACCTATTTTTGGGACGGACTTTCCGATCAAAACACAAGACTTCCAAGTGGAGTTTATATCGTTGTTTTCGATATTTTTGCTCTCGACGGACGAGCGGTTCGCATAAAGCGACCGGTTGGGTATCGGTAAAAAATTACTTACAAAGATTGTAAGTATCCGTTGCAATCACCAACTCCTCATCAGTTGTGATAAGCATAACTTTCACACGTGAATCAGCAGTCGAAATAACCGTATCTTTGCCACGTAAACCAGCATTAAGTTCTTCGTCAAGTTTCACACCCATGTATTCCATGTTTTTACAAACGGCTTCGCGAACGGCAAAGCCATTTTCACCAATACCTCCTGTGAACAAAATTACATCTACTCCACCCATCGCTGCGGCATAAGCACCAACATATTTTTTCACACGATAATTGAACATATCTAAAGCTAATTGTGCACGTTCATTGCCTTCGTTTGCGGCACTTTCCAAATCACGCATATCCGAAGAAACGCCTGAAATACCGGTCAATCCACTCTTTTTATTCAGCACATCGTTCATTTGCTGAATATTCAAATTTTCTTTTTCTTGCAGAAAGAAAACCGCTCCGGCTTCAAGATCTCCGCAACGCGTACCCATAATTAAGCCTTCAAGCGGTGTGAGTCCCATGGATGTGTCAACGGATTTTCCTTTGTCAATCGCACAAATCGAAGCTCCATTGCCCAAATGGCAGGAAATAATTTTGGTATCTTCGAACTTCAAACCAAGGATATCGCATGCTTTTTGTGCTACAAATTTATGACTTGTTCCGTGAAATCCGTAACGACGAACTTTGTATTTATCGTAATATTCGTGCGGAATTGCATACATATATGAATGTGCGGGCATAGTTTGGTGAAACGATGTATCGAAAACTGCTACTTGCGGAACTGCTGGCAATACTGCTTTGATACACTCAATACCTTTTAGGTTTGCCGGATTGTGAAGCGGAGCAAGTGTAAATAATTCTTCAATTTGTTTTTCCTCTTTTTCGCCAACGATAACGCTTTTTGGAAAAAATTCGCCACCATGAGCCACACGATGACCAACGGCTTTGATTTCCGAAAGGTCTTTAATCACGCCGTTCTCAGGCGATGTTAACGCTTCCAATACGAGATTCACACCTTCTTGATGAGATGGAATTTCGTGAGTGGTTTGAATTTTTTCGCCACCTTTGGCTTGATGATTCAGAATTGCATCGGGCAAGCCAATACGCTCAACCATGCCCTTTGCAAGGACATCAGGCGTTTCGCCCATAGCAATGAATTGATACTTGATGGAAGAACTTCCGCAGTTTAGAACTAAAATTTTCATGTTTTTTTTGTGTTTTATTATTTTGTTTTAGTGAGTTTCATCGAACAAGTGCAGTTGTTTATCTTTAACTTGCGTGTTTGTTGAAAGGTAGTTTGAAATAAACAACTCCTTGCCTATTTGGTCGGAATCTTCAGAAACATTTCGCATGCCATAAGTTAGATTCCAAGGTGTGATGTTAGCAAAAGAAAATAAATCACGTATATATTCACTATCGTCATACGTGATAAGCCATTTGTGTTTGCAATTTTTCATATTTTCGGCAAAGCGTTCGTGGTCGAAAGATTTGTGCAGATTGCCGTTTTTGCCATATAGTGCCGATTTTGTTGCGGAATAATATGGCGGATCGAGAAAAATAAATACATTTTCGCCCTCTTTTTTTACCAACTCCTCATAATCCAAATTTGTAATTGTGGAGCCATTTATCACTTTTGCCAAATCATTTAAACGTTTTATACTACTTTCTGTAAAACGCCCTGTAAAAGCACTTTCGCTATACCCACCGCTCAATGTTGTCCCCGAGAAAGTAACACGGTTAAAAATAAAAAAGGCAGCAGCACGTTCTATATCGTTAAAATTGTCGAGGTTTTTATTCAAAAATTGGAATAATTCTTTCCCTACCGAATATTCTTTTCGCCATTGATAAACTTGGTCAATCAAAGCGTTTATATCCTTTTGTGTCATTTCCCAAAATTTATACAACTCTAAATACAGGTCATTCACCCAAAATTTTTTATTTGGATAACGTTGTTTCACATAGACAAACACCGAACCACCACCCAAAAAAGGCTCACGAAACTCGTCAAAATTGGGAATCAATTTTGCGATAGTTTCAACGGCACGGCTTTTGCCGCCAGGGTATCGGAGTGGAGATTTTATCATTATGACTGCTTCTAGCTATTTTTTTTAATATCGTCTTGTTTGCTTTTTTCTAGTTTGTTAATATACGAAGATTTATCTTTTATTTGTTTCATACTTATTTTCAAATCTGATATTAAATTCAAATAAAATTTATCCGTTTCTTTATCTTTTGAACGCATATAGTAATATAAAATTAGTTTGATAACCCCAAAATCCTTGATATATCTCCACTTGGTGTTTTTTAGATAAGTTTTTATCATTTCTTTATAATCACGACCTCTTATGTCTGCATAAACAAATATTGTAAGAAATTTTTCAAATTCAGAAATTGATAAATTCAATCTATCGTTTTTTATTTTTTCACCGATGATTAGTTTTGTTTTTGCAGTTCCAAGCCATTCAGACATTAAAAGTTGATGTAAAAGAGGCAAAATTCGTATAAAAACCCCAAAATTAACATTTGGTGGCAGTCCTGCTGGTTCTTTTTGGTTTTTGATGAAATATCGTATTAATGCATCCCTATATAATATCAAATAGGAAATAGAACTATTAATTATATTTTTCAAAGCATTTTGCCTTTTTGTATCATCATTGATTTCTTCTGTATTTCTGAATACTTGAGCCGCAAGTTTTAATGTTTTATCTATTGGTTTGGAACTGCTCTCATTTCTTTTTTCTATTTCTCGTTTTATTGGAATATGCTTTATTTGCTCATCATATAGTTTTTCTAATTCCTGCTCTGTTGGCTTGACCTTTACTTTGTCAATGTTTAACCGGTCTGATAAAGAATCTTTTGAATCAAAAAACGGATCTATTTTATCGTACTTATCAGCAATATCAGCATTATAGTCAGCAAATGCTTGTGTCAATAGTTCTTGGCTTAATAATAATAGTTCTTCTGAATTAGTATGTAGTCCCGAATAGTATTCTAATTCATCAATGTAATTTAGACAATTATCAATATTTAATACGGATTCTTTAAAAGCAATATCATTGTCTAGATGTAGAGATAAAAAATAATGATATAAAAAGGCAAACTTAAATTTTAAATAGTTTTCTTCATTGTATAATAAAATACCGCGTTTGATAAAATCTTCAATTACTTTTTTGGAATCAACAGCAAACTTTAATTTAACGTATTCGCTTACAAAATTTATCAAAAAACTATAAGAAACACGGTAACTGCGATTCTCATCTCCATTGTCGTGCATAAATTTTGCGATATGAGAAAGCAGTCTAATTTTATTTGCGGTACCAAAAGTTTCGCTATAAATATTTTCAATGTTTATTTTATCAAGAAGTTTATCCACTACTTGTTCCACTAAAATTGTGTTATTTATGGGTCTGTTTTCCTGTTTATCAATTATCCATAGAAACAAGGTTACCGAAAGAGGTGTTCGAGGTAATGAGAGTGCTTGGAAATTTTTTATAACATTATTGATACGTTTCTCATAATCTTCTGTTTTTTGCGGGAACCATTTTTGTATAAGACTTTTAATTTGAGAAGATTTAAAGTTTTGAATAAATGCTATGTTAAAATTAAAATAAGCATTTACATCTAAAAAATCTTCGGGCAAATTATTTTCTAATACTTGTTCTTTTGTGGCAATTATTCTAACGTTTGGATTTTCGTCCAAGAATTGAATGATTTTGTTCAAATTTTTCTTTCCCTCTTCCCCAAAATCAATATCGTCAATTAACAATACGAGGTTTGAGGTTTTTATAAACTCTCTACACTCTTCACTTGATACTCCGATAAAATCTCTTATTTTTTGAATTATTTCTTTTGTTCCAATTTCATTAAATTTTATAATAATAGGAATTTTTTTGTACTTGGTATATCCATGTGTAAATTCAATTAGCAATTTGGCAAGCAATACTGTTTTTCCTGATTCTTTTAATCCATATATTAAAAAACTATCTTCTTTTTGTAGTAAATCAATAATTGAATAATGTGTAATTTCATCAATATTAGCGTGGGTTTCAGGCAAATTACTTATTGTTGGTTCAACAAACAAATCATTTATTTTGCATGGATATTTTGCATCTGTGCCATGAACAAAAAGGTGTTCATTTACATCTTCACAACGTATCTCTTGTAGTGTATTTATTACTTTATCTATAAGTTTGTTTTGTGCTATTTTATCCGAATTTGGGTAGGTGAGTACAATTTGTCCTTCATCATTTCCTATCTCAGTATTACTAACAAATCTTTTGTGTTCAGATAGATATTTTCTGTAAAAAATAGTAGTTTGTTTTCCTTTTTCAAAATTTATTATTGAATATCCATTTTGGTAATCCTTATCTTTCGAAAAATCAGCAATAGTAGAATTACTTTGACATATTAATATAGTACCATAAAAGTCTCTTGTAAATGCCATATCATTGCAATGAGCATGTCCCACTAACAAAATGTCAAAATTTGAACTAATAATAGGTTTGATAGACCTTCTATCCTCATCTAATAAGTATTCAAATGGATGGTGCATAACAGCAATTTTAATGTCTGCATTTTGCAAAAAGGTACAGGCTGAATTAATTTGTTCTTCTCCAATTATCAAATTTTCTTTGTCATTCTCATCAAAACATCTCCATGATGAATTTAAGCAAGCAATTCCCGTATTTAATTCTGGTAATAAAAAGTTGGAATCGAAAAGACTTATTTGCACATTCTCGCTTTGATTGTAGTATTCTTTTTCAAAATCCTTGAATTTCTTTATTCTGTTAATATTTTTACCATCAGTTTTATTTTCGACAATAAATTTTGATATTTCGTCTTGTGATTGTAGTTTTTCTCTGATTCCCATTTCTTCAAATTCATTAATATCGTCTCTACAAACATCGTGATTTCCAGGCGTAAAAAAGAAATGTTTTTTATTGATGTTTAACTCTGTTGATAATTTATCAATAAAGTGTTCTTCAAATGATTTGAATGCTTTTTCAATGGAAGGAAAACCAGCACCGCCCTTATCAATTAAATCACCAGAAATTACAATGATTGCATTTTCTGGCTCTGTTATTTTTGATTTTATATCATTAACTAAAGCATCAAGAATACTTTGCTTACGAGTCGAAATAGAATCTGATTCTAAATGAAAATCTGAAATGTGAATAATTTGTATCATATATTTTTTATCTTGAATCACTAATTTTCACCTCAAATCCATTCTCTTCCGCCTCTTTAAAAAGTTCGGAAATCAGAACTTGCCTGCTCCCGTCCAACTTATTTGCAAAAATAAAGTTTGCTTTGTCGCTTCCGTGACTTTTTTCGGTAACTTCGCCTTTCAATTTTGCAGAAGTCAGTTTTAATACCGCTTTACTTTTCATTTTCTTTGCATCAACCTCAACTTCGCAAAGATTCGAATACAAAATCATTTTCAACAAGCCGTCTTTTATATCGCCTTTGCTTGGTAAAATACTCTGTTTCGAATGTTTGTCTTCAATTAAATAAACTGTATCTTTATTAACAAAAATTTCGTCAACAGTAAAAAAATACTGACCACCCAAATAATTCGTAATTGTAATTTTGGCTTTTGTAGCACTTGATAAACTTTCTTTGGGTTGCGTAGTTACAAATTCTCTCGCTTGGGCATTTTTCGCTTTTTCTCTCGAAAATTCCATAAAACTGTCAACGTCTTTACCAATCTTTTTTTTGAAATTTTTAATCCCTGCCTGATTGTGCAATTTAACACCCGTTTGCTTTTCTATTTTTGCATAACCTTTCTTTGCCTTATCAACAATGTCGGACAAATTATTTTTTAATTCGCTCAAATTCCAATGCAATGCCGAACTGTGATAATGCTCAATTTCTTTGATTTTTGAAACAACATATTTGTTGTTAAATTGGAAGTCGGTTATTTTGTTTTCGTAATTCGGATTTTTGGTTGCTTTGTCGTAATAAGCAAATATCACAAAAACATCTAACAATGACATCAAAGAAACCGTATCCCATTGTAAAAAATCTCTGTCACCGTCAAAACCTTCGTCTTTGATGATTGGAATTACAGTAACTTTTTTTGATGTATTCAGTGTATTGTAAACGCGTTCGTAAGGATAAGAGCGTGTTCTTTTGGGCGACACCCATTTAGAAATTGCAAACGAAGTTTTCCCATTCTTCAAAAGACAAAATGAAGATATCTTGTTGATATTGAATTTGCCAATTTCAACTATTTGCAAATCTTCCGAGAGAAAAACTTTATACTTTATACCTGTTATTTTGCCCTTGATATCCACTCTGCAAAGTTACTACTTTTTATTGAGATATACAACCTTTTGGAAAATTTCTCTCTCAAAAAAGTTTCAGCTGCGAGCAAATCTCTTCCATATCCAAATCCTTTTCAAAATCACGCTGTAGTTTGTAATTGATATTCGCTTTATTAGCTTGTGAAATTTGATGATAACGGTGAGCAGCGTAAGTCCTTAAACACAATGATACTTCCCTCTTTTGTCCAGTTAGTCGATTTCATTCAATTTAATATCATCCACAAGGCGATTAGTTTTGTGTTTTAGGTTTGTATTCAAGAGGTTGTTTCGCTGCGATATTCGGTTCTGAAACAACATCTTGTCGATAAACATACTTTACGTCCTTTCTTAAATACTTGTGCTCTTTGAGCTGCTTTATGCACCAATTCATCAAAAGAAATGTTTGAAATTCCACGACACAACAATATCACACCCAAAAACCATTGTCAATGCGATGTGACGCAAGTCGTCACGGTTTTTTGCAGACAAAACTGCGAATTCACCGCTTGCATATTTTTTTCACTGTTCTTTTGTTAGCCTATCCATTATGTTTTGTTCAACATCTCTGTAAAAATCGTGTCATACGTGCTAATAAGGGTAATATCTCCTATCCCCCATTCTACACCCTTTTTTGCAGTGTATATCTCGTCATCAGTAAGTTCTCTACCAAGTCTTTCCATTGCCTCACATTGCAAATCCTCTATTGTAATTTGAAAAACTACATTATCATTCATTCTGCAAAGTTACCACTTTTTATCGAAATATACAACTTTTTGCAAAATTTCCCTTTCAGAAAAATTTCAACTGCGAACAAATTTTTTCTGTTTTCAAATCCCTTTCAAAATCTCGTCGAAGTTTGTAATTGATGTTCGCCTTGTTGGCTTGCGAAATTTGATGATAGCGATGAATGCGATAAAGTTTGTCGTCTTTCACGAGTTTAGCACCGGTTTGATGAAAACAAAACGGAATATCTTTTTCGACACATTGTCGGCGAATGTCTAAAATCCAGTTATAGTCGAGGATTCGGGCTTCGATACCGGACTCTCCGCTTGTTGCAACTTCGAGAATTTCCTCATTCAAATACGCTGAAATATCCATTTTTTCGAGCATTGGAGCGATAATAATCACTTTGTGTTTTATCGGCAGTTCATTAAAAATCGGCAGGCGATAATCTGCCAATGCCTGATTTTCCACAGTACAACCGATAAGTTTACAGCCATCGCTGTGTTTGATACAGCCGTGCCAGGGATTCCAATAACTGGGCATAGTGGTGATTTTGTCGGTTCGCGAAAATACATTTTTTTTTGTATTTGCAAAACGAAAAAAAAGTGAATTTGTCGTTTTTTTTTCGTATCTTTGCCACCTAAAAATAGAAAACTATGGGACTAAAATGCGGAATCGTAGGAATCACAAATTCCGGAAAAACAACTCTGTTCAATTGCATATCTAAAACAAAAGCACAAGTAACTAATTTTGCTTTCAGCACCGGCAAATCCAATGTTGGCATCTGTGATATTCCCGACCCGCGTCTTGCCGAAATTCATAAAATCATAAAAGCCGATAATTTGGTTTATACAAGTGTTGAAATTGTAGATATTCCGGGCTTGACCAAAGGTGCAAATACGGGCGAAGGTATCGGAAATTCCTTTTTGGGCGACATTCGCCAGTGTGATGCAATTATTCATGTTTTACGTTGTTTTGATGATCCGAATCTTCCGCATATCAACGAAACTATCGACCCTGTGCGAGACATTGAAACCGTTGATCTAGAATTGCAAATCAAAGACCTTGAACAAATCGAACGGAAAATCCAAAAAGTCGATAAAGCAGCACGTGTTGGCGATAAAGATGCAAGGGCTCAGTTGGAAATACTGAACAAATATAAAGCCCACTTGGAAAACTTTCAAAATGTACGGACTTTAAGCACAAACAATTTGGAAGAAAAAGTAGTTGAAGACATGATGTTTTTGACTGCAAAACCTACGATTTATGTTTGCAATGTGGATGAAAAATCTGCAATTTCAGGAAATAAATATTCACAAGCCGTTATTGATTTTTTGAAAGATACAGATGCCGAAATTTTGACTATCGCAGGAAAATTGGAAGCCGAAATCTCCGAGTTGGAAGCCGATGACCAAGCCATGTTTTTGGAAGACACCGGACTCAGCGAGCCCGGTGTAAACAAACTGCTTCGTTCTGCTTACAAAACCTTAAATCTGATTTCGTTTTTTACTGTTGGAGGAAAAGAAAACAGAGCTTGGACCATTAGGCATGGTGCCACTGCTCCGCAAGCTGCAGGTGCTATTCATAGTGATTTGGAACGCGGCTTTATTCGTGCAGAAGTGATAAAATGCAACGATTTATTGGAGTTAGGTTCTGAATTGAAGTGCAAAGAAGCAGGAAAATTAGCGGTGGAAGGAAAAAATTATGTCGTCAAAGACGGCGATATTTTGCATATCCGATTTAATGTTTAGAAACATCAGATAGGTCTTGTTTTTCTCCGGGATTGCTGAAACCCTCCGATAATAGTTCTCTCAATCTTCCAGGCGTGATATTGCGTTGAATTCCTCCGGCTTTGATAAATGATATTTTTCCCGTTTGTTCGGAAACAACAATCGCAAAGGCATCTGATTGTTCCGTAATTCCAATTGCTGAACGATGCCGCAGACCTAAGTTTGCAGGTATGTTCGGACTTGCAGAAAGAGGTAGTATACAACGGGCTGCAACTATTTTGTTGTGTGAAATAATCACTGCTCCGTCATGCAATGGAGTATTTTTGAAAAAAATAGTTTCTAATAATTGTGCCGAAACTGTGGCATCAATTCGTTCGCCGGTGCTGACAGGATATTCCAATTGATTGTCGTTAGATATAACAATCAAAGCACCGGTATAAGCTTGAGACATTTGTGAGCACGCTTCTACAATAGCAGAGGTATTGAGTTTTGGTTTTGTGGTATTTTTCAAAAGAAAACGAAGAAACGAAAATCTTTTTTTACCTCTTTCAATAAACGATCGAGTGTTAAATTCCTGTAAAAAACGTCGAATTTCCGGTTGAAAAATGATAAAAATTGCAATCGCTCCGACATTAAGTATGCTTCCTAAAATTCCGGCAGTCAATGAAAAGTTGAGGTAATCTGCCAATCGCCAAAGAACAATGACCGTCAGCAATCCTATAAAAATTTTATGTGCTCCGGTTCCTTTGATAAGCCTGTAAACTTGGTACAGAAGAACGATTACCAAAGAAATGTCTAAAAGGTCTATCCAGCCTAAACCTGCAAACCATTCCGCAATTACTGTTGTCATGTTGTTGATTTATGATTTATGTTTTGAATAATTTTTATTGCTTCAACGGCTTCCTTAACATCGTGAACTCTCAGTATATTTGCACCTTTCAGAAGTGCAACGGTATTTGCTGCGGTTGTTCCATTCAAACTATTTTCAACATCAGCTTCCAAAAGATTACGAATCATTGACTTCCTCGAAAGACCAACCATTATAGGCTTTTCAAGGATTTTAAATCGTTCAAGTTTGCTTAATATCTCGTAATTATGTTCCAAGTTTTTTCCAAATCCGAATCCCGGATCCACAATAATATCGTGCACTGCCGCATGATGTGCCAGCGAAATTTGTTTGGAAAAAAACAAGATAAGCTCGTTCATTACATCACCGTATTTTGGCTCTATCTGCATGGTTTGAGGCATACCTTGTGTGTGCATCATCACGTATGGAACTTGCAGTTCGCCAATAGTTTTGAACATCTGCTCGTCTGCCTGTCCTCCCGAAATATCGTTAATCATGGAAGCCCCTTCGTTTACCGCTATTTTAGCAATCTCCGAACGAAATGTGTCAACAGAAAACACAGTTTGAGGGAATGTTTTTACTAAGTTTGGAAGGACCCTCAGTAAACGTTCTTTTTCTTCTTCAAACGAAATTTCGTCAGCAAAAGGCTTTGTTGAAACAGCGCCGATATCAATGATTGCAGCACCTTCGTTCAGCATTTTTTCGCAATGGTTCGTAGCATCTTTCTCGGTCAAAAAACGTCCACCATCCGAAAAAGAATCCGGTGTAATGTTCAAAATTCCCATTACAAGAGGCTTTTCGAGAGAAATTAGACTGCCTCTACAGTTTATCGTTTTCGGACTTAACATGAAAATAAAATTATCTAAGTTCGAAAAAAGTTTGTCCGATTTCTTGACCATCCATAAAGACCGTAACCGTGTACATGCCTGCCATAGCGGGCAAACTGGGATCGCGTTGTGACCACGATGTTCGGATATCCTGAGCAGTATTGTCGTAAATGATTTCTTTTCTTATTGTGAATTGCAGTTGTTCTTCGTCCAATATGAAAGAATAGGCATCTCCTAATCCTGCTAAAATAATCACATTATCCGGACGTGCAATTCGTATATAAATTGTGCGAGAACCCGCCTCAACAATTCTGTTTTCGCCCAATGTAAATTCTATATTAATTCTGTCTGCACGAGCCGCCCTATCAGTTATGGTTTCGTTTGCTCCCCTCACGCGTAATGCATAAGCCCTGAGGTTATACGCTACCAACGTTGAAGCTGCTATGGCAACTTGCTCATCTAACCGCTCTCTGACTTGTGTAAGTTCTCTATACCTTGCACGTTCTACCGAAAGTACTTGGCGGATTTCCCGATTTTCTAAAGCAAGTTCTTCGTTCACAACAATCAACGAATCGATTCGACGAACGTAATCTTGTGTGATATTTCTCAGCAAATCCAACTGCCTGCGGATTCTACGATAGTCGGTCTGTTGGGCTATCAATCGCTGAATTTCCGCAGAACTTGCCAAAATGATACTATCTTTTTCTGTAAGTTCGGCTTGGAATCGGATATTTTCTTGTCTAATTACTTCGTGGTCTTGCATCAACTGTGTCAATTCTCCTTTCATGACCAAATTTTGTGCAAAAGTTTCCGTTCTTTGGCGCATTGTCAAGATCATGATAATTATCGAAGTTATAAAAAGCAGTATCAGAACAAGAATAATCCACCTTAGCGTTCTGACTTTATTATTATTATTGTTCGTTTCCATAGCACTCACGTATTCGCGTGCAAAGATACAAAAAAAAAACGAAAAACACAATAACAAAAAACGGAACGCTTGGCGTTCCGTTTTTTGTTATTGATTAGTCTTCAAACGTAATCTCAAGTCCAAGTCCTCGTAGTTCGTGAACAAGAACATTAAATGACTCCGGAATACCCGAACGTGGCATATTGTCGCCTTTTACGATCGCTTCGTAAGTTTTGGCACGTCCCATCACGTCGTCGGATTTCACGGTCAACACCTCTTGCAAAACGTTTGCAGCACCGTAGGCTTCGAGTGCCCAAACTTCCATCTCTCCAAAACGCTGTCCTCCGAATTGAGCCTTACCGCCCAACGGTTGCTGTGTAATCATTGAGTATGGTCCTATCGAACGTGCGTGCATTTTGTCATCGATCATGTGGTGTAGTTTAAGCATGTAGATATAACCTACCGTTGCAGGCTGGTCAAATCTTTCGCCCGTTCCACCGTCATACAAATACGTGCGTCCATTCTCGGGAAGTTCTGCTTCTTTGGAATATTCGGAAATCTGATCTAAGGTTGCTCCGTCAAAAATCGGTGTCGAAAATTCCATTCCGAGTTTCTTGCCGGCATGACCCAAAACAGTTTCATAAATCTGTCCCAAATTCATACGTGAAGGTACACCAAGCGGATTCAATACGATATCCACAGGAGTTCCGTCTTCCAAAAACGGCATATCTTCTTCACGAACGATTTTCGCTACGATACCTTTATTTCCGTGGCGTCCCGCCATTTTGTCGCCAACTTTAAGCTTACGCTTCTTAGCAATGTAAACCTTTGCAACTTGAATCACACCGTTTGGTAATTCATCACCAACAGTCGAAGTAAATTTCTCACGTTGGAAACGCCCGTAAAGCTCACGATATCTGATGTAATGGTTGTTGAGCAAGGTATTTACCATTTTATTGGTGTCCTTGTCGGACGTCCACTTGTTTGGATTTACATCCAACAGATTAAGCGAATTCAGTGTTTTTACAGTAAATTTAAGTTTCTTAGGAATCACCTCCTCACGCAAATGATTAGTTACACCGGCAGACGTTTTATCTTTCAGGATAACCATCAATTTTTCAATCAAAAGGTCTTTCAACACTTGAACATCTTTATTGAAATCTTTCTCCAAATTCTTCAAAATGTCTTTATCTTTTGCACGAGCCTTTCGGTCTTTGATAAAGCGTGAAAACAATTTATTTTCAATAATTACACCTTCCACAGACGGCGGAACCTTTAGCGATGCATCTTTCACATCGCCTGCTTTGTCACCAAAGATAGCTCGCAAAAGTTTCTCTTCCGGAGTTGGATCCGACTCCCCTTTTGGAGTAATTTTTCCAACCAAAATATCGCCCTCGCGAACTTCCGCACCGATACGAACGATACCGTTTTCGTCCAAATCCTTAGTTGCATCTGCACTCACATTCGGAATATCTGCCGTCAACTCTTCCATGCCACGCTTGGTTTCGCGAACATCCAACGTATATTCTTCAATGTGCAACGAGGTAAAAATATCCTCTTTTACAACTTTTTCCGAAATCACGATAGCATCTTCAAAATTGTAACCTTTCCAAGGCATAAACGCTACCATCAAATTACGTCCTAACGCCAATTCACCACGTTTTGTAGCATAACCTTCGCAAAGCACTTGACCTTTTTTCACTTTGTCGCCTTTGCGAACAATCGGGATAAGGTTGATACACGTGTTTTGATTGGTACGTTGGAATTTCGTAAGTCTGTAAGTTTTTGTATCCGAGTCAAACGATGTCAGCTGTGTAAATTTGTCCTGGTCGTATTTGATAACAATCTCGTTAGCATCAACATATTGCACCACACCGTCTCCTTCTGCATTCATCAAAACTCGAGAATCTTGTGCAACGTATTTTTCCAAGCCTGTTCCTACAACCGGCACCTCCGGATTCAACAGTGGAACGGCTTGACGCATCATGTTAGAGCCCATCAACGCACGGTTTGCATCATCTTTTTCGATAAATGGAATCAGCGATGCAGCGATAGATGCAATTTGGTTTGTAGCCACATCCATTAGCTGAATATCTTCTTTTTCCAAAATCGGGTAATCGGCTTGGTAACGTGCTTTCATACGTGTATCCAAGATTTTTCCGTCCGCACTTATTTTGATATGGGCTTGTGCGATATTTTTGTTTTCTTCTTCTTCTGCTGTGAGATAAATCGGCTCTGAAATCAAATCCACTTTTCCATTTTCTACAGCACGATAAGGCGTTTCAATGAAGCCGAGTTTATCAATCTTTGCAAAAACGCAAAGCGACGAAATCAATCCGATGTTTGGTCCTTCAGGCGTCTCAATCGTACACAAACGTCCGTAGTGCGTGTAATGCACGTCGCGAACTTCAAAGCCGGCACGCTCTCTTGACAAACCTCCCGGTCCCAAAGCCGAAATACGGCGCTTGTGCGTAATTTCCGAAAGCGGATTAGTTTGATCCATGAATTGCGACAACTGATTTGTTCCAAAAAACGAATTAATTACCGATGAGAGTGTTTTTGCATTGATCAAATCCGCAGGTGTGAACACCTCGTTATCACGCACATTCATACGCTCACGAATGGTTCGTGCCATTCGCACCAAACCAACACCAAATTGAGAATAAAGTTGCTCACCAACTGTACGTACACGGCGATTACTCAAGTGATCGATATCATCTACATCTGCTTGCGAATTAACCAATTCGATAAGATATTTGATGATCGAAATAATATCTTCTTTCGTCAAAACACGAACGTTTGAAGACGTAGTCAGATTCAATTTTTTGTTGATTCTATAGCGTCCTACTTCGCCCAAATCGTAACGTTTATCAGAGAAAAAAAGCTTGTCAATAATACCTCGAGCGGTTTCTTCATCGGGTGGCTCAGCATTACGCAATTGGCGGTAGATATATTCTACAGCTTCTTTCGAGTTGTTGGCAGCATCTTTTTGGAGAGTGTTGAAAATGACGGAGTGGTCGATTTGATCTTCCTTTGTGTTGTGAATCAAGATGGTTTTAATACCAGCATCCGCAATCATGTCGATGTGCTTTTCTTCGAGTTCGGTTTCACGGTCGATGAGTACTTCCGTACGTTCAATCGAAACTACCTCTCCGGTATCTTCGTCCACAAAATCTTCAATCCACGAGCGTACTACGCGAGCAGCAAGACGTGAACCAATATATCGTTTAAGTCCTGCTTTGGAAACTTTTACCTCCTCTGCGAGATCGAAAATTTCTAAAATATCTTTGTCCGTTTCGAAACCGATTGCACGCAAAAGCGTTGTAATCGGAAGTTTCTTTTTACGGTCGATGTAAGCGTACATCACGTTGTTGATGTCTGTTGTAAATTCCATCCAAGAGCCTTTGAACGGAATGATACGTGCCGAGCAAAGTTGCTGTCCGTTTGAGTGATAACTCGTTCCGAAAAACACGCCGGGCGAGCGGTGCAACTGCGATACGATCACACGTTCTGCACCATTGATAACAAACGAACCACGTGGTGTCATATAAGGAATCATACCCAAATACACTTCCTGTTCGATTTTTTGAAAATCTTCGTGGTCGGGATCCGTACATTCCAAGCGAAGTTTAGCCTTCAAAGGCACGCTATACGTCAAGCCACGTTCGATACATTCTTCGATTGAATAGCGAGGTGGGTCAATATAGTAGTCTAAAAATTCCAACACAAAATTGTTGCGGGCATCCGTAATCGGAAAGTTTTCTTTGAAAACTTTATAAAGCCCCTCGTTTTCGCGATTCTCGGGGTTAGTCTCCAATTGGAAAAAGTCTTGAAACGATTTCAATTGAATATCGAGAAAGTCAACGTGGTCAGCAAGTTGAGCCGTTGCGAAATTGATTTTTGGGATAGGTTTTGTTGCCAAGGTATGAGAGGTGTTTGTTATCAATAAAAAGGTTTGCGAATTAAACGCAAAAATGGTATCGGGCGTATGGGCAGGTTCAAACCTGCCCATACATCAATACCGTGTAGGTGATTGTGAAATTTACTTCACCTCTACTACTGCACCAGCTTCTTCGAGTTGTTTTTTCAACGCGTCTGCTTCGTCTTTCGATACGCCTTCTTTCAAAGCTTTCGGAGCACTGTCTACCAATTCTTTTGCTTCTTTCAAGCCAAGAGAAGTCAACTCTTTCACGAGTTTTACGATAGCCAATTTTTGTGCACCTGCTTCTTTCAAAATTACATCGAAAGCGGTTTTTTCTTCTTCTGCTGCACCTGCTGCTGCCGGACCTGCTGCAACTGCAACTGCCGCTGCTGCCGGCTCAATGCCGTATTCTTCTTTAAGAACGTCTGCTAATTCTTTAACTTCTTTAACAGTTAAGTTTACTAATTCTTCTGCTAATTTTTTGATGTCTGCCATG
>WQWI01000023.1 GCA_009785425.1 Bacteroidales bacterium | reverse complement strand
TAGCATGCCAAAGACAGGTGTTTTTCCGTTTGCTCCACGACCTCGTTTTCCTCGAACACGACGAGCACCAAAATAACTTTCATCAAGTTCGATTTCGCCATTAACAAATGGGCTCTCTGCCTCGCAAATTTCAGCAATTCGTTCTCTAATTTTGTTGAAAATTCTGTTCACTGTTACACGATTTATACATCGCGAGGTTTTAGTTTTTTTTCGGTTAAAAGTGAAATTTATTCTCACGACTAACCGATTTTTGTCGGTCAGTAATGATTTATTTTGTATCTTTAAGATGCAAAGATAAATATATTTTCCAGAAAAACAAAATATATTTTGTTTTTTTGCCAGCAAATTTTTTATATACAATGGAAATCAATAAATTAAAAAAGCGGCTAAAAGAACGCGGGTTGAATCAAAAAGAACTTTGCGATTCTATCGGCATGACACCTAACGGACTTCGCTTGGCAATTGAGCGGCAAACCCTATCAATCGGCACATTATACAGCATTTCCGATAGGCTGGGTGTTCCGGTCAAATATTGGTTTGAGGACGAAAGTGTGAGTGCAAATTCTGCTGTTAAAATGGTGTTTCGGGCTCTGGAAAGTGTTGTAGTTGAGGAAATGATAAAAGATCGGAGGAGTAAGTGAGCGAAAAAAACGAAAGTCAAAAACTTTTTGTATCTTTGTAGCCTATCTGCTGTAAAAATGTCGGTCAAAAAAAACAAACTCATCGTTATCGAAGGTCCCACAGGCGTAGGAAAAACCGCTTATGCTATTGAAGTTGCCAAAGGGTTTAGAACAGACATTATCTCTGCGGATTCCAGACAGTTTTACAAGGAATTGAACATCGGAGTTGCTCGTCCTTCTGAAGAAGAACTTGCAGAAGTCAAGCATCATTTTATTGCACACATCGGCATTCAGGATTATTACAGCGTTTCGAAATTTGAAACTGATGTTTTGGCGTTGTTGGAAAATTTGTTTCAAACGCACGAAACTGTTGTTATGGTTGGTGGCTCGGGGCTTTATGTGAATGCAGTTTGTCAAGGTATTGACGACCTGCCCGACCCTGACGAACAATTGCGTGAGGACATTCAAAAACTTTACGAAACACAAGGCATCGAAGCACTTCGAGCCCAATTGAAAATTTTGGATCCTGTGTTCTACAACCAAATTGACTTAGCTAATCACAAACGTTTGCGACGAGCCTTGGAAGTGTGTTTGCAAACCGGAAAGCCATACTCGGAACTTCGCACCAACACTAAAAAAGTACGCAATTTCGACATCGAACGGATTGCACTAAATCGTGATAATGGTGTAGGGGCGAGGCATGCCTCGCCCCTACTGTACGATCGTATCAATGCTCGTGTAGATGCAATGATACAAAACGGATTGATTGATGAGGCCAAAAATTTATATCCGTTCAAACATTTGAACGCTTTGAATACCGTTGGCTACAAGGAATTATTTGAACATTTCGACCAAAAAATTTCTTTGGAACAGGCCATTACCGACATCAAAACGCATTCCAGACGTTACGCTAAACGCCAGTTGACGTGGCTTCGAGCACAAGAGGGGATTTTGTGGAAGACGTTGTATTGAATTTTAGCAGAACAGTTACACCCTCTCCTTCTTTCGATAAAATCTCGTAGTAGATATCGTTTTTTTCCAAAATGCGGAGCGCTATTGACAATCCGATACCCGATCCTTGAATTTTACTGGTGTTATCGGCTCGATAAAACGGTTTGCTCACATGTTGAATTTGGTCGGTCGGAATGCCGATACCATTGTCACGAATTGCCAAACATAGTGTATTCGCTTCCCTAAAGATTTCAATTTCGGCAGAATAATCCCGAGAATATTTTACAGCATTTTCAATCAAGTTGAACAGTGCCATTATCATCTGCGTTTTGTCTTTGAGAATACCTAAAATATGCATCTCTTCCGGCGAAATATCAACATTGACGAGAATTTTTGAATTTGGATAATAGTTTTTCAGTTGATCAACAATTTCCCAAATCAATTCATCTAAACGAGTTGGCGTCATAGCGTCAATGTCTTTTCTCAAATCAGAAATAATCAGCAGGGCATCCAATATTTTTTCCAATTGATGAACTTCCTGTATTAGTTTTTCGGCTAATTTTTTGTATTCTTCCGGACTGCGATCTTTAATCAAAAAGACTTCCAAATTCCCGAATATAGAGGCTAATGGCGTTTTGAACTCATGCGAAACGTACTTGACAAAGTTTTTTTGAATGACTACCGTTTCCGAAATTCTCGATAGCAGTTCGTTGAATGTATCAACCAATGCTTGCAATTCGTCTTCTGTTTCGGGCGAAGTTATTTGCACACTTAAATTTTGTGTTGAGATATTCTTGACTTGATTGATAACTTCTCTAAACGGACGATACGCCAATTTTGCAATCCATCTGCTCAAAAGAATTATCGCCAAAATTCCGGCAACAAATGCCAAAATCAAAATCCAAAGCAAGGTATTGAGTTGTGCCGACAACATCTCTCGGCTTTCTTTCGTGATAATAACAAAATCGCCTTGATTATCGTGATAATAAATGCCATGATGAAAAAAGCCGTCCAGCTCAAACGAAAGTGCCATTTTTTCGCGAATTTTCGTAAGTATCAAATCACAGATTTGCGGTGTTTCCACACCACGCCAAATTACATTGTACTTGTCGTAAACCTGATAACTCATAGTTACCAATTCATGAAAATCTCGACGTACGATAGCAAATTCTTCGTAACTCAATTCATCTTCCTCGAGGTAAAAATATGCCGTGAGATAAGCCATTTTTTCAAGCCCTCTGTAAATTATTCGCTCTGCGTTGTTACGAAATGACCCATAAATAAACATGGATATCATCACAAAAACAATTCCGAAGACAACCGAAGTAAGCAGAGTCAGTCGAGTTTGGATTTTTATATTCATTACTAATTTGATGTTCGTATGCGATAGCCGACACCTTTAACGGTTTCGATTAATTTTGGCGAATGAATTGTGTCTATTTTATTTCGAAGATAAGAAATGTAAACATCGACAACATTTGTGTTTGTGTCGTAATTATAGCCCCAAACAGCGTTTAAAATTTGCGTTCTCGACATAATTCTGTTTTTGTTTTCCAGCAGGTATTTCAGCAATTTAAATTCTTGAAGAGTCAGCTTGATTTCCTTTTCGCCCCTAACAACACGATGTTCGTCAATATAAACCATCAAATTATCACACGACAAAACATTTAACGCTTCATCATAATTTTGTTTAGTTCGCCTTGTTAATGCCTGAATGCGTGCAATGAGTTCTTTGAAGTGATACGGTTTTGAAAGATAATCATCAGCTCCGTATTCGAGGGCTTTTACTTTATCATCTGTTTCATTCAGTGCACTAAGTGCCAAGATTGGTGTATGGTTTTTCTTAAATCGTGTGTATTGTAAAAGTTCAAGTCCGTCGATATCGGGTAGCATGATATCCAGCAAGATTATATCCCATTTTTCTTCCGTTATCAATCTTTGAGCCTCTATTCCTGTTTCTGCCAGCATCACGCCAAACCCGCTTTCTTCAAGCCCTTTGACTAAAAAGTCACTAACACGACGGCTGTCTTCCACAACGAGAATTCTCATACGAAAAAAATTTAAAGGGTCAAGGTTTAGAGTGTTTTTTTGATTATTGACCGGTTGTCAGAATTTGTTTAAAAGTTTCTATATCGACAGCTTTTACGTATGGAAAATTTATTGCTTTCAGTACGTTAAAATGCTTGTCGTTGGTAACAATGTAGTCTGCACCGCCATTCAACGCACAATCCACAAATTTATTGTCTTCTGGATCGGCAGTAATTAAGTTCCATTTATAGTACGGAGTAATTTTTTCTACATTGCGTGAATTCAGAAGTAAATGCATCGTATTTTCGGTCATTTGTGACGGATATAACCTTGACAAAGGTTCTTCGTATTCCGCTATAATTTCATTGGAATAGCACAATGTAAAATCAGCACATCGAAAAGAGTCCCACACCCAACGATACTTTGAATTCGGAAAAATTGCTGGTAACAAGCAGTTTGTATCTAATACGATTTTCATTTTTTAGAAGAGCGTAAATGTCCATACATCAACTCTTCCATTTTTGCATCATCAAAATTTTGGCTGTCCCAAAATTCATTTGCAGCTTTATCTAATTTTTGCTGTATGTATGCAAGGTATAAAGACGTTAGGTCTTCCTTTTCTTGCTCACTTTTTGCCGTTGCAAATGTTTTTAGTATAAACAACTGCGAGGCATTTAACGGCAAATGTGTCATTGTTGCTTCCATCTCAAATTATTTTTAATTTGCATTGAAATTGCTATCACAATTTTTCGCAAAGATACGATTTTTTTTGGAATTTACAAAATGCCTCTCTCTATTGTTTGATTGGCTCAGCTAATTAGCCGAGCCAATCAAATTCTTGTTTTAATTTTTCACAATCCTTGCCACTTGATTGCCAATTCTCAGAATGTAGCTTCCGTTGGGGAATGGCGACATGTCAATTGTGAATGTTTCAATATGCGAATTAATACGCTCCGAAAACACACGTCTGCCGGACATATCAAACAGTTCCACCACATCGCCGACTTGCCAATTGTGGATAATGTGTAATAGGTTGGTTACAGGATTTGGGTAGAACTGAATTTGATTTTGCGGAGAGACTGGTGCGCTTGATGTTCCGCCACTTTCGCAATCTGCGAGTGCTTGACGCAACCACGCAATCGTATCCAGCAAATCTTCGGTTATCTCTATCCATTCTATAATGATTTGGTATAGTACACCGATGCTATCCTGTAAGGTACTGCGATGGTTATTGCAAGCAACTAGCTGTTGATTTAATGTGCCAATACTATCCTGCAAAGTGCTGTTTTGGTTGTTGCAAGCAATTAGATGTTGATTCAATACAGCAACACTATCCTGCCAAGCGCTGTTTTGATTGTTGCAAGCGGTTAGATGTTGATTCAATACGGAAACACTATCTTGCCAAGCGCTGTTTTGATTGTTGCAAGCAGTCAGATGTTGATTCAATACGGCAACACTATCCTGCCATGCACTGTTTTGATTATTGCAAGCAATTAGGTGTTGATTCAGTATGGCAACACTATCCTGCCATGCACTGTTTTGATTATTGCAAGCAATTAGATGTTGATTCAGTATGGCAACACTATCCTGCAAAACACTGTTTTGGTTGCTGTAAACAATTAGATACTGATTCAGTATGCCAATACTATCCTGCCATGCATTGTTTTGATTGTCGCAGGCGACAAGAAGTTGGTGTAGTTTTGCAGTATCAGCCTGCAGAGCATAATTTACGATATTTAGTTTCTCGATACTATCACGAAACTTTGCAGTATCGCCCTGTAATGCCAAAACTTGGCTGTATAAACGTAGCGTATCGGAAATTAATTTTGTTGTGTAGTACTGCAAGGCTAAAACCTGTTGATACAAGCGTAGAGTGTCCGCATGTAATCTTGCTGTGTCCACCTGTAAAGCAAGGATTACAGCGTTTAGGTGCTCAATGCTATCGTGCAGTGCTGAAATGCTATCATGCAATATCGCTTTTTCATTTTGGCAAGCGATATTATTTTCAATAGCATCTTCTAACGCAGAAATCATAGCATTTAAGTCTTCTAAGCTTAATTCAGTTATGGGCCTAATGCAACCAAAATCTCTCCAAATCTCCGCTGTGCTGTACAACGCCATACTTCTCGGCAACACGTACAAACAAGCACTTTGTATATTCCTGCCCCAAAACGGATTTCCTGTCATAGCAGGAGGGGTTCCTGCCAAAATGGTTACTGATGTTAGAGCTGTGGCACTCGAAAACGCCGCGTGTCCAATAGTTGTTACGCTATTGGGAATAACTATTGAGGTTAGGTCTGTTCCAGCAAACGCAATTTCCTCGATAGTTGTTACGCTATTACCTATAGTGACTGAGGTTAGACCTGTTTCAAGAAACGCCGCGTACCCAATAGTTGTTACACTGTTAGGGATGACAATTGATCTCAGACTTGTAGCTCCCAAAAACGCGCTTGCTCCAATAGTTGTTACCCCATTGCCAATTGTGACTGATGTCAGACTTGTGGCTCCCAAAAACGCGTTTGCTCCAATAGTTGTTACCCCATTGCCAATTGTGACTGATGTTAGACTTCTAGCTCTCGTAAACGCGCCTATTCCAATAGTTGTTACGCTATTGGGAATAACTATTGAGGTTAGGTCTGTTTCAGCAAACGCCATGCCTTCAATAGTTGTTACACTGTTAGGGATGACAATTGATCTCAGACTTGTAGCTCCCAAAAACGCCCCGTCTCCAATAGTTGTTACGCCATTGCCAATTGTGACTGATGTTAGACTTGTGGCTCCCCTAAACGCGTTTGCTCCAATAGTTGTTACGCCATTGCCAATTGTGACTGATGTTAGACTTGTGGCTCCCCAAAACGCGTCTATTCCAATAGTTGTTACGCTATTGGGAATAACTATTAAGGTTAGGCTTGTAGCATCGAAAAATGCAGCGTTTGCGATAGCTGTTACGCTATTAGGAATAAAAATTGAGGTTAGGTTTCTGACACTCCTGAACGCATTGTTCCCGATAATTGTCACGCTATTAGGAATAGCAATTGAGTTTAGGCTTGTAGCACCGTGAAATGCATTGACCCCAATAGTTGTTACTCCATACTCTATCACAACAGCAGTAAAAGAATTTCGATAGACGTTCCAAGGGGCGGGCGAGACAAAAACATTACCTATGAGCTGACCACCATAATAATCCGGCATCACCCCATTTCCACTGATAATAAGCGTGTCATTGGCAATGCTCCATGTGAGTGGACCTGTTGTTCCACTTTGAGCATTAAGATTTGTGGCGAACATCAAGCCACAGATGATAAGGGTAAATAATTTTTTCATGGTATTGTTGGTTTGGTTTAGTAAAATTTCAAACTACAAAGATAGTAAAAAATTTTGAAATAGGGATAAGTAAGATCGCACATTTATTACCTGCTTCTATTTCGTGCAGGATCAAGCACAAGCCTAACACCAAACCCAAACCAAAACGGCATCTGCTCTCTCCCTCTGATACCATCTCCGAAAGTCAAATCAAGTTGAAAATAATCGCTAACGAAATGCCTTAAACCGACATGATAAGCCAATCCTGTTCCCGGAACATAAGGGTCGCCGGATATAACTTCTCCAACCAAATGCAAACCTCCAAACGTTCGGATTTGTGTTCCAAGTCCCCAAAAAGGGATAAATCGGTCTCTTCTACGCTCTGTATCTAAAAAATTTACGCCGAGATTTCCGTGTATCAAGATAGATTCGTCGCGTCCAAACGCTTGGGTGAGCATAAAAATACCATAAGCACCAAAGTAATCTTCCCTAAAATCGCCTCTACCCCAAGGCAAAAAAGTTCCCGCGGATGCCGCTATTCCCGGACCTCTTCCGGATTGGTACGGACGAAAAAGATATTTTGCTTCAAGTAACGGTACAGCGAAAGAAAGTTCTCTGTTTACCCTATCACGCCCCCACAAAGCACCAATGGCGACTTCGAGGTTTTCGATAGGTCCGTATGCCCACATAATCCAGTGTTCCGATGCATCGCGGTCAAATAAAGTCCATGTTTCTAATTGGAATTGTCTGTGCCCAATAACCGCTGCATCATCTGTAATGAATGGTCTAACTGCAAATGTTTTTGTTGTAATTACGGCTAAAATAAAGCCTGTCAAGATGATCTTTCTCATAATTTCCACGTTTTTAAATCGTTAGTATTATGCCGCGGTTTTTACGGGTGCAAAGATACAAAAAAAAACCGACTTTTCAAAACCCGCACTTTCTAATCTACTTCTAATCCCCCTGTAAATCCCAATTAATTTGTGATGCGTAATTTTGCACACTCAAAAAATAATTGGGATTTATGATGAAAAAGCATATTACAACAATTTTGGTTATTTGGTTTGTTGGCTCAATGACGTGTCTGGCACAACTGTCAGACACGTTGGAGTTGAGTCCGAGACAAATCGAAGATTTGTTTATCAGCCAAAACCTGGAACTTTTGGCCGAACGGTTGAACATTGACATTGCCGATGCAGAGATTGCACAAGCAAGACGCTGGGAAAATCCGGAACTGAGCATCGGCGACATTAATTTCTGGTCAACAAGCGATGACGGCGACAACTTTCGAAGAGACCCGCAGTTTAGTGTAGAATTGAGCCAAATGATCCACATGGGTGGCACACGACGTAGAGCAATCCGCATGGAAGAAACGTCAAGAGATATCGCTGTCGCAGAATTTGAAGACCTGTTGAGAAGCCTTAGATTGGATTTGCAAGAATCTGTGAACGAGTTGATATTCATGCAGGCTTTTATGAATGTACTTAATCGTGAATTGGATTTGTTGACACAAGTTGTCGAATCTCACAGAAGACAAGCAGAACTCGGCAATATCTCACGAATGGAATTGTTGCGTTTCGAATCAGAGTTGCAAGAAGTGGAAAGCGAGATTTTTGAACATTTTATGGAGATGAATGCCCTGCAAACTACATTGAAAATACTGCTAAATATCCCGCCAACTGTTCATCTGACCGTAGTTCCCGAAAACGAAACGGTTAGAAATCCGCTTGATATTTCGCTCTTGAACCTTATGGAACTTGCCATCGAAAACAGACCTGATCTTAGAGCATACAACCTGCAAACCGTATTTCACGAAAGGGAATTGGATTACGAAAGATCACATCGAATTCCGGATTTGACGTTGAGTGCTTTTTTTGATCGTCACGATGGTCCTTTGGAGAATTTTTTCGGTTTTGGCGTGAGTATGGATATCCCCATTTGGGATCGCAATCAAGGCAACATCAGAGTTGCAAGGCTCAGCATAGATCAAGCAAATTTTTTAAGTCAACAACAGGAAAACACTGTTCGTCACGAAGTAGCAGAAGCCTATCAGAACTTTTTAATGGCTCACAGACTTTACGAAAGAATAAGCAGTAGAGAAAATTTGGCATCGGAATTGGATGCAATGTTAGATGTTTCGCTCAGAAATTTGATGCTTCGAAACATCGGGATTTTAGAATTTTTAGATTTTATCGAAACATACAAAAGCAATAGGGAAACCGTTTTGACGGCACGAAAAAATTTGATTACGGCGTTTCAAACCTTACAGTACGCTGTGGGAACAACGGAATTTTAAAATTGAGAATGACGATAATACCGTCATTCCCGCTAGTCCGTCATTCCCGCGTAGGCGGGAATCCCCTAACCACAGCGGGACAAAATAGCAAGGGGATTGCGGGTCAAGCCCGCAATGACGACCACCATTAATCACTAACTAATGATAACACATACATACAAAACGATGAAAAAGCAAACAACTCTAATTTTAATACTCTCAACCTTGCTACTAACGGTCAGCGTAGGATGTAATCGAAGTTCCCAAGAGCAGGAAGCATACAGAACTGCAAGTTTTTTTAGTTCAGTAAAAACCGAACTCGCTACGTTGAGTTATCGAACAGAAGTGTTGATGCTCACAGGACAGGTTGAGACCAATCCCAGACAAACCGTCAATTTTATTCCGCTCGTACCGGGTACAGTAGATCGTGTGTTCTTTTCACTTGGTGATAGAGTTCGACAAGGGCAAAACCTGATAAGTTTTCGCAGTGCGGATTTGAGCGAACTTTATGCCGAAAAAATTTCTGCCCAAGCCGAGTTGAGGGTTGCACAGCGTGAATATCAAACGGCAAGAGCATTGTTTGAAGACAATATGCTTTCCGAAAGAGAACTATTGGAGGTGGAAGCCGAAATGATACAAGCCCAAGCCGAAATTAATCACTTGACCAACACACTTTCTATCTACGGTGTGGACAGCCAAACAGGTTTGTTCTTTATAAGAGCCCCTATATCGGGGCACGTGTTGACCGCAGAACCCTTGGCAACAGGTAGCAATATCTCTGACGAGGCTGACGAGCCGTTGTTCATAATTTCGGATTTGAGTTCGGTGTGGGTAACTGTAAATGTGAACCCGAGCATTCTTCGATTCGTTAGAGTTGGTATGAATACCGCTGTAACTACGGTATCTCATCCCGGCGAAGTTTTTCACGGCACAATTGATGCGATGACCCATATGTTTGATCCGGAATACCACGTTTTGAGAGCACGAGTTGTTATGCAAAACCCTGATTTGATGCTCATTCCCGGAATGTTTGTCGATGTACAGTTAACAAACGAAACAGGACAACTTGCCGTTACAATTCCATCGGATGCTTTGATTTTCGACAGCAATCGTCACTTTGTCGTTGTTCAAACAGGCAACGAAACCTTTGAAAGCAGAGAAGTTACCGTGCAAGGACGTTTCAGCGATGTTGCATACATCACTGACGGACTATCGGAAAATGAAGCGGTTGTTGTAAGAAATCAACTACTGATACATTCCTCACTCAGAGCAAGATAACTATTGATTTACTCCTCATTTTAGAGCAAGATAATTATGCACAAGTTCGTTAAAAATATAGTCGCTTTTTCATTACGAAACCACATTTTCGTACTGTTTATGACGTTTTTGTTGGTCGTAGCCGGTATTATAGCAACATTCAACACACCTATTGAGGCTTATCCGGATGTTACCAGTACACGTGTACGTGTGATCACACAATGGCCCGGTCGCAGTGCCGAAGAGGTTGAAAAATTCATCACCCTTCCGGTGATGCGTGAATTGAACACGATACCGCGAAAAACCAAAGTTCGTTCCACATCGTTGTTCGGATTGTCAGTGGTAACGGTTCTTTTTGAAGAAGGTGTTGATGATTTTTATGCCCAAACATTCGCCGCTATGCGTATAATGGGGCTCGAATTACCGGAAGATGCCGAATCTGAAATAGAGCCTCCATCAGGGGCAACAGGCGAAATTTTTCGCTATGTCATACGAAGCGACCGACATATTCGTGAAATTACCGCCATTGATGAATGGGTTATACAACGTGAACTGTTGTCTGTACCCGGTGTTGCCGATGTTGTGAGTTTTGGCGGAGAAGAAAAAATCTACGAAATTCGCCTAAATCCTGTATTGTTGAACAGTTACGGTATTTCGGCATTAGACGTTTTGGAGGCAGTGGAAAGTAGCAACGTCAACGTGGGTGGCGATATGATACAGAAAGGCAGTCAGGCTTTTGCTGTGCGTGGCATCGGCTTGCTTCAAAGCATTGAGGATATAGAACATATACTGATTGATGTGCGAGGTGGAGTTCCGGTGCGTGTAGGGCACGTTGCAGAAGTCGTTGTGTCTTCAATGCCACGCTTGGGACAGGTAGGTCTCAACGATGATTATGATGTTGTGCAAGGTATTATTGTTATGCTTCGCGGAGAAAATCCAAGCGAAGTTATTAGGCGAATACACGCAAAAATTTATGAACTCAACAACTTTATTCTCCCACCGGATGTAAGGGTTGAGCCATTTATTGATCGCACGATATTGGTCGAAACGACCATTAGAACCGTAGCACGAAATATGCTCGAAGGTATTTTTCTTGTAACGTGTGTTTTGTTTTTATTCCTTTTCAATTGGCGTGTTACACTTATCACTGTGTTAGTAATCCCAATTGCCTTCCTTTTTACGGTCATTATGTTGCGCATTCAGGGGCTTCCGGCAAATCTTATTTCGATGGGTGCTCTCAATTTCGGACTACTTCTCGAAGGCACATTAGTCATCGTCGAACGAGTTTTCGTGATGCTCGGCAAGAAAAATAAATCACTTGGTTTCAACGAAGAACGTTTCAGCAATGTCATTAAAACAGGAACGATTAGAAGCAGTGCATCAAATGTGGCACCGGCAATCTTTTTCGCACAACTCACAACAGTAGTGGCGTTGATACCTATTTTTGCCTTCCAACAGGTTGAAGGTAAGATGTTTTCGCCATTGGCATTTACGTTGGGTTATGCAATTTTAGGCTCGTTGATATTGGCGTTGACTTTCGTTCCCGTGATGTGTAAAGTCCTTTTGACAAAGCCCATCCGTGAAAGAGATAACGTGGTTTCGAGATCACTCATTCAATCGGTTATTTGGATATACGAAGTCTGTGCACGTCGCAAGCGTGCGGTTATTGTGGCTTCTTCGGCTGTGTTGGTTGCCTGTGTGATAGGATTTATGAACCACGGCACGGAATTTATTCCACGAATCAACGAAGGTGCAATTTATGTTCGTGCCACGCTTCCAAACAGCGTCAGCCTTGAAGAATCTGTACGTTTGACCCGAGAAATGAAATCGAAATTGCGTGAATTTGAAGAGGTAGATTTTATCCTTTCACAAACCGGACGCCCGAATGACGGAACAGATCCCACAGGATTTTTCAATATCGAATTTCATATCGAGTTGAAACCCAGAAGCGAATGGACACGTCGTGTGAGGCAAGACGACCTCGTTGCCGAGATGCAACAAGTGCTTGAAGCCTATCCGGGTATCTATTTCGGATTCAGTCAGCCCATTCAGGATAATGTCGAAGAATATGTTTCCGGTGTAAAAAGTTCGTTGGTAGTGAATGTTTTTGGAAGAGACCTTTTCCAAATGGAAAGCGTTGCCGATGAAATAGCCTACGCTATTCGTGATATCCGTGGCATTGAAGATGTTAATGTTTTCCGCAGTGTCGGTTTGCCCGAATTGCAAATTCGTCTAAATCAAACACGTATGGCACGTCATGGCGTTTTGATGGAAGATGCACAAGCGGTGATAGAAATGGCAATCGGAGGCACTACGGCAACAACATTCTTTGAAGATGAGCGTATGTTTGATGTTCGCTTACGCTTTGCAGAAGAGCATCGTAGCGATGAAATAGCGATTGGAAATATCCTTGTTCCAACGTTAGAAGAAGGTGTACAAGTACCTTTGAGAGAAATTGCCGATATTGAATTTGTTACCGGTCCTGCGTTTATTTATCGTGAAGGCAACAGTCGTTTTGTAGCAGTAGGTTTCAGCGTTCGAGGTCGAGATATGGGTGGTGCTATTGCGGAAGCACAAGCACGAGTTAGAGAAGTCGTTGAAATATCGCCGGAAAATCGTATTGTATGGGCAGGCGAATTCGAAAATATGGAACGTGCGATGAGACGACTGTCAGTGGTTGTTCCAATGGCTTTGTTGCTGATTTTGTTTTTGCTTTATATGAATTTTGGCAATGTAAGAGATACGTTGATTACCGCAGGTACAGCCTTTCCGTTTGCTTTTATCGGAGGTTATCTGTCGCTTTTGGCAACCGGAACGGTGTTTGGAATATCGGCAGGTGTAGGCTTTACGATTTTATTCGGTGTTACCGTTACCGACAGTCTTTTGCTTGTCGAAAACATCAAGGAAAAACTTCGCACAACAAGAAACCTCACAAGTGCCATCACAGCAGGTGTCAGAGACCGTGCAAGACCTATCTTAATGATTGCCTTGTTAGGTTCGGTGGGATTACTCCCCGCCGCACTTTCGACAGGTTTGGGGTCAGAAATCCAAAAGCCCATAGCCATTATGGTTGTAGGTGGGATGATTATTGCGATGGTGCTTACATTTGCTGTGCTTCCGCAGGTTTTTTACTTTGCGTATCGAAAAAAGTATAAAGCGTAGGGAAAAGTTGTGAATTGCTTAAAAAATTTGTATCTTTGTAGTCGCAAACAACAATTTGAAGAATCGCTAAGACCAACCTTTGTTGTGAATTGCTTAAAAAATTTGTATCTTTGTAGTCGCAAACAACTTTATTTTATGGAGCATAAAACTTTATGGAGTTGTGAATTGCTTAAAAAATTTGTATCTTTGTAGTCGCAAACAACACGGTTAGTTTTTTAGAAAGCGTTTTACCGTTGTGAATTGCTTAAAAAATTTGTATCTTTGTAGTCGCAAACAACGAACACGAGATGTGCGAAGAATGCACAGACGTTGTGAATTGCTTAAAAAATTTGTATCTTTGTAGTCGCAAACAACTGCTCCGTGGAGGAGGTGATGAAATGAATAGTTGTGAATTGCTTAAAAAATTTGTATCTTTGTAGTCGCAAACAACAAAAACTTTAAGTAAAACAACTAAAAATTAGTTGTGAATTGCTTAAAAAATTTGTATCTTTGTAGTCGCAAACAACTCACATTTGGAAAGGAAAGAACGCAAGGCGGTTGTGAATTGCTTAAAAAATTTGTATCTTTGTAGTCGCAAACAACTATGTAAATTTTATATCTAAACTTCTCGTGTTGTGAATTGCTTAAAAAATTTGTATCTTTGTAGTCGCAAACAACGTCGGGCGAATGTGGATCGGTCTTTTGGTGTTGTGAATTGCTTAAAAAATTTGTATCTTTGTAGTCGCAAACAACTTCCTGTGTATGAAGCAGGTAAAACATTTAGTTGTGAATTGCTTAAAAAATTTGTATCTTTGTAGTCGCAAACAACCCTTCGTAAAAAGATTTAAGTTTATCGCCAGTTGTGAATTGCTTAAAAAATTTGTATCTTTGTAGTCGCAAACAACTGCCGATGCATTCACTTAATTCGCTTCTTAGTTGTGAATTGCTTAAAAAATTTGTATCTTTGTAGTCGCAAACAACCATATCGCACTCCACTCAACGCTCCTCACCGTTGTGAATTGCTTAAAAAATTTGTATCTTTGTAGTCGCAAACAACACATTACGCACTGCAAAATGAAAAACAACGACTTACAAAGATAATTAGAAAACAAAAAATGTTTGCAAAAAAGTAAAATCTCGCTGATTTCGGCGAGATTTTACTTTTAGGTTTTACTATCGCTATTTTCAAAACAACTCCAACTGCTGACAAGGCGTATCAACCTCCGTTTGTTTCTTGCAGTAAAACAATTCCATATTTCCGAATTGTTTGTCGGTAATACACATAATCCCAACATGCCCTTTTTCGGGCAATAGTTTTTTCACACGTTTGATGTGAACATCTGCATTTTCGCGACTGGCACAATGACGTAAATAAATCGAAAACTGAAACATTGTGAAACCGTCTTTCATCAAATTTTTGCGAAACAATGCGTGTGCTTTTCGCTCTTTTTTTGTTTCCGTTGGCAAATCAAAAAATACTAATACCCACATAATTCGATATTCGCTGAAACGTTCCACAAAATTTTCAAATTGCTTTTAGCCTTTCAACATCAAAACTATTCTTGCCATAATGTGCGTGTCTATGGCAATTAGGGCAGAGTGCAACAGCATTTTCAACTGTATCGTCGCCATCTTCAGCCAAAGGAATAATGTGATGCACTTCCAAAAAACCTTCCCCATCACCGTCTTTTTTGAATGGTGCAGGGCTTTGACAATACTCACAATGTTCGTTGGCTCTACGCAAAATTTCAACTTTCACATCGGGATTACGCAAAAATACGTTTACCTGTGCCGAAGTGCTGATTGGCCTTTTGTTTGCTAACTTTAATCGCTCTTGCCGTTCTTGCTCGCTATCGTTTTTTGAAAATTTTACTTTTTCTTCAAATTCTTTATTGATTTGGTCAATAGTTTTGTGGGCATTTTTTTTTTCGACCAAGCCTGTTTCTTCGAGTGCCTTGATTAAATTAGACTTCAATTGCCATATAAAAAGATTCCCTTCATTCCAACCGTTGAAAAATAAATCCCAATATCGATACGTACCATTTTCTCTCTTGCTAAGTGTGATTGGGTACTTTTTTGCTATTCTTTTTCCAAGCCACCCTATTCGGGAATTGATAGGACCCACAGGACGAGGACCTTCTTTATCAACTAATAGTCGTTCAGAATGCTTCCATTGTTTCCTAACAACACGATTGGCAGGGGCTTGATGATTATCAAACGAATAAATGGTTTGAAAGTCAAATATATTTTCTGGCTTTGTGATTTTTTCATCAAGTAAAATCTCAATAAATTGTTCTTTTGTTAATTCTGTTGCCATAATTTTCATTTTATAGTTATGAGTTGCTTCGCCCATAGCAAGGGGATTCCTCGACTTCGCACACTACGTGTGCTACGCTCGGAATGACGGCATTCTGTGGAGAGCTTGGGAGATGGAAAGGATTTTGGGCTTCGCCCAAAATCCTTTCCATCTCCTCTCCCTTACCCAGTCCATCGTCATGTCGAGCGAAGCGAGACATCTGCTTGTTATTTGCTTTACCGTTCATTTGTGAGTATAACGATTTATTCAAAATCCGGATAAACAATCTTACGATTTTCCCCTAAAAAACATTTTGCCAAAGATGCCGTAGTTTGAGTAACCGCAACCATCAGCGGACTGCGTTGCCCGTTAATCATTACATCCAAAACAGGAATCTGTAACAATTTTATTTTGACGTCTTTGGTTAAATCGGTTGGTAGAGATGCAATGCGTTGCATCTCTACATTGTACGCATCAACAATTTCCACCACCAACTTATCCACAAACGGACGATAGGGCTCCATAACATCATCCGCCAAACAATAGGCATTGTAGCGGTTGTGGTGATGAATGCCAAACGTAGGCAACAAGCCACTGGACACCAACGCCCGTGCCACAACTGCTCGCAAAATGGCATAACCATAATTCAACAAATTATTCGGAGGCACGCCGTCACGATCGCGAGTAAAACCCTCAATCATCGGGAAAAGATTTTTCCAGTAATAAACAGCAGACCTTCCTTCCAAATTATCACTATCTCCGCTTCGCACATCGCTCGCCCATTTTTGCATATTTCGCACTTCCGTATTACGGCATTTCTTCAAAACGTAGGCTTGATTCTCTATTTTTGCTTGGATGGTTTGTTGCCACAACTGTTTTTTCAGCGGTAGCGATGCCTCAATTTGTGCCGTAAAACGTTCTTGTTGGACGGTGTTTCCTTCCAACGGCAAAAGCAATCCGACAGGCATTCGGCGACTATCGCAAGTAATCAATGCACAGTTGTTTTCAAGCAAAGCCTCTATCAATCCGTGTGTCAGAGTGATTTGCTTGTTGTCTAAAATCACAACGCCGATATCCTCAATAGGAATCGTCCTAATGCTTTCCGCCTTGAACGAATCCGGCAAAGAGTCATTCTTTTCCACTTCGGGCAGTTTAACAACCAACTGTTTATCTTTTAAACTTAGATAGGCGGGGTTCTCAAAATATAGGGTACGTTTTATCATTGATTCAATTGTTTATTTCTTTCGAAAAGTTCGCGAGTTTCAGCAACTATTTCACGGACTTTTTGCTCTAACATTTTTTTAGGCGGTAGTTCTGTCCAGTACTCTGCAATCATAATTCCGTCTTTGTGCATTTCTAAAAGTTCGATTTGTTCACGGTTTCCTTCTGCACACAATATCAGTCCGACAGGTTCGTTTTCTCCTTCTTGCCGTTCGTGGCGATTGAGCCATTTCAAATACAATTCCATTTGCCCTTTGTGCTTTGCTTGAAACTTTCCGAGTTTCAATTCAATAGCAACCAAACGTTTTAGCGTTCGATGATAAAAAAGCAAGTCTAAATGAAAATCTTCATCATCGATAATCATTCGTTTTTGCCGTTCTACAAAGGCAAAACCCTTTCCCATTTCGAGAATAAATCGCTCTACTTCTTTAAGAATAGCATCTTCCAAATCATTTTCGAGAAAATCCTTTGGCAGGTTTAGAAAATCTAAAAAATAAGGATCTTTGAACACATTAAACGGAATGGGCGATTGCTCCGTTAATTGCACATTGGCGATTTCTGTGCGCTCAAATTCTTTTCGTTCAATAGATTGGCGAAGTTCGCGCTTGCCCCAGTGTCTTTCTGTTGCTTCTTTAGCGTAAAACTGTCGTGCTTTTTCGTCTTTAAGAGGTATAAGGATTTGAAGATGAGACCATGACAATTGTCGTGCCAGTGGAACGACAATCTCTAAATCAGGAAACCTATCAGCAAACTGCATCATTCTACGCAAATTTTTGTCTTCAAAATTTTTGCCGTATTTTTCCATTAATTGTGCCGACAGTGTCGGCACAATTCGCTTACCATAATCTGCTCGCTTATTTTGCAAAACGTCTTCATTTATTCGTTTGCCAACATTCCAAAACAGCATAGTCATTACGCTGTTTGCTTGAATAACAACAAATTGCTTGCTTTGTTCAATGAGTTTAGAAAGGTCGTTGAACAAAACTTGTTCTGATGATTGAATTTTTATTTTTGAACTTGGCATAAATTATAATGGCTTTATATTTCCTAAACGGTCTGTATTTAGTTTGATACATACATCTTTGACCATTTCCCCTGTTATTGCTCTTTGGTTTTTGGACTGTGGACTTCCTACGCCAAATTCATTTTGAATATTGAAATTTAACCCTCGTTTTTGCTGTTCAGTCTTATTCATATTAAAAATTAGATTAGCAACATTCGCTGGTACAAAATTCGCAGTTGTATCGCTTGAATCTGTAAATTTATAGATCCTCTTCAATTGCTCTTTATCCAAATTTTTCCAATCTATTGCACGACTATTTTCTTTTTCATCTTCTGTTGGCACATAGACCAAATCGTTCGGCGACAAGTGAAATAGATAGTGCCCTCTGTCTTCTTTTATTGGAACAATAGGTGTAGTTTTTTGCTCTTCTTTTGTTAATGTACCTCGCCATTTTTGGTATTCTATTACTTCATTCAGAGGAACAGTTTCGTAATTTCGCTTGCCATTTTCTTCATAAACAATAAAAAAGAGATTTGTCCCAGCCTCTGCAACTACATATTTATCTTTCTTATTGCCTGTGGAGCCAATTTGAAATTTATTTCCAAGTGCTTGGTGTACTCTGACTTTATAAATTGGCTGATGAAATTTTCCATTATTTAGAGCGATAATATTTTTATTCATACCTTCAATGCCTTCAAGCGAGAAAGCAATCTCTGGCTTATTGTCTTTGGCAATCAAATGATTGAGCAAAATTTTCTGTATCCCTGTGTCTGTTATTTTTTCAATTACTCCTTTAGCCTTATCTACTGTTGTAACACCATTGAAAATAGATACCAAATCGTTAAGATACCTTGTTGCTACATTTTGTTCAAATACTTTTATTTTTGAAATATCTTTTAATTCACTATCCTTTAAGGCTGATGAGATGTCAATGTTATTATTTGCAAAATGGACTTTAACTCTTTCTCTAATATTTTTATCTACAATAATATTTACATCTTTCGATTGTTCAACTTTTTCCAGTGCTTTTTTCAAAGTCATTTCCTTTGTTTCGTTGAGCAAGTACACTTTGCCATAAATAGTGTCTTTGTGTAATGGCTTGCGAATAGCCCAATTTATACCTTCTTGTTTAACTTTGATCTTTTTGTCATCTTTAATTTTCTGGTATTTATTCGTTGCTTTGTTGATTACTCGCAAATTTTGTTTAAAACTGATTACGATTTTTTCTAACTCATTTCGAGCATCAACTGTAAAATTATCCCAGGGCTTTTTAAATTCTACGAATTTGTCTCTTTCTTTTCCGTCCTTATCAATCCATTTTTCAACATTACGAAGTTTGTTTTGCAAATCATATCTTGTAGTTTGCGATTTTGCAGATTGGTTATTCAACAGATTTATGTGGTCTCGAGTTGCACAAGCAATTATCAAAGCATCCACTGCGTGGTGGCGGTGGTCAATACGTTTTTTTTGAAAACCTTTTGATAAGTCCAACGGAACTGTTGGCAGGAACTTTTGATGTTGCTCATTCCACGCCGTAAACGCATTTGAGTTTGTTAGCGTATTCATTCGCTCAAAACGTGGCAAAATCAAATCATTCCAAACATCATTCAAACCCCAATCTTGTTTTAGGGTTGAGGTAATTTTACCATTTCCGGGTAGTACATTTTTAGAATTTACATCGTCATCGTTGGTTTCTTCACGCACGATATTCGACAAAAGTTGCGAAACAAATTTGCTGATATAACGTGTATCATTCATTTGCCGTTCAATCATTTTTTCGGGAATATCTTCCAACAAAAGATTATTGCGTTTTTTATAGTTTTTGGAATAATGTTCTTTGACAAAAGTTTGATAGGCATCTTCTGAAAAGATTTCAACCTTTTTGCCCATTCCACATTCAACTATTTCGCCACGATGATTTTTAATAAATTCAAATCCAAGTTGCTTGTCTTTTAATTGATTTACTGCCGATTCACAAATTACTTTATTGCTCAAACTATCGTCAAAATAGCGGGATTTTGGAATAATGTGTTCTATTTGATATTCCTCTGTAAATAATTTTCCGAGCGGAATCATTTGTCCTGTGTAAGGTGAACGATATTTTTGTTCGAGCCACAGTTTGTAACGTTGCAATTCTGACTTTGAAGGCTGTGCTGTTTTGCTTATTTTTAAAATATCTTCGGGTATTACTGCGGAAATAAACTTATCTTTTCCTGTTTCCTCATCTTGTCCATCATACTCCTCTTCATTTTGTAAAGCATATTCTTCGTAGATTTTCAAAGCCTCTTGTTGAATGGGCGAATACGGACGAACATTTTCTACATCGGCACTTTCTTTCAATTCCATTATCAACGCCTTTATGCGGAGGTTGGTATTTTCATTTTCAGTAACAATGTTAGTCAATCGTTTACGTTCTTCTGCCGTGTTTTTCATTTCGCGACCAAGTTCTATGTGTATTTCCGAAAAATCGCCACCGTACTTTTTCCAAATATCGCGCACTACTCGCAAAGTTTCAGTAATTACCTGCTCCACAATTGGATTTCGCAAAGAATGTTGTTTGAATTTTTCCAAATACTTTTCCAAATCAGCAACAGTTTTCCATTTATCCGTATTGCCTGCTTCCGAATGACGGTCGTAAACAATATATTGAGCCAGCCATAACTGCAAACCTTGAAAATCATTTTCAGAAGTTAAATCAATTGCTTTTTCTCGAACACGGTTTTTTATGGTTTCATCATATTCGCCTGTAAGAATTTTGTTTATTCTGTCTTTGGTTTTTTCGTCAATTACTTCCCTGTTCCAGTATTTTCCCAATCGCATTAACGGCAATAATTTTTTAATCGCTTTCTCTGAAAACGAGCCGTATTCACTTTTGAATGGTGGAAACTTCTTGAAATTTTCAACAAAAGATTTTTCGTCTAAATTGTGCTTGTTGGCAAATGTTTTTAATGCTTTCTCAAATTCATTTTTGTCCGTAACAGAGTAAATAATGTGCCAAAGTTTTTGCTCAATTTCGGGTATCAGAAAATCGGCTGGAACATCTTCGACTTTATTCAATTGTTTTATGACCTCAGAACCCGTTTCGTTGCAAGGGTATTCTTTGTCCTCTACATAATTCCAACGATATTTTTCAATCTCTGCATTAAGTTGCTTTCCTTTAAACCCTTTTTGTCCAAAAAAGTATTTCAGAAGTGATTTTTGTTCGATTTTTTTCTGTTTGTTCAAAAAATCAAACAAATTTTCTTTATCAGAAACACTTGCAATAAATTGCTCTGTCACATCGGTATCATCGTCTTTTAGATATATTTTCAGATTGTACAACCATTGCCACAAGCGAAATTCTTGATACAAAGGATTGGACTTTGGAATGGCTTTTAGGTATTCTTTAATCTTATTCCCATCTTTACTTTTATATTTGCGATACTCCAAGGTACAATTACTGATTGACGATTTTTGGCTCTTCAAAGGTCGTTGATAGAAAATAATATCATTAACAAACAAATGCACAAAGCAATTCTGTTTACTCAACGAAGTTTGGTGTGCTTGGTTGTTGCGATACAATTCACGAACACAATCGTTGTATAAATCCTCTGTGAAAATTTCTGGTTGCAACTCTATCTGCTTTTTCAAAATGGCAATCAACTCATCTTTGTAAAATTTTCGCTCAATCGTTCGCACTAATTTTCCGCGAATCTTTTGTGTTGGTTTTTGCAACAATGCTTCGTAAATGTATGTGCCGACAGTTTTTTGAGATTTATCTATATCTGCCTCTGTTTTCTTTTTAAGCAAAGTCCAATCGTCCTCGCTCGGTGCTCGAAACGAGCGTTTTTCAGCACCTTCTTTGTCGGTTTTAACCGTTCCATCATCATTCAAATCACTTGTTACAATGAAATCTCGCACCTTGTCTTTCCAATCAAATAAAGGTGTTTTGCTCGATCGCCGATATATCCAGCCATTTTCCAAATGTAGCGAATACCAAATATCGCCTTTGCTGTTAGGCATTTCATCTGCCACTACATCGACTATTTTCAACGAGTGAAATTCTACCAATTTGTTTGGATTTTCTTCTTCCTCTTCGCCACGCAATTGGTAATAACCACGTTTTTGATTAAAATTCAGCAATAGCCACGCCAACTCTTCTTTTTCGATTTTTTGAGTAAGTGCTTTTTTACGCAAATAGTAAATTGTCCAATCATAAGGGATTTTTATGTCAAGACCTCTTGCTTTGAAATCATCAACCATTTCGTTGAACGAATTTTGGAAAACAAAGACAAACTCTTTTTTGTTTTTTTGTTCATTCCACACTTTTTTCCATGCAATTTTCGGTTCTTTTTCATCAAGAAATTGCCCTAATCGCTTTTCAAAATCAATATCATTTGCGTAATGTTCAGGCATAAAACCTAAAACATTCAACACGCGGTGCAAACGCTCTCTGCGAAGATTATCACGCTCATACAATCTTCTCGCACCTCTATATTTTGTTCTATCGGCAGTTTGCGAAACGGAATTGCCTTTACCAAAATCGCCCATAATGCTTGCATCCATCGGAATAATCCGACTTCCAAGCCCAAGTATTTTTCCTTGTTTAGCGTCAAAATCACTTTCTATCAACGCCCAGCCAATACTGTTAGTTCCTAAATCCAGCCCGAGTATCTTTTTCATACGTCTTTTTGTTTGTTGCTCAATGTCTTTGCAAAGATACTAAACAATAGAAACAAAAAAAAGTTGCAAATTCAAAAATATTTTCGTAACTTTGCAGTACAAATTTTTAAGCAATTCACAATAAGGATTATTCCGTTGTGAAAACACTCAAAGTGGCACGTAAGTGTCGCTTTTTTTTTTGATGGAAACAAAAAGCAAAAAATCTTGCTCAAATTTGAAGTACAAATCTAAGCATTCCAACGCTTCTAGTGGTGCCTCCTGTCTGAACAAGGTGAAATGTCGGCTGAATGGAAAGTTGGTTAAATAGTTGATACTTCCACGTGATTTCCAAAGCACGTTCGTTGATGTTTTCAAAATTCGCCGAAGTAAAATGGATACCAAAAGCATCACGTTTGCTTCTGCTCAGAAAACCTCTGAAATAGCCACCTATGCCGAAATAAAACTTGCATCTGGGCTCGCCATTCAAGTGGTAATCAAATCCCGACCGTGTTGGTATTGCCGAATATCCGCCTTGTAAAGTTATTCCTATTTCGTGTTGTTCATTTTCTAACAGCGTTTGTTCAAATTTTCCGAAAAATGAAGGTCTCATACTTCCGAAACTGTGCATTGCAAACCCCAAAGAATAACTGCCCCGACCGATTTTGTTTTGCGAATAACTTATTTGTGAAATACTAAAAATGCCGTCGTTGCGTGGATTTACGGTGAAGGCTCTTAGTGGATTTCTCGCCGGATTATGGGCAACACCGTTGTGCAAACTCGTCTGAAAAAACCAGTTGTCATTCATAAAAAATTCGGCGTGCAAACTCATTGCAGAAAATGGATAGTCAGCCATTGGAAAATTGGACGACAACGTTGGCGCCATTCCGTTAGCCCCACGTGTAAAAAGCGACATATAGTCTTTGTAAAAATAGTCTGCGGTGATATTTCGAACACCGGCAAACAACGAAAATCTTCCCCAATGATGCTCATATCCAAATACAAGGAAATTCAATGGCAAATTATCCGCAAAGATATTGGAATAGCCTAATAAATCGTCAATCACAGGATCTTCAAAAAGGCTATATACGGTTATGGGTTGGATTATAAATTTTCCGTTTTTCCAACGATTACTTATTGTTTCGGTTGGAATTTCGGCAGTTAGTTGCAACAAATTCGTCCAGTTGTAATTTCTCCCGAAATTAGTTCGAAAATCTGTAACATAAAAAAGTTCAAAATTTGGCTGTGCCTTAGAGCCAAGCATACAGACAACCATCAGCAAGGAAGAAATTAGTTTTTTGTTCATAGGCATTTTACCGTTGCAATGAAAAACATGTTTAATCACGAAACAAAGATACGCATTTTTTCTATCTTTGCAGAATTAAAGTTGCATTTGGATGTTGAAACTGCATCGGCGCTACCGGTTTTTTTTGTTATTTCAAAAAAAAAGTTGTATCTTTGCAGAGTTGGAAGTTTTGATTTGGATGACTAAACCTTTTTCAACAAAAAATGTCTAACCTATAAAGAGCAAATACACAACTATGAAAAAAATTCTTTGCATTCTTGCATTAGCAGCTTTTACGGCAGTTTCGGCAAATGCCCAACAGCAACAAGTCAATTTAGTTGCTGATCCTGCTAACTCTGAGTTTGTACCGACTGTACAAGGTGCTCAGATTCAGTTTGAACAAATGACTCACGACTTTGGCGATATCGCTCTAAATGCGAACGGCGATATTGATTTCAGGTTTAAAAACATTGGTTCGGAACCCCTGGTTTTGTTTGATGTTCGACAGTCTTGTTCAGCATGTGTAACCATACGAAGTTGGACTCGCGAACCCATTATGCCCGGACAAGAAGGCGTGATAGCCCTTCGCTACAACACAAATCTTGTTGGCCCAAGGAGTAGCACTATTACAATTCTCTCGAGCGCAAGAAGCGATCGTGTTATACTTCGTGTCAACGGAAATGTAGTTTCCAGATAATTTTAAGATTTTAAGATATGAAAAAAATTCTTTGCACCCTAGCATTGATAGCATTTGTGGTATATTCCGCAGATGCTCAAAGAAGAGCCGCTCGTCAAGCGGAAGCAGTTCAAGAGACTCCCGCATTTGTTCCTATTGCGGAAGGACCGAAAATCGAATTTGAAAGACTTGTACACGATTACGGTGAAATCGAGCAAGGCGCCAACGGTGATGCCGTATTTACGTTCCGAAACGTTGGATCGGAACCGTTGATTTTGACACATGTACAAACCGGATGCGGTTGTGCAAGACCAACTTGGTCTCGCGAACCGGTGATGCCCGGCGAATTTGGTTCGATAACTGTTCACTACGATACTAATCGTATCGGACACATCGGTAGAGCAGCCGTCGTACATTCAAATTCTGTTAACGATACACATCGTGTTACGCTACGCATTACAGGTAGAGTCAACCCAAGAACAATCCAGTAATAATAATAAACAAAAAAATATGCCAACAATCTCACAAAAAGCTATTCAAATGCCGGTTTCTCCGATTAGGAAACTGGTTCCGTACGCAGAAGATGCGAAAAAACGCGGTATTCACATTTACCATCTGAATATCGGTCAGCCCGACGTCGAAGCTCCAGAAGGTGCGCTCGCAGCTGTTCGTAACAACACGCTCAAACTGATTGATTACAGTCATTCGGCGGGTAATATGTCCTATCGCAAAAAACTCGCGAAGTACTATCAAGACAATGGAATCAATGTTGATGAAAATGAACTTATC
>WQWI01000022.1 GCA_009785425.1 Bacteroidales bacterium | reverse complement strand
TTTCATTGAGACACCTGGTCTGAAACTTATTGGTGCGGTTGACAGTTCAGGAGATCCTGTAACCACAATCAAGGCAGCCGATGTTTTCACAGTGATAAGTAATATGGGTTCACGCAGATTTTTGCTTTCGATAGAAGCGGATGATGTTTTGATCGAAAACATAATTTTTGATGGACGTGGTGTTGCTGTAACTCCTGATCCTCCTTCCTTAGCTCTAACCGGTAACCTCCATCTAAGGGGTATTAACGCATATTGTGCCGTCAGAGTTGTGATCGACAACTGCGTTGTGAAAAACGTACTTGCCGGCTTGATACTAAACGGAATAAACTGCCTTACTAGTGTCAGCGTGAGCAATTTTACCGCCACAGAAAATATGGGATGGGGCTATGGCATTGGTGTCAACGATGCAAGTTTGTTAGTTGGTGAAAATGTAGATGCGATAATTATCCATAATGGAAATTTCCCCACCATTAATTTTAACTATTATGAAATAGCAGCATCCGGTACTCCGGTAGCTCTTCGCGATTTGGATATAGACGAAGTGTTTGGTATCAATTTTTATTTGACGGGTAATTCGGGTTTAGCAAGTGCATTTGCCTTTATTACGGTCGATGTAGCCGGACCTTCAGGAGCAAACGTAACCCATGAATTGCACATTGGAGGCGGTAATTGGGTTAGCGTACTAAATCAGCCTAACGGTATAGGCAGTGGCCAATTAGGGTCTGCAGCACCCGGTGGATTGGTATCAGGCGGTTGGCTTAGATTCAGCGCTGATCAAGGTGGAGATTATCAAATCACCTACACACTCTGGGATTTAGGTCCCGGAAATAATGCATGGCCATCACCTTCTGCTGTAGCTTTAGCAATGGCTTCGACAACGATAACCGTAGTGGCTCACGTTGTGACGTTTGTTTCCGACTGCGAAACTAATATCCCGGAGCAAATCGTTGGTCTCAGCGGTATAGCTACAGAGCCGACAGCCCCAACTCGCATAGGCTTTACCTTCGAAGGTTGGTACACCGACAGCATTGCCGGTTCTCTGTGGGATTTTGATATAGATTTAGTAACATCAGATACTACGCTTTTCGCAAGATGGGATACTATTACTTACACCGTAGTGTTCAATGCGTTAGGCGGAACTCCGGTACCTCCGAATCAAACGATTAATCATGGTGATTTAGCAACAGAGCCTGCAGCCCTAACTCGCACAGGCTTTACCTTCGACGGTTGGTATACTGACAGCATTGCTGGTTCTCCATGGGATTTCAGTACAGATGTGGTAATATCAGACACTGTGCTTTTCGCAAGATGGGTACAGCAATATACAATCATAACAGCTGCTAACAACAGCACTTTGGGAACAACAGCCGGTGATGGAACAGGATTTCTTGAAGGTCAGGTAATTCCTCTCACAGCAACGCCAAATACAGGATTCGTATTCATGAATTGGACGATTGGTGGCGTAGTAGTATCCACGGATCCATCATTTGCATATACCATAACTGATGAATCAGCGATAGAGACTACAGTAATAGCCAACTTCGGACTGCTGTTTGAAGACTTTGTTTCGGTAAGATGGGGTTCTACCTTTACGTTGAATATGGTTGCACTTGGCGGACTCAATATCACAGTGAATTCTTGCCAGTGGCTTAGCAATGATGTATTGATACACACAGGCTTGAACTATTCTGCAGGTAATACAATGAATGCTTTGTTGCCGAACGGCGAATATCGCTTTGTGCTTCAAACCGGTTCAGGTGTTATACCTTCTACTGTTTTTCAGGGAGTTGCACCTCAAACTGCGTCCTTAATGGGATATCCAAACCCGGTAATCTCCGGTCAAACATTTACTGTTGATGGAGTTACAATGGGCACCAGAATAGAGATATTCAATCAAATGGGTGTGCTTGTAATTTCTACAGTAGCTAATAGCGACCAAGCCACTATCGACATTGATTTGCCGGTTGGTATCTACTTCCTACGTACGGAGGAGAACGGTACGATGACGATTATAGTTAACAATTAATAAACCCACCAAAAGAACTATTACAATGAAAAAGATAACCATAATTCTTATAGCAATCGCATGTAGCACTCTCGTTTTTGCTCAAGCAAACGAGGCTCGAACTGCGACAAATGAATCAATTATAGACTATACAGTTCCAACTCACGAGTTTTCTGTATTCGTAGGTGGGGGGATTTCTTGGCTCAGATACGGAGTTGATAACGCACAACAACGAGGACGCTTTGGTGGCGACCTCGTTGGATTTGGCTACTCATACCTATTTCCAAGACGTTCTGATCAGAGCGTACGCTGGGGTATCCATACGGGTATAGGTTTAGGGCTTTACAGAACGAGAACAACTTTAACAAACGCAATGGTAGAGAGCGGTATTTTGCATGATGTTCCCTACAATGATCCTTTCATATTGCGTACAACTGTATTGGATTACACGGAGAACCAAAGAGCACTGCTTCTGCAAATTCCGTTGATGGCACAACTCAATTTTGGGGAGCGGTTTTATACGAAGGCAGGTTTCAAATTCGGTATTCCTGTTATGGGCAGGTTTTCTGCTGAAGGAGAAGTGCATAATAGAGCTTGGTACCCTTCGCTTGCGAACTATGCACCGGATTTTACACCCATGGGTTTGGGTAGATTCTCCAAAGAAGCTGATGGAAATATAGACCTTGGCTTCTCTGCAATGCTTGCACTCGAAGCGGGTATGAGATTTCGTGTTTCCGAAACTTTAAGACTTCATGCGGGTGTGTTTTTCAACTATGGATTGAACAACATTTACAGAGGTGACCAAAATCAAACATTTGCAGTTCAAGAAACTGCAAACGGTTTGCAGAGTTTCCAAAAAAACAGCATTTTAACGCAATTTACCAACAATTCACAGCATGTTAGACCTGTTGCAGTTGGTATTAACTTGCGTTTGGCATTTGGTGGCAGACGAGTAACAAGAACTGAGCCTGCTCCTGCTCCTGTCGTTGTGGCACCTGCCCTGGTTCAACCTCAGCCTCAGCCTGTTGTTCAGCCGGAAGAAAGAGTAGTACAGCAACCACCTGTTGTTGAGCCACCTCGTGAGGAGCCGGTTAATCGACAAGAAATAATAAGAACTATAGAAGAGCCTATAGGACCGTTTCCTATTGGTGGAGCAGAGCTTAGTGCTGCACAAAGACAAAACTTAGACGAAAAAGTTGTGTTGTTAAGGCAGTATCCTAACATAAGATTACACATCTATGGTCATACTTGCGACTTAGGAAGCACAGAAGTAAACGAAAGAATAGGTCTTCAGCGTGCCCAAAGTGTCAAAGACTACATGGTTTCCGAAGGCGTTGCCGCAAACCGTATCACTATTTCTTCTAAACGCTACACCGAACCGTTGGTACCAAATACTAGCGAGGAAAACAGAAGACAAAACAGAAGAGTGGAAATTGTGGTAATAGAGTTGATTGTAAGGTAAAGTAATGCAACGCATGAATAAACAAAGCGGGCTGTCTCAATTTTGAGGCAGCCCGCTTTTGTCGTTAGGGTTATTTGCATACACCCCAACATGTTATTTCAACGACTCGCGAACTTTAGCTTCGAGTTCATCCATCAACTCGGGATTGTCGTTGAGCAGTTGCTTCACTGCATCACGACCTTGTCCGAGTTTGGTTTCGCCATAGCTGAACCAAGACCCGCTCTTTTTGATGATGTTGTAATCAACGCCTAAATCCAAAATTTCGCCGACTTTAGAAATACCTTCGCCATAAAGCAAATCAAATTCTGCTGTACGGAACGGAGGTGCCACTTTGTTTTTCACAATTTTGACTTTAGCACGGTTTCCTATCACATTTTCGCCATCTTTGATTTGGGTTTGACGACGAATATCTACTCGCACGGAAGCGTAGAATTTCAGAGCATTTCCGCCTGTTGTAGTTTCAGGATTTCCAAACATCACACCGATTTTTTCACGCAACTGGTTGATAAAAATACAACAAGCACCGGTTTTACTGATTGTTCCTGTGAGTTTACGCAATGCTTGTGACATCAAACGTGCATGAAGTCCCATTTTGGATTCACCCATTTCGCCTTCGATTTCACTCTTTGGCGTAAGTGCTGCCACGGAGTCAATAACGATAAGGTCAATTGCTCCCGAGCGAATTAAATTTTCAGCAATTTCCAAAGCTTGTTCACCGTTGTCGGGCTGAGAAATCAGCAAATCTTCAATTTTTACACCTAATTTTTGAGCATAAAAACGATCGAAAGCATGCTCGGCATCAATAAATGCCGCAATACCACCACTTTTTTGAACTTCAGCAATTGCATGAATTGCCAGCGTGGTTTTTCCCGAAGATTCCGGTCCGTAGATTTCTACGATACGCCCTTTCGGGAAACCGCCAATACCAAGTGCAGCATCCACACCGATAGAGCCGGTCGAAATCACATCGACTTTTTCTATAGCTTGATCGCCCATTTTCATGATTGCACCTTTTCCGTAGGATTTTTCGATTTTATCTAACGTGAGTTGAAGTGCCTTTAATTTCTCAGATTTGTTGACCTGTTCAACGTTCTCTTCTTTTTTTGCCATGATTTTTTGTTTTTTGAAATTTGATGCTACAAAGTTACGACAAAAAATCCGAAAAAAAAACTTAAAAAGTGTTAAAAAGTGTTAAATTTTTCGTATTTTTGCAAAAAAATTGAGTAAAATGGCTATAGAACTAAACGACCAAGAACAATTTCGCCGTGAGGCACTGAACGAACTTCGTAAACTGAATATTGATCCTTACCCCGCTGCGGAATTTCCTATAAACACTACAAGTTCGGAGATTTTAGAAAATTTCCCGAAAGATAATTCGTTGTATCAAAATGTGAGTATTGCCGGTAGAATTATGAGCCGTAGAATTATGGGTGCGGCGGCATTTGTGGAGTTGAGAGATTCTGTCGGAAAAATTCAACTTTACATCAAGCGTGACGATATTTGTGAGAGTGAAGATAAAACGTTATACAATACCGTTTTCAAAAAACTCACGGATATCGGCGATTTTATAGGCATTACAGGATTCGTGTTTGTTACGCAAATGGGTGAAATCACGATTCACGTGAAGTCGTTCACGATGTTGAGCAAATCGCTCAAACCCTTGCCAATCGTGAAAGAAAAGGACGGTGAAGTTTTTGATGCGTTTACCGATCCGGAGCAACGCTACCGTCAGCGTTATGTGGATTTGATTGTAAATCCGCAGATCAAAGACACATTTGTCAAGCGTACAAAGATCATCAACGCTATTCGAAATTACTACAACGAACAAGGTTTTCTCGAAGTGGATACACCGATTTTACAAGCCATTCCGGGTGGTGCTGCCGCACGTCCATTTATTACGCATCACAACACGTTGGATATGCAGTTGTATCTGCGAATCGCCAACGAACTTTATCTGAAGCGCTTGATTGTAGGCGGTTTCGATGGAGTTTACGAGTTTTCTCGCAACTTCCGAAACGAAGGCATGTCTCGCACACACAACCCCGAATTTACGTGTATGGAAGTCTATGTGGCGTACAAAGATTACAACTGGATGATGGAAAATACCGAAAATTTGATTGAGCGGATTGCTCTTGAAATCAACGGTACAACGGATTTTCAGGTTGGCGATAAAACCATTAGTTTCAAAGCTCCGTTTAAACGAATGACGATGATTGATGCAATAAAAACTTATGCCGGTGTTGATGTTGGGGGAATGAACGAGGAACAACTGCGTGAAGTTTGTAAATCGTTAAAAGTCCCGACTACGCCGGCAATGGGGGTAGGGAAGTTGATTGACGAAATTTTTAGCGAAAAGTGTGAACATCATTTAGTTCAGCCGACTTTTATCACGGATTACCCGATTGAAATGTCGCCACTAACTAAAAAACATCGCGATAATCCGGCATTGACCGAGCGTTTCGAACTGTTCATAAACAGCAAAGAAATTGCCAATGCTTATTCTGAATTAAATGATCCAATTGATCAACGCGAGCGCTTTGAGGAACAACTCAAACTTATGGAAAAGGGTGATGATGAAGCCATGTTTATCGACCAGGATTTTCTACGCGCATTGGAGTATGGTATGCCGCCAACCGCAGGTTTAGGCATTGGTATCGACCGTTTGATAATGTTTATGACCAACTCGCCGTCAATTCAAGATGTACTGTTTTTTCCGCAAATGCGACCGGAAAATAACTGAAATTAGGAAGAAAAATATTCGTTCAACATGTTGTTTGCCGCAACGTATGGGCTTATTTGTCCTTTCAAAACCTCGTCAATTGTGTGTTTTAGACGATTTTTAATTTCAGGATTGTGATAAAAATGTGCGAGTAAAGCCTCATCAATCGTTTCGGATAAAATTTTGCGAGACTGCTCACTGCGCTTATATTCAAAATATCCGTTGGACTGCGTGTGTTTAATGTAGTTTTGAACGATATCCCAGATATTTTCGATACCGTCTTTGGTGTAAGCCGAACAGGTTTCAACCACAGGAATCCAGCCCGATTCTGTCGGTGGAAACAGGTGTAGGGCATTGCTGAATTGTGTGCGTGCTACTTTTGCTTTAGGGATATTGTCTCCGTCAGTTTTGTTAATGGCGATAGCATCTGCCATTTCCATAATTCCGCGTTTGATGCCTTGAAGTTCGTCGCCCGTATTGGCGAGTTGAATGAGTAGAAAGAAATCCACCATGCCGTGAACGGTTGTTTCGGATTGTCCAACTCCGACGGTTTCTACAATCGTTGTATCAAACCCGGAGGCTTCGCAAAGTATAATTGTTTCACGGGTTTTGCGTGCTACACCTCCCAAAGAGCCTGCTGACGGCGAAGGACGAATGAAAGCGTTTTCCATACCTGATAATTCTTCCATACGGGTTTTATCGCCAAGAATACTGCCTTTCGAACGTTCGCTACTCGGATCAACTGCCAATACTGCAAGTTTGTGCCCTTTATTGACCAGCATCACACCCAAAGCCTCAATAAATGTGCTTTTTCCTGCACCCGGAACACCTGTAATTCCTAATCGAATGCTCCTCCCCGAATGTGGCAAACAGCGTTCTATCACAGCTTGTGCCATAGTTTGATGGTCGGGATGGGAGCTTTCTACTAATGTAATTGCACGGCTCAAAATCATGCGATTTCCCTCCAGAATTCCGTTCACATAATCATCAACGGTGAGCGTTTTTTTCTTTGAGCGTGAAGTTAGAAACGCAGGATTGACGTTATCCGGCTGAGGAATGCCCGAGCGTTCGGTCAATGCGGATTTGAAAGTGCCGTCTTGGTGGTGCATGATTTCTTTTCTTTCTGCAAAGATACGACTTTTTTTTATATCAAGAAATTTTTTGTATCTTTGCCGTAATGAATTTCAAACACTATAAAACATTCTTACAATTAGAAAAATCGCTGTCAAAACACACGGTTGAGGCTTATTTACGCGATGTTGGAATGTTGAAAGCCTATTCCGATCTACATCAAAATTCTCGAAATATCGAAAAATTTGAGGCAAAAGATATTCATCATTTTTTGGTTTATTTGACAGACCTGGGATTGAGTGCACATTCGCAAGCCCGCATTATTTCAGGACTTAAAGCATATTACAAATTTTTAGCGATAGAGGAAATTATTCAACAATCACCAATGGATTTGATTGATGCACCGAAGTTGGGACGCAAACTTCCGGATACGTTATCATTGACAGAAATCGAAATGCTGATTAGCTACATTGACTTGAGCAAACCCGAAGGACAACGCAACCGAGCAATTATTGAAACCCTTTATGGATGCGGATTACGTGTGACTGAATTGGTAGAATTGAAGCTGTCGAATTTGTTTTTCGAAGAAGGTTTTATTCGTGTGATTGGAAAAGGAAACAAAGAGCGGTTAGTTCCGATTGGAACAGTTGCGCAAAAACAAATTTCATTGTATATCGAGCATTATCGCAACTATCAAAACATTTCTAAAAACGCTGAAAATACTGTATTCTTGAATCGTCGAGGCAACAAACTTACTCGTGTGATGATTTTTTTGATGATTAAACAATTGGCGGAGTTATCGGGACTTCGAAAAACGATCAGTCCGCATACATTTCGCCATTCGTTTGCCACACATTTGATAGAAGGCGGTGCCGATTTGCGTGCTGTTCAGGATATGTTAGGGCACGAAAGTATCACGACTACGGAGATTTACACACATTTGGATCGACGGTTTTTGAAAGAAACGATAACGTTATATCATCCGAGAAATAAGAGCGAAAAAATCAACTAAAAAACATACACAACTTCCTTGATGTCGCATTCGAGAATTGCGCCGTCTTTGATTTGAATTTGTAAAAAACCAAAACTGTTCACGCCGATAATTTTCCCAAAGATTTTTTCACCACGAACGATGTACTTTTGCTCTTCGTTAAAAAATAGCAAGTGCTCCAAATATCGAATCCGACAATCTTCGCCCTCGTCAAAATGCAGACAATCCAAGACATTTACAATACAAGTTGTGAGTTCGTCAAGTTCGTTCTCCAAATCGTATTGCTCTTTATTTATCAGATTTAGTGATGTCGGGTTTTTGGCATTTTCAGAAAACTCGGTTTGATTCACATTCAGTCCGACGCCAATGACGGAGAACAAAATTTGATTGTCACGAACGGTATTTTCAATCAAAATTCCCGCGATTTTTTTCATGCCGATATAAATATCATTAGGCCATTTGATGTGGATCGTAGGGGCGTGGTCAGCACACCCAACCTGCTCACACACCGACTTCAAATAATTCACAATACCCACCGAAACCGCCTGACTAATCAAGAACTGATTTTTTGCCTCAATATTTTTCGGCTCAGTAATCAGCGAAAGCGTAAGATTTTTTCCTGTTTCGCTTTCCCAAGAACTTTCTTTTTGCCCACGTCCTGCTGTTTGCGAAGTCGCATAAATTATTTGCCCGTTCTTCGCCTTGCCTTCTTTTATCAAGGTTTTGGCGTAGTTATTTGTGGAGTCTAATTGTTCGAACTTTAGGATTTTCATACGTGAATTTTGCGAGTACTGCGAATTTTACTGATACTTGATGAGGAATGAATGATATCTAACACTTCGATACGCTGTTTTGTAATTCGATAAACAATCAAATGTGCATCGAGAACGATATTGCGATACATTTGGCTTTTCGTCTGAATATGGCGACATTCGGGATAAAGCGAATACCACATCGGAAGTGTATCAATCATTTTTTCGATTTTTTTCACATAACGTTCCGCCTGAAAAATGCCGAATGTTTCAAGTGTATAGTCATGGATGTGATCAAAACTTACCTTAAACTGGTCGCTTACTTCTAGTATCTTGCCAGGCGCTCTTTTCTCCATGCCTCCAGTTCTTTTTTGGCTTCTTCCCAAGGCGTGAAATTCCCTTGCTCAATACTGTGAATATGCTCCAAAAATTCCTCTTGTGTGCAATGGAACGGAACATTCGGATTCCATTTTTCAGAAGAAGAAACTTTGGTGTTCGCAACTTCATAAGCAAAAGCAGGCTCATTAACAGTCAATGGCGTATCAGCATCTTCCGTAAATTTATAAGGTTTTTTCGGCATAATTTTATCCTTTTAGCATACCGCAAAGTTACGACATTTTTTCCATTTCGCCAAATGATTTTCCTTAAAAAGTGTTAAAATTTCAGAACTTCCCCAAAGGTAGCAGCATACAAACCTAATCATCATGAAAAATAACCCCAATCCGAACGGTATCTTGCTGAACTCGTCTGCGATTTCTTCTTCGTTCTATGGTTGGCTCGGGTTCGGGCTCATCATCCCACTCAATAACAAAACGACCTTGCTCTTGCTCACGCCAAAGGGCTTCTTGCCGTCTGGTTTCCTCACTTCTTTGCAGAAATTCAAACTCGTCTCTCAAAATAGTTCCTACGGCTTGCCCTTCTTGTCTGGCAGCAGTACCAACCGTTGTGACTACTCTCGTTGTAGTTGCACCGAGTTCCAAACTTCTAAAAACATTTCTGACATCATAGCGGAATATCGGATTATCGGCGGTTCCGGTAATAGAAACATACAAACTAATTCGTTGTCTTTCGTCCTCCGTAGCACCCATTTCTTCTTGATTCCCGCGACGTTCTCTCCTGCGCCTGCTCAATAATTCCGACAGGGCAACCTGAACGCTGTAATCAATTCGTCCGTCGAAATGATGTGTGCCTGCAACGTGCAAATTCAGTGCATTTGAAACAATTCGCATTTGCGGAATTGTGATAGTCTCATTTCGAATTTCAATCGTGTTTTCAAGCGTTGCAAATCTCACACTGTTTAACGCTTCTTCATCGACAAAGCGTGACAATTTTTGAAGCATCGCCACGTTGTTGAGTTCCCCGTTCGAAACTCTCGCCTGCATCGTAATCCAAAACGTTCTCCAATCCACACCGACTGTCGGGATGTAACTTCCGACTGCGGAAATTTCCGCATCAATCAAGCCTTTCAGGTTTTCGCTTGTGATTTGACTTTGTCCGAAATTATCCATATCTGCAAACATTTTTTCAGCGTTAATTCTCGAAAGCAAACCTTCGAAACGGAAAGGAAATCGCGATTGATCCATAAAATTAACCTCGGCAACGCCACTTATATTGCCATCGAAAACATCAACGGAAAGATCATCAACAATTAGAATTTGGTTTTGAAAATGGATATTTTGTCCACGTAAATTTTGAAATATAATCTTGTCAACTTGATAGCGATCTACACTTAAATCACCGAAAATATGCATCAATTCAGGGCTTTCGAGATGGCTGAAAAAATCTCGAGCAGTGAATGACGTTTGAAATCTGCTGCCATCAAATTCGCCTTTGGCAAACGGAATGTGCAAACGATTTTGGTTAAAATCAATGTGAATTGTATCTAACTTTACGGGCGGTCTTAAAATGGAGTCTTGCAGTTTGATGACAGTGTTTCTGCATGAAATTGTTCCCTGAAATTGTCCTCTCAGAATTTCGGAAAGGCTAATAGATTCAAAGTTTTTGAAAGTGTGTCTGTATTGAATTTGTCCGATGCTTTGTCCGCTTGCACTCAAAATTTGCGGTGCGGAAACCAATCTGTTCAACTCATCCAATCCGATGTTGAATGCAGTATTTAGTTGAATGGTTGGTGACTGAAAATTGTTGATGGCAAAATTTGCAGTAATATATCCGGTCGCTGTACGTGCCGAAAAATTTCGAATTTGAAGTCTGTAGTTGCTTAATTGGTTGCTGTTTGTTGTGGAAAATGTGCCGGAAAATCCCACTTGATTTAGTTGGGTTCGGGTGTTTCTTTCAAAAATTTGTCCGTCTCTAAATTCAAATTCGGCGGCAATTTGTGGCAAATTTCCTTGGGTGTAATCGCCTGAGAAAACCAATCGAAAATCGAAGTCGCCTCGCGTTCGATAACTTTCAATTTTATGTGCAAATTCTGCCGGAAGTTGCCTTGCAAATCGTTGTAAATTCAGATGTCTTCCGACAAGTTCTAAATTCATGTTTGGTGCGTCATCGCTGTAATTCACAAATCCGGAGAGATCAAAATTCAAATCTTCTAAACGAATAAATCCGTCTAAAAAATGAACGGCTTGTTCTGTGGCATCAACTACAATTTGTGTGCGCAAACTCATGTCCTTCTCGGCAAGAATAACGGTCTCTCGAGATTGCAAAAAGTTCAAATGAAAATCACCGGAAAATGCTATGTTCTGAATATTTTGCGAAAAATCCCCTCTCGCATTGGCACGATAAATGTAAAATTCATAATGCTGTTCGGTACGTTCAGCCAAAATAGTTAGGTGCGTATTTCTGATGTTTATTCTTTGCAAAGAAAATGAAAAGTTGGCGTCCTCTATGGGTTGCCACAAATTGAAATTTGCTGTACCGTCAGCATATAGCTTAATTCGGACGGTTGCATCGTTCAAATCAATCCTCCTAACTTCGTATCTTCCGGCTATCATGTCACGTAAATTGAAATTCAGCGACAGACTTCTTGTGTCAAGCAAGGGCTCTAAATCATTGGGATTTGGACTCATTGCTCTAACATTTCTGAAGTCCAAAGCGACATGCGGAAAGCTCGACCAAAAGGTGAAACTCATGCGTTTAATGGTAACTTCGCCCGTCAGAGACCTGTTCAATTCGCCAAGAATGATGTTTTTTATTCTATCCGAATCTCGTAAAACTGCAAAATACACCACAGCGGAAACTGTGATAAACAAGGCGAACAAACCGCCGAATGTCCATAGTACGTACTTTCTTGCTCGCTTCATTAACCACTAACTATTAACCATTTTTTATTTCATTTTCAAAAACGCAACCTCCTTGTCGCTGAGCATTCGCCAATGTCCGCGAGAAAGGTCTTTTTTCGTTAATTCGGCAAATAAAACACGGTCTAACTTCACAACCTTGTAATCAAATTTTTCAAAAATTCGTCGAACAACACGATTCATCCCGGAGTGCAACTGAATGCCAATTTCGTCTTTTGTCCCTGCAATCAAATTGATTTCATCCACAGGTACAAAGCCGTCTTCCAGTTCCACACCTTGCGCGATGTCTCGCAAATCGGCTTTTGTAATGTTTTTATCCAAAGTGACGTGATAAATTTTTCGTGCACCATGCGAGGGGTGAGTCAGTCTCTTTGCCATATCTCCATCGTTTGTGAATAGCAAAACACCTGTGGTTTGGCGGTCTAAACGACCAACGGGATAAACTCGCTCTTTGCAAGCTCCATCAATCAAGTGCATCACGGTTTTTCGTTCTTGAGGATCATCGGTCGTCGTGATATAACCTTTAGGTTTGTTCATCAACAGATAAACTTTTTTCTCGGAGACTAAGGTTTCGCCGCCGAATTCGACTTTATCGTTCGGCATCACACGTGTGCCAAGTTGTGTACAAATCACACCGTTTATGCGAACAACACCGCTTTCGATAAGCGTATCGGCTTCACGACGAGAACAAATTCCGGCATTGGCGATATATTTATTTAGGCGAATACCATCTTTTTCGGAACTCTTTTTTGGAGCAGATTTTTTGAATTTCTTATTTGGCACGGATTGACTTCGCCGAGCTTCGGTTGGCTTTGCTGAACTTCGCTTCGCTTCGGTTCGTTCCGGCTGAAAGCCCGCGCCGGCGGTATATTTACGTTCTTTCGAAACAGTTTTTTTCGTTTTTGGTGCAGGTGCCGATTTTTTGTACATTAGATATTTTTTTGCAAAGGTACAAAAAAAATCGTATCTTTGCAAAAATTATCAACACCTATAAACCTAAAGCCATGAAAACACTACGTAGAAGCAAAGAACACCGCGTAATTGCGGGAATTTGTGGCGGTATTGCCGAATACTTTTCAATAGACCCCGTCTTGATTCGATTGATTTTTCTCGTTATGGCGGTTTTCGGTGGAGCAGGAATTATACTTTACATCATTGCTTGGATTATTATGCCGGAACGAGGGGCAAACGATGATATTCAGGATGCTGAAATTGTGGACGATTCACAAAAAAAAACGAGCGATAAGATAAAAGACGCCATTAAGAATGTTGCCGGAGAATTTGCTGAAGGTGTAGCGAAAGAATTTGTTCAAGATGTCGCAAGTGAGCTAAGAGGCGAGTTTAACGATGCCGGAAAAGAAGTTGATATGGATGTAAACATAGAAGTCAAAAAAGAGTCCAAAAAACATAAAAAGCATAAAAAATCATCAGGCATTTGGTTTGGTATTTTCCTCATATTTTTGGGAATTGCTTTCTTGCTAAGAACACTTGGTTGGGTTGATTTTTCGTGGTGCGGAATTTGGAAATACTGGCCAATTCTTTTGATTATTTTGGGAATTTCCTGTATCTCTATGAAACGTTGGCTGAAGAACACATTGATGATTCTTTCGTTGGTGGGCTTGCTATTTGCTTTGATTTTGAATTCAGGCACGGTTAGGTGTCATGAAACTTGTTTTCCGATAAATGTTCGTTCGGTATCCATATCTGTTTCAGAAGACGCTGTGAATATAAGAGCACCGAGAAGTGCTGTAAATGTAGAAGCTTCCGGGGTGCAAATAGAAACTACCGAAAAACGAAACTAACAATTCTGAAAATCTCGAGAAAAAATAAAAACTTGCTTTTTTCGTTTTTTTTTCGTACTTTTGCATAGCATATAGCCGCAAAAAACAAGCATAAATGGCAGCAGTTATCAAGTACCAATACAACAAAACTTCGCTCAACAACCTCAACATACAGTTGAGAATGCGCACAAAGGCTCTGCCGACGATCAAGAGTAAAGAGTCTGCATTAAGAGCTGAAGTGAAAAAGGCGAAAAAGGAAGCTGAATGGCTGCTTGCAGAAATGGAGCGGCAAATTGCAGCACATTCCAATATCTCAGCACTCTGGAATGAATTCGATGCAACGTTGATTTTGGTCGAAGACGTACAACTTCACATTGAAAAGATCGCAGGTGTGCAAATCCCTGTTTTAGATGATGTGGTTTTCAAAGAAAAACCGTTCAGCATGTTCGCTCGACCGTTTTGGTATTCGGACGGTATCCGCATATTGAAAGATTTGGCAACAATCGGAATCAAAAGCGAAGTGTATTACGAAAAAATGCGCTTGCTCGAACACGCCAGAAAAAAAACGACACAAAAAGTTAATCTTTACGAAAAGGTACAAATACCAGGCTATAACGAAGCTATACGTAAAATTAAACGATTTATGGAAGACGAGGAAAATCTCTCGAAGGCAGCTCAAAAAATTGTAAAAAACCGTCAGCAAATGATGGAGGAAGAGGGGAGCGCATGATAGCAAAAATGAAAAAGTATGGAATCGTTTCATATTCCAAAGATTTTCCGAATTTTTTAGATAATCTGCAAAGTTTAGGTTTGATAGATATTACACAAGCTGCTTCGAACAACGAAGGCGAGGAACGAGAAATTTTGAACCAGCTGAACCTTTGCAACGAAGCCATTAAACGTATAGAAGCATACCAAGCGGAAAAACATCACATAACTCACACCATTAACGACCAGAAGAAAGCGTGTTGTATCCTTGAGCAATACCGAGAAGAAGCTACCGAATTTGAGAAGCTTGATGAAGAAATGAAGCAACGCGACAAGCGTTATCATGAACTTCTGCCTTGGGGCGAATACGATCCGAGTATTGTGGAAAAACTTCGTAAAAACGGTTGGCAATTCCTGTTTTTTACGTGCGATAAGCGTAATTTTGATCCGACATGGAGCGAAAAATACAACTTGGAAGTTATCAATGAAGAAAAAGGTGTTTGCTATTTTGTTATCACAACGCCTGTACATCAAGAAAAAATCACGATTGCTGCCAATGAAATCAAAATGCCAAGCATTTCGCTCAACCGTCAGAAGGAAGAAATAGATGTTCTAAAACTTCGCCATGCCGAACTAGAACTGCTTTTTAAGAAAATGATTCCGTACCTGCCGACACTTTACCAAGAACGTACACGTTTACAAAATGCACTTTCATTTGATCAAATTGCGACCGGCACAGAATCTTCGCTGGACGACACTGTACGTATAACGAAAGGTTTTATACCCGAAGACAAAGAAGCAGAGTTTCTGACTTTCTTGGAAACACAGCCGGTTTATTATACCGCATTAGATGTAGAAGAAGGCGAAACACCCCCTGTTTTGTTGAAAAACAATCGTTTTGCGAAATTATATGAGCCGATTACAGAATTATTTGCGCTTCCGAAATATAATGAAATGGACTTAACGCCGTTTATGGCTCCATTTTTTATGTTGTTTGTCGGATTTTGCGCCGGAGACGCGGGTTACGGATTAGTGTTGCTGCTCGGAGGTGCTATTGCAAAACGAAAACTTAAAGTGGAATTTCGACCACTTTTGAGTTTGATACAATGGGTGGGTGCTGCAACGATTTTGTTTGGAATGCTGGCCGGTAGTTTTTTTGGAGTACAATTGGTAAACGTTCCGGCTTTGGAGCGCTTCCAAAACTTTTTCTTTGACCAAGAGAATATGATGACGTTAGCATTTGCAGTTGGAGGTGTACATCTTGTATTTGCAATGATTTTGGGCATCGTCAACATCATTCGATTCAAAGGATTTAAGTTTGCAATTCACAAAATAGGTTGGTTTGTACTCATACTTTCATCTGCCGCTTTCTTTGGTCTACCGATGCTTGATGTGGCAGTTCCGGAAACGCTGCAAATGCCTTATTTTATTGTGGCGGGATTGTCCGCTTTAGCGATATTATTCTACAATTCGCCAGGAGAAAATCCGTTTATGAATTTCGGGGTTGGACTTTGGAACACTTACCAAACGGCTACGGGATTGATTGTTGATGTTCTGTCCTACGTGCGTTTGTTTGCCTTAGGTTTGGTCGGCAGCACTTTGGGAATGGTCTTTAATCAATTGGCGTTTGAAGCGGCACCGGATGTTCCGCTTCTCGGAGCACTCATAACGTTGGTGATATTGCTATTCGGACACACGTTGAATTTCGGTATAGCGATGTTAGGCGCTTTTGTGCATCCGTTGCGTCTCACTTTCGTGGAATTTTACAAAAATGCCGGTTATGAAGGTGGTGGAAGAAAATATAAACCGTTTCACAAAGTTGAAAGTGTCGAATAAAAAACGAAATTTGGTAATTAGAGATAAATTTTGTAACTTTGCAGTAGAGTTACAAACAAAAAAACACACAAAAAAAAATTATGGAGCCAATTATTTTAGCTTATATTGGAGCAGCACTTATGATGGCATTACCCGGAGTTGGTAGTGCATTCGGATTCGCAATCTGCGGAAACGCAGCGATTGGAGCAATGAAAAAAAGATCAGAGGGATTTGGAAGTTACCTTATCCTGTCAGGAATACCAAGTTCAAACGGTATTTACGGATTTATCGCATTTTTTCTCACACTCGGACATTTATACCCACATTATTACGACATTAACTATGTACAAGCCGGAGCGATATTTGGTTCCGGACTAATCTTGGGATTAGTTTCGATGTTTGCGGCTATCAAGCAAGCCGAAATCTGTGCAAGCGGTATCGCATCTATTGCGTCAGGTCAGCCACTTCTTGGGAAAACCTTGATGTTTGCGGCATTTCCGGAATTCTTTGCAATCCTTTCGCTACTCTGTATGATTTTGATTACAGGGGCAGTATTTTAGGCTTCGACTTCGCCCAGCCATTGTGTGTTGTTGCGTACCCTGAGCGGAGTCGAAGGGTACGCAACAGTGCTATTCATCTACCAACAGGAAATTTTCGATGGCATAAATGAGTTGTTCCCTGGTCATGAAACCGGGTTGTACCGCAGGTAAACCGTTCATACGTGCAAACATCAATGTGGGCACACTTCGTGCTCCAAAAAACGTTGCCAAAGCACGTGAATTATCTACATTAACCTTGTAGAAATTCACCCTGCCTGCATATTCTCTCGCCAATTGATCAAAAATTGGAGCCAAACGGCGGCATGGTGGGCACCAACTTGCATAAAAGTTAATAATTGCAGGTATTTCTCCCTTGAAAATCCACTCTTCCGGATTGTTTTCAAAATCCATTACCAAGGTTTTGAATTCTGCTTCGGAAATAGTTCGTGCTCGTTCAACGGTTGCACTGGCGATTAAATCTTGAGAAGCACTGCTCGGATTGCCGAAACAGGCTGTGAAAAGGAAAGTTACGAGAAGGCTGATGATGTTCATAGGTCTGAAAATATACATGAATTACAACTTTTTTTTGCAAAGGTACGATTTTTTTCGTATTTTTGCAAAAAAATAATGTCATGATACAGCGTAAACAAACCATTTTTTTAGTTTTATCTCTTTTGGCTTTCGTAATGCTCCTTGTTTCTCCGTTTGCGAGCTTCAACTTGGGTACGGAGATTACTTGCAATGTCAGCATTCGGGGTATTCAAGGGGGATGCGATTTCCCCGGGCTCATGTTTTTTATTATGCAGGGTTTGGCTACACTTTTTATTACTTTCACAGGAATAACGATTTTTATGTATAAAAATCGTCCGTTACAGCTTAAACTTTGTGCGTTTGCCTTTCTCGCCAATGTTTTTTTGGTGGGCATGATGTTTCTGACAGCTACAAGAATTTCGAATTTTTTTGGTCTTTCGGAAAATCAAATGGACTACATGTTTGCTACTTACATTCCGATTATCACGTTGTTGGTAATGTGGCTTACGGTACGCTCTATTCGCAAAGACGAGGCATTAGCACGTTCGCTTGATCGCTTGAGGTAAGTTTTTCTTACCTTGCCTCAATTCTAACCGGCATTAAAGATCTAAAACGGACAGGCTTTCCTTGTAATAGTGCAGGTTCCCAATTTGGCATATTTTCTGCAATCTCAACTACCCACTCGAAGTAAAAATCGGTACCCCTAATTGCTTCAGCATTGGAAATACTTCCATCGCGTTCAACAATGAACGAAACGAAGACCGTTCCCGGGGGTCGTTGAATAGAAAAGTTGGGACCAGCAGTTTTTCTTCTCAAATAGTCCGAGAGTGCGAACATACCTCCCGGAAATTGTGGTCGTACAACTATGCTATCAGAAACCAAAACATCATTAATTACTGATGGGCTAAAAGTATAAGGTATCAGCGTGAACACCTTGTTTGTGCTATCTTTTACAGTGTGTGAATAACCAAAAGTGTTCACACAAAAAATCAAGGTCAATATGTAAAGTATTGCTTTCACTGCTTGTAGTATTCAATAAGTGTAGGGCTGCGATCCGGAAAACGCTGAATGTATAGATTTAATGCGGTGTTTACCTCATCTATCGTACCCACGCATTCGAAAGGTTTTGTTTTTTCGATGCCTATTAATTGATTGAATTCATATTGTAGGGGCGGGGTTCGCCCGCCCTCGTTTAATGGGCACGCAGACCGTGCCCCTACGTCTAACAAATCAATACCAAAAATTTCAATCATTTTCTCAGGTTCAATAAACGGCGAAAGAATAATGTAGGCAAACAAACACTTCGCACAATTACAACACCAAATATCTTCTTTCGAGCCTACATTGCAACTTCTGAAAACACTGTGATATTGCGGAAACCCTGAAAAGTATTCAGCAATTTTCAGTTCGTTGAACGGACGTAAAAAACTGAAATAATTAAAATCTTCCGAAATAAAATCCCTGACATAATCTCTGAAGTCATTCTCAAACTCAAGGGACTTCGAATATTGATGATTGACATTACTACCTAAAACCGTTGCTTCATTTGCACTGGATTCATTCGACAACGCAATATGCTTCATTCCCGTAATTGCCGATGTAAGTAACGATACAAACGCTAACATTGCAGAAAACGGCGTGTGTCCATTCAAAAAACCTTTTGTATTTAATTCAAGTAAGCGTGGACAAATCGTACGATTTACTTCGATGATTTGCTCACGTTCAAAGCCTGCGACTCGAGCACAATTCAACGTCGCACCACGAGGATTGATAATCATCGGACGTATCTCTACATTTGATTTGCGTAGTAACTCGAGTGTTACAACTGAATCTTTTCCACCACCGATCGGAACAATCGTTTTTTCGTCTAAATTAAATTCTTGTTTTTCTAAAACGACATCGGAAGCAGGTTCAATTGTCATAAATTCCGACAAGTTTGTTGCAATTTCATTCACATAAAAAAACTCACCAAGTCCTTGAAAATACAATTTTTTCCACCACTCAATTTGTGCACTTGACAAAGCAAAAGGTTTTATAACAACCCTTGGCGAACAAGTCGCTTTCCAATAACTCACCAACTCAATCATGCCGATATGAAAGGCTAAAAGATTGATTTGTTTGTCGGAAAGCTCATCAATTTTATAGAACGAACGAGCCGGGATTGAGATTGTCGGTTGAAACTTTATTTTTTCATCAACCATAAATAGAAACTCAATAGATATTTTTTTATCAGAACGAGCTACATGAAATGACTCGTAAGTGAAAACCGGAAATTGCTTTCGAAAACTCAAATATTTTTCGTAATTGCTTGACATAAAACTAGTCGTTATTGAATTGCAAAGATACAAAAAAAATTATTAACAATTTGCACTTTTTTTGTTGATAAATTTTGTTGACGGGCTCAATTGCCCACCCATGTAACGTAACAAAAATACTAACATTTTTTTGTTGATAGTGACATTTTGTTTTTTGAAAAGTTTGTTGTATCTTCGCAGACCGAAGCAATGAAATTTAACCAAATTTTTAAAATTTGAAGAACGATGAGTATTCCTTACCCTGCCACACCTGAGACAGCTCTTGCAGAACAAAAACAAAATGTCGAAACGCCTTACGAGAAAGTATCTTCCGGACGTGTTAAACCAAGTTCAAAAGATCAGTTAGAAACCGAAAAAGCACAAGAATTATCAGGCATGAAAAAAAACAATAGCAAACCGGAAGCAATTGATCACGCGACAATTTTGGAAAATGCTACTGTTTATTTTGGTGGCGACAGTTTGGCGGCAAACGTGTGGATGAATAAATATGCATTGAAAGACAGCGAAAACAACATCTACGAGTTGACACCTGATGATATGCATCGCCGCATTGCTCGCGAATTCGCACGAATTGAGAAAAAATACGCCAATCCAATGGACGAGGAAACGATTTATCAATTGTTGAAAGACTTCAAATTTGTTGTTCCGCAAGGTAGCCCTATGGCAGGAATCGGCAACGATTTTCAGGTTGCTTCATTGTCGAACTGCTTTGTAATCGGTAATGGCGGAGACTCGGATTCGTATGGCGGAATTATGAAAATCGACCAAGAACAAGTTCAGTTGATGAAGCGTCGTGGCGGTGTCGGACATGATTTGTCGCACATTCGCCCAAGAGGTTCGGCTGTAAAAAATAGTGCCTTGACTTCAACGGGTCTGGTACCTTTTATGGAGCGCTACTCCAACTCTACACGCGAAGTTGCACAAGACGGACGGCGTGGTGCGTTGATGTTGAGTATTTCCGTTAAACACCCCGAAGCGGAAGGATTTATTGATGCAAAAATGGTTGAGGGAAAAATCACAGGAGCCAACGTTTCCGTGAAAATTACGGATGAGTTTATGCAGTGTTTGAATGAAGGCAAAATGTTTACACAGCAATATCCTGTAAATTCGAAAAATCCAACTTTTGTACGAGAAATTGACCCGAAAAAACTTTGGGATAAAATCATTCACAACGCTTGGAAATCTGCAGAGCCCGGCGTTTTGTTTTGGGATACGATCACCAAAGAATCTGTTCCGGACTGCTACGCAGACTTGGGTTTTCGGACGGTTTCCACAAACCCTTGCGGAGAAATTCCGTTGTGTACCTACGACAGCTGTCGTCTGATTGCCATAAACTTGTATTCTTATGTTGAGCATCCGTTTACGGAGAAAGCCAAATTTAATATGGAATTGTTTTGCGACCACGTGCAAAAAGCACAACGCTTAATGGACGACCTTATTGATTTGGAATTGGAGAATGTAGATAAAATTTTAGCAAAAATTGAAGCTGATCCTGAAGAAGCCGAAGTCAAATGTATAGAGAAGAATTTGTGGCTTAACATCAAAATGAAAAGTATGGAGGGTCGTCGAACCGGCTTGGGAATCACGGCAGAGGGCGATATGCTTGCGGCTTTAGGTTTGCGATATGGAAGCGATGCAGCAACAAATTTTTCGGTTGAAGTTCACAAAAATTTAGCTGTAAATGCTTATGCGTCGTCGGTTACAATGGCCAAAGAGCGCGGGGCTTTCCCGATTTACAAGGCAGGTCGTGAAGCAAACAATCCGTTTGTAAATCGTATTCGCGAAGTTGCACCTACGGTGTACGAAGATATGGTGCAGTATGGTCGTAGAAATATCGCATTGTTGACGATTGCGCCAACAGGTTCTGTGAGTATTTGCACGCAAACCACATCCGGCATCGAGCCGGTATTTATGGTATCTTACAAACGTCGCAGAAAAGTAAATCCAAACGATAAAAATGTAAAAATTTCTTACGTTGATGAAGTTGGCGACTCATGGGAAGAGCACAATGTTTTTCATCCGAAATTTGTTGAATGGCTGAGTCAAAATGACTATGATGTAGAGGCGGTAAAAGAGATGAATGATGAGGATTTGAAAGCGATTATCGACAAGTCGCCTTACCACAAGGCAACATCGAACGATATTGATTGGGTTAGCAAAGTGAAGATGCAAGGTGCTGTTCAAAAGTGGGTTGACCATTCGATTAGTGTAACCGTGAATATTCCGGCAGACACGAAAGAAGATGTGGTCAATCAAATCTATCGAACAGCGTGGGAAAGCGGTTGTAAAGGCATGACGATTTATCGCGACGGTTCTCGAGGTGGTGTTTTGGTTTCCAACTCCGACAAAAAGAAAGATACAGTTTCGGAAAACAAACGAATTCCTCGTCCGAAAACTTTGGAAGCCGATATTGTTCGTTTTCAAAACGATTACGATAAATGGATTGCAGTTGTAGGACTTCACAATGGCAAGCCTTACGAAATTTTCACAGGATTGGCTGATGATATTTGCCTGCCTTCGTACGTAACCAAAGGCTCTATTATTCGAGTGAGAGACGAAAAAGGTATTGATCCGACACGTTACGATTTTAAGTACGTTGACAAGCATGGTTATGGTGGACATATCGAAGGTTTGTCACGGACATTTGATGAACATTATTGGAACTGTGCTATTTTAATTTCGGGAATTTTGCGTCTTGGCATGCCTATTACTGAAGCCGTTGATTTGATTGCGAATTTAAAACTCGGTAAGGAAGACAGCATGAACACTTGGAAAAACGGTGTTGTGCGTGCATTGCGGAAATATATTCCCACCGGAACTATTGCCGAGAAAATGAAATGTCCCGAACCTCAATGTGACGAGCCTAACTTGATATACAGCGACGGTTGTTTGCTTTGCACGTCTTGTGGGTATTCAAAGTGTGGATGATTTGAGATAGAAGATTTTATTCCTATTTATTTCGTTTTTTTTTCGTATCTTTGCAAACATTATGAGAAACATCATCGCTATAGTAGGACGCCCAAACACGGGGAAATCCACACTTTTTAATCGTTTAACACAAACGAAAGATGCCATCGTTGACGAAACCAGTGGCGTTACACGTGATCGCAATTACGGTTTTGGCGATTGGAACGGCATTGAATTTTCGGTTATCGATACCGGTGGATATGTAATGGACAACGAAGATGAATTTAACGAAGAAATCCGCCGTCAGGTGGAACTTGCCGTTGAGGAAGCCGATGTGATTTTGTTTCTGACGGACGTGAAAGACGGCGTTACTCCGATGGACGAAGATGTGGCGGATCTTTTACGAAAATGCAATAAAAAAGTGCTTTTGGTCGTCAATAAAGTTGACAATATTGAACGCCGAAACCATGTTGCGGAATTTTATACACTTGGCTTGGGCGAGTTGTACGAGATTTCATCGACTAATGGAAGCGGAACGGGCGAACTGCTGGATGCTGTTGTTGACGGTATGTCGAACGATCCGGACGAACTTCCGGATGTGCCGAGAATTTGCATAGTAGGTCGTCCGAATGTCGGAAAATCGTCCATAATCAACGCCTTTATCGGAGAGGATAGACACATTGTAACGCCTATTGCAGGCACCACGCGTGATGCGATTTATACACGATACAACCAATTTGGGTTTGATTTTTTACTGGTTGATACGGCAGGTTTGCGAAAAAAAACAAAGGTAAACGAAAACATCGAGTTTTATTCTGTCATGCGGAGCATTCGTGCGATTGAAAGAAGCGATGTATGCATTGTGATGATAGACGCCACAGCGGGTTTGGAGTCGCAAGACCTCAATATCTTCAGTTTGGCGCAACGCAACAACAAAGGCGTTGTCGTGGTTGTGAATAAATGGGATTTGGTCGAAAAAGATACACATACCACGAAAGCATTTGAAGAGCGTATTCGCAACAAAATAGCACCATTCACAAATGTGCCGATAGTGTTTACTTCGGTTTTGAACAAGCAACGCATTTTCAAAGTGATGGAATTGGCGAAAACAGTTTATGAGAATCGCTCAAGGCGGATTACTACATCAAAACTTAACGATGAACTACTGACCCTTGTTAAAGACACAAATCCTCCTCCGATTTACAAAGACAAAAGGATTAAAATCAAATACATTACACAACTTCCAACGGCTTATCCGGCGTTTGTATTTTTCTGCAATCTACCGCAGTATATCAAAGACCCGTACAGGCGTTTTGTAGAAAACAGAATGCGTGAAATGTTTGATTTTAATGGTGTTCCGATGAAATTGTATTTTAGGGAAAAATGATAAAAGGTCATTTCGACAGGCTCAATGACCGACACGGTGGCTGAGCTTGTCGAAGCCACCGCGAACAAAAAACTGAGCACTATGAATTACAAAGAAAATCTAAAAAACATTAAGACTTTCATTTTCGACTACGATGGCGTGATTTCGGATGGAAGAATTTGGGTTATTGACGGAGAACGTGATCAAGTTCGTAGTTCTTCGGTAAAAGACGGCTATGCTATGCATTATGCCATTAGGAAGGGGTATCGCATTGCCATTATTTCCGGTGGAAAAGGCGATCCTATGCGTATTCGTTTGAACAATCTTGGCATCAAAAATTCTGATATTTTTCAAGGTGTTGGAAATAAAATGGACGTGTTTGAAAAGTATTGCTCCGACCACCAGATTGATCCTCAAACCGTGTTGTATATGGGTGATGATATTCCCGATTATACGGTGATGCAAAACGTTGGAATAGCCACATGTCCGGCTGATGCAGTGCCTGAAATTAAAGAGGTTGCGCACTATATTTCTCATCAAAAAGGTGGCTATGGTTGTGTCCGCGATGTAATTGAGCAAGTGATGAAAGTTCATGGTGACTGGATGAGCGAAGATGCTGTGATTTGGAAAGCTCCGTGATCAGATAGAAAACATTTGAATTATGGCATACATCCTTGGAATTGAGACATCTTGCGATGATACGTCTGCTGCGATTTTAGAGAACGAATATGTTCGTGCGAATTTGATTGCTAATCAGAAAATTCATGAAACTTACGGTGGTGTTGTGCCGGAATTGGCTTCGAGAGCACATCAGCAGAGTATTGTACCTGTCGTAGATTCGGCGTTGAAACAAGCCGGATTGACGGTTCGAGACTTGGATGCTATTGCGTTTACGCGTGGTCCGGGATTATTGGGATCATTGTTAGTTGGCACATCGTTTGCAAAATCAATGAGTATGGCATTGAGTATTCCGCTAATTGAGGTAAACCATTTGGATGCCCACATTTTATCACACTTTATCAAAGAAAACGATGAATCTCCGGTGCCTGATTTTCCACATTTATGCCTGTTGGCTTCGGGCGGGCATACACAAATTGTTTTGGTAAAAAGTCCGTTTGATATGGAAGTTATCGGAAGAACGATTGACGATGCGGCAGGGGAGGCGTTCGACAAGTCTGCAAAAATCATGGATTTGGGCTATCCTGGCGGACCTGTCATTGATCGTTTGGCGAAAGAGGGTAATCCGAATGCGTTCACATTTGCAGAGCCTCGAATTTCAGGCTACGACTACAGCTTCAGCGGATTGAAAACGTCGATTTTGTATTTGATACGAGATAATTTGAGAAAGGATCCCGATTTTATCGAAAAAAACAGAAATGATTTGAGTGCCTCTATTCAAGACACGATTGTGAAAATTTTGATGCAAAAATTGTGCTTGGCAGCAAAAGACTTAAGCATAAAAACCATAACAATTGCAGGTGGTGTTTCTGCAAACTCTGCCATGCGGAATGCTATATCGGAAACAGGAAAAAAAATGGGATGGACTACGTTTATTCCACCGCGTGAATACACCACCGACAATGCGGCAATGATTGCTATTGGCGGATATTTCAAATATTTGAACAAAGATTTTTGCGGGTTAGATGTTGTCCCTTTTGCGAGGGGCTGATATTTTTTTTTCCAAAAATTCAAAAAAAATTCGTATCTTTGCCAATCTTTTATTCAAAAATGCTACCTTACACGGACATATCACTACGCTTAAACAGTACTCAAAGTGCTGACAGTGTAGCGTTTGCCACCCCCCCCACACCCGTGTAATTTGGGGCGTAGGTGCGATTAATCGCGTTTCTACGGCGTTTTTTCAAAAATTTCATAAAAAATCATTGGGCACGATTTTCGTTCGCCTGCGGGCTTGTTTTTCCGTTGTCCGCTGGTGCCGACGTCTATGTTGGTACCTACACAGCCAAGACATTATACAAGGCACGGACGTGGACGTCCGCGCCAGCAAGATTTGCCGTTGGCGAAATTCTCAATTATACACCACCGCAGGTATTGCGGTGCTGATGTCCCCCGCTATTCTTATGAATTATGCAAGCGAAAATGAATAATTTTTTTGATATGGTTGATTATTTTTAATTACGGCGAACATTCTTGCGATAAGTTTAGCTCTAACAGCGTTGAGTACAAGCATT
>WQWI01000021.1 GCA_009785425.1 Bacteroidales bacterium | reverse complement strand
CAGCGGGATGAGTCTTTCTCGGGTGCGGACATAGGTTACTGTCTTGGTCTCTTTCTTCATGACTTGGGGTTAATAATTGATTACAAAGTTAAACATTTTTTTCAATTTGCAAATATAAGGTGGTGCGGACATCCACGTCCGTACCGATGTGGCTTCGGCTCCGCTCAGCCACCGGAATCGGTTGTTGAGCGGAGTGATGCATTGAGCATGCCGAAGTGTCGAGACGCCCGATTCCCAACCACCAAATCCTTAAAAAAAATTAAGGATTGTTAATGCTTTTTAGGTTTTTCTTTCGGATTTTTTGGTGTAACTTTGCAGAAAAATTGCGAAAATGGAAAATCAAACAGATGTAATTCTTTATCAAACCAACAACTTGCCACAAGCAATCAATGTTAGAGTTGAAAATGACACAGTGTGGCTAAATCGCCAACAAATAGCAACGCTTTTCGACAGAGATGTAAAAACGATCGGAAAGCACATCAACAACGCTTTAGCCCAAGAATTAATGGGGTTTCCAACTGTCGCAAATTTTGCGACAGTTCAAATTGAAGGCAATCGTAATGTTATGCGAGATATAGAGTACTACAATCTTGATGTGATATTATCGGTTGGATATCGTGTAAATTCGCCAAATGGTATTGCCTTCAGAATTTGGGCAAATTCGATTTTGAGAACATATTTACTCAACGGATATGTTGTTAATCAACGTTTCGAACATTTGGAACGCAGGGTGTTAGAGCACGACAAGCAGATTGAAACGCTTGTTATGCAAGCATTACCGCCACAGCAAGGAGTTTTCTTTGACGGACAAATTTTCGATGCTTATGCATTCGTTTCCGACTTGATAAAGTCTGCGAAAAAGTCAATCATTTTGATAGATAATTACGTTGATGAATCTGTTCTATTGCTACTTTCCAAACGTAAAAAAAATGTGGCTGCAAAAATTCTGACGGCAAATTTTAATGAAACCTTGAAACAAGATTTATCCAAACACAACGCCCAATACCCACCGATAAACATTGAAAAATTTACAAAATCTCACGATAGATTTCTAATTATTGACGATACGGAGATATTCCATATCGGAGCATCATTGAAAGATTTAGGCAAAAAATGGTTTGCTTTTTCAAAAATGAACCAATCGCCCCTACAATAAAGCAACTGTGTGAATGCAGAAAGTGCCTGTTTTTCAGACAATTTCGCCAAATGTTAAATTTTTTTAACACTTTTTAACACTTTTTAAGTTTTTGCTTTGGATTTTTTTTCATATCTTTGTAGTCTCATTAGGAAAATACACATTTCCGATAAAAACTACAAAAATGGATAAAATCAGAATTCTTTGGGTAGACGATGAAGTGGACTTATTAAAGCCGTATGTCTTGTTTTTAGAGACGAAGGGCTATGAGGTCCTAATATCAAACAACGGCGCGGAGTCTTTGGATATCGTTCGTTCCGAAAAACTGGATATTGTTTTTTTGGACGAACAAATGTCAGGGCTTTCCGGACTTGAAACATTGACGGAGATTAAGAAAATAACTCCGATGCTACCTGTTGTGATGATTACAAAAAGCGAAGAAGAAAACATCATGGAAGAGGCTATCGGTTCGAAGATTGCCGACTATTTGATTAAACCGGTTAATCCGAATCAAATTCTACTTTGCCTTAAACGAAACTTGGAAAGTAAACGCTTGGTTAACGAAAAGGTGACACAATCCTATCAACAAGAATTTCGCCAAATCAGCATGAATTTGTCTGCTAAACTACCTTTCTTAGAATGGGAAGAGTTATATAAAAAACTGACTCATTGGGAGGTCGAACTTTCGAAAGCAGAAGATACCGGTATTTTTGAAATTTTGCAAAGTCAGAAAGACGAAGCCAATGCTTTGTTTGCGAGGTATGTTGAGAATAACTATTTGGATTTTCTGGCAGGTAGTACCGAAGAAGGTTTAACGATGTCTCATACCGTTTTGAAACAAAGTTTTTTACCGTTATTGTCGGATGAAAAGCCTACTTTCTTAATTGTGATTGACAACCTGCGTTATGACCATTGGATAGCACTCCAACCCATGATTGAAGAATATTTTCGAGTGATTTCTGACCGTGTGTACATGAGTATTTTACCTTCTGTGACGCAGTTTGCGAGAAATTCACTGTTTGCGGGACTTTTACCGAGCGAGATTGAAAAAATATATCCGAGTTTATGGATCAATGAAGACGAAGACGATCACAAAAATCAATATGAAGCAGATTTATTCGATAAGTTTATTCAACGTCATGGAAAAAAGCAGAAGTTCACATTCAATAAGATTTTTAACCAATCTTACGGAAAAAAGATGGTGGAAAGTATTCCACAAATGATGGACTCTAAGCTAAATGTTTTGATTTACAATTTTGTAGATATGCTTTCGCACGCCAGCACAGATGTGGATTTGGTGCGTGAAATGGCAGGTGGCGAGTCTGCTTATCGAGGCTTGATTTTATCGTGGTTCGAACACTCGATGTTGTTTGAATTTATCAAGCAATTGTCTGAAAGGGATGTGAACTTAGTTATTACAACAGACCACGGCTCTATACGTGTGAAAGACCCTGTTCGTGTGAGAGCAGAGCGTGATACCAGTTTGAATTTGCGCTACAAAACAGGTAGAAAATTGGATTATGATCCCGATCAGGTATTTTTGATTAAAAAACCGGAAGACGGCTATTTGCCGAAACTCAACGTTTCGTCAAGTTATATCTTTTGCAGGAATGGCGACTTCTTTGTATATCCGAACAATTTTGTTCACTATGCAAATTACTACAAAAATACGATGCAACACGGCGGAATCTCTATGGAAGAGATGTTAGTGCCATTCATTATTTTGCAAAACAAATAGAATGCAAATCTTCGAAAGAGACATCACAACTTTGGAACAACTTCCGGAAGTTGCAAAGGAAGTATTAGCCGTATTTCCAAAAACTCGCTTGTTTGGATTTTATGCTGAAATGGGTGCAGGCAAGACAACATTTATTAAAGCCCTTTGCGATGAACTTGGCGTTATCGACGTTGTAAATAGCCCAACATTTGCGATTATCAACGAATATCAGACCAAGCAGCATCAACCCATTTTTCATTTTGATTTCTACCGTTTGAAAAGCCTCAAGGAAGCCTCTGATTTAGGATGTGAGGAATACTTTTATAGCGGGAATTATTGCTTTTTGGAATGGACAGAACTCGTAGAGCCTTTGCTTCCACAGGACTTTTTGAAAATACAAATTACGGTTTCCGGTTCGAAGACTCGACGACTTTCGGCGACGCAAATGCATTGATTCTCTATGGTTACACCACTACCATTCAACACTTCGTTTGCTACGCTCGAAGATATGATCGCTATGATTGAGAGCAATTACAGCAATTCGCTATGCTTTATTTTAGTGGAAGAAAACACGCAAAAAAATTGTATGCCACATGTGACTGCTTTGGAAAGTTTGTTCGCAGTGCCCTCATCACTTCGCAATGCAAAAATTATTGAGATACCAGAGGGGGGAAAACATAAAAATTTAGAAACATTTGCCAAGGTTATCGAACAGTTAAGTGTGAACAATGCAGACAGAAACTCGTTGTTGATTAATTTGGGTGGCGGTATGATTTGCGATATTGGCGGATTTGCAGCGGCTTGCTACAAACGCGGCATAGATTTTATCAATATTCCGACAAGTTTGCTTGCGATGGTTGATGCCGCACACGGTGGAAAAACAGGCATAGACTTTAATAATTTGAGAAATCAAATCGGCGTGTTTGCACCTGCAAAGATGGTTGTCGTAGATGTTATTTTTTTGAAAACTCTTCCGGAAGACCAGGTTTTATCAGGCTTTGCAGAGATGGTAAAGATGGCGCTGATTACGTCCGACGATTTTTGGACTGCGATAAAACATGCCGAGTTGGACAAGGTGGAGTCCTTAGAGCCTTTAGTTATTGAGGCAATTCAAAAGAAAATGCAAATTGTAGAAGAAGACCCAACCGAAAAAAGGATTCGGAAAATTCTAAATTTCGGACATACATTTGGGCATGCTTTTGAAACGCTTGCTTTGGAAAATGACACGCAACTTAATCACGGATATGCTGTAGCCATGGGCATGCTGTGCGAACTTTGGCTTTCCGAAAAAATGCTGAATTTTGATACTGCGAAACGACACGGGATTACTGAATTTATTTTGTCTAAATATCCGAAATTTCCAATTCAATCGGAAGATTTTGAGAGATTGTTTGCTATTTTATTGCACGATAAGAAAAACAGCACTAATGAGATCAAACCGATACTTTTGGAAAAAATCGGAGGTCCGCGATATGATTTAATTTGCTCGAAAGAGCTGTGTTTTGAAGCACTTCAAGCGTATTCAATCTTGTAATGACTTATGATTTTATCCAAACTATCTCCCGATTTTTGTGCAAAGATTGATTTGCCGGCTTCTAAAAGCTTATCGAATCGCTGGTTGGTTTTGAGCACTTGCATGGATTCAAACATTAGGCTGCATAATTTGTCGAATGCAGCAGATACTGTGCTGATGCAAGAATTGTTGGATAAAATTTTGCAATCAAAAAAGTCTACAGAACCTGTTGAAATAAACTGTGAAAATGCAGGCTCCGTGCTTCGTTTTTTAACAGCATGCCTCTCTGTAACGCCTGGAAAATGGATACTTAAAGGCGATGAGCGTTTATCTGTTCGACCTATTTCCGATTTGGTTGATGCATTAAAAAAAATGGGTGCAGAGATTTCTTACAAAAATCAACTGAAACAGTTGCCCATTCTGATAACCGGAAAGTCTAAGTTTTCACAATCTTACGTGAAGTTGAATATGCAAAAAAGCAGCCAATTTGCGTCTGCGTTGATGCTGATGATTTCCAAATTTTCAAACGGATTGACAATTGACTTCGAAGGCGAAGTTATTTCAAAACCGTACTTGGAGATGACTGCAAAAATCCTTGAACAATGCGGTGTTGAAGTCAATCGCTCTGAAAAAAGTATAGCATTGAAAGGTATTCCAAAATGCCCATCTGAAATTTTTATCGAATCGGACTGGACTGCTGCGTCTTATTTTTACGCCTTTGTCGCTCTTTCAGAAAACGGAATAATTGAGATAGAAAATTTGCACTTACAGAGTTTGCAGGGCGATTCGATAGTGGCGAAATGGTTTGAGAAACTTGGTGTTGAAACTACATTTGCTCCAACTAAAATCACGCTAAAAAAAGTCTCAAAACCGTTGCTATCTGAATTGGAATTAGACTTTATTGATTATCCGGACTTGGCGCAAACGGTAGCCGTAGTATGCGCGGCATTGAACATTCCGGCACGATTGACGGGCTTGTCATCGCTTCGAGATAAAGAAACCGATCGTTTACTGGCACTTTCGCAAGAACTCAATCAAATCGGTGCAAAAAATATCATTGAGCAAAGCACACTAATTCTTTACAAGCATGATAAATTGGATTTTTCGAAGCCTATAAAAACCTACGGCGATCACCGGATGGCAATGGCTTTTGCGATTTTTTCCGGATTGTATGACTCTGTAGAGATTATTTCTTCCGAAGTTGTGAATAAATCCTTCCCAAATTTTTGGAAACAAATAGATAAATTAAAAGCAGTCAATTCACGAAATTAAAATACTGAATCTATGAGACTAAAAGTACTATCGGAGGATGAACTTATCCAAGAAGCCCTCAACGGCAGTGAAGCACACTTGAATGTGCTGATTTCGATGTACGAACCGTTTATTATGGATCACATCAGTAAACAAGTCGAAAATTACCAAGATTTGTTGGACTTACGACAGCATGTCTGCTCTAAAATCGCAACACAAATCAGCCTAAGAAACTACGTTCATCAAGATAAATTTTCTCACTGGACAAGCACGATTATCAGAAGCGAGGTAAAGAATTTCTTTCGACAGAAGAAAAGAAGCGTTGCCTTAGACTATTTTTCTTCGGATGCTTTAGATGAGTTTACCGATGAACATTTGATGGCAGCTGAAGATGAATTTCCACAGACATCTAATTTATTGCGCTACGTTGATCAATTATCGCCAAAACAAGCTACTGTCATCAAACTAAAGTGTCTCAAAGACATGACTTTTCGGGAAATATCTGAATTGTTAGGCGAATCTATCAACACGATTATGGGGCGTTATCGTTACGGAATTGAACGCATTCGTGAGATGATGGCTAAGGAGTCGGTACGCTCCTGTTCCTCAAAACTATCGCAGTTCGATTAGGAACATACAACTTCAGTATGGCTTTGCCACTTTCGCGACCGGTAAAATATTCCAAGCTCGTATCAACCCGATCTTGTCCGCCGAACTGCGCGTTATCACTGCAAAGCACGATGTCGTAAGAACCTTCGTCAATTTGAAAACCATAATCCGTAAATGATTTTTCGGGATTAAAATTGAGCACAAACAATAACTCGCCACGCTTAAAAATCAGCACTTGTTCAGAAGTGTTTTGCACAATGGCAAACGGCTGAGATGCGAAGATATTGTGCTGTTTGGCAAGATGTATCATTGCTTTGTCAAAAGCGCTCAAAAAATGATATTTCAGTAATTTATCATCGTTCAAACTCCACTGACGGCGGGCGTAGTGACAACTCCAATTATTCCCTTCTCTTGGAAAATCAATCCATTCGGGATGTCCGAATTCGTTGCCCATAAAGTTCAGATATCCATTTCCGGCAGTTGCCAACGAAATCAAACGAATCATTTTGTGCAAAGCAATTCCTCTGTCCACCAATAAACTCGGCGTAAAAACGCTCATCGACGTGTACATTTCTTTGTCGAGCAATCGGAAAATAATAGTTTTATCGCCAACCATCGCTTGGTCGTGACTTTCAGCGTAACTTATCGTTTTTTCGTCAGCACGTTTGTTGGTCAATTCATAATACAAATCACCTACATGCCAGTGTTCGTCGGACTTTTCTTTGATGATTTTAATCCAATAATCAGCCACACCCATACTCATTCTGAAATCAAAACCAATACCTCCATCGCCGAAAGGTGCTGCTAATCCGGGATATCCGCTTACATCCTCGGCAATGGTTGTTGCTTCGGGATTGACTTCGTGAATCACTTGGTTGGCGAGAGCCAAATAAGTAAGAGCATCCTCGTCTTGTGTACCGTCAAAATACATCGAATAATTTGTAAACGCTGTTTCCATGCCGTGATTCCAGTATATCATGGACGTTACACCGTCGAAACGAAATCCGTCGAAACGAAACTCGTCCAACCAATACTTCAAGTTTGAAAGTAAAAATGCGATCACTTCGTTTTTTCCGTAGTCGAAGCATTTCGAATCCCAAACCGGATGATCACCACGTTCGCCGTCATAGAAAAACTGCGTAGAAGTTCCGTCGAATTTCGCTAAACCTTCCAGTTCGTTTTTCACGGCGTGGGAATGTACAACATCCAGAATTACGGCAATACCTAACTCGTGTGCAGCATCAATCAAGGCTTTCAACTCTTCCGGAGTTCCGAACCTCGAACTCACTGCAAAAAAATTCGACACTTGATAGCCAAATGAACCGTAGTACGGATGCTCTTGAACAGCCATCATTTGTATCATGTTGTAGCCCAAATCTGCGATGCGTGGTAAGACGTTTTCACGAAATTCGTTGTAGGTTGAAATTTTTGCTTCCTCTCCGCTCATACCGATGTGAACTTCGTAAACCAAAGGATTTTCGATCTTTTTGAGCGGTCTGTGTTTCCATTTATAGGGTTTTGGATTCCAAACTTGTGCGGAAAAAATTTTGCTATGTTCATCTTGAACTACACGTTGAACGTGAGTCGGCAAACGTTCGCCTGCTCCGCCGCCCCATTCAATATACAACTTGTATAAATCCCCGTGTTTTATGGCGTTTTTCGGAAACTCGACTTCCCAATTTCCATTTTCGGTACGACTTAAACGAAACTCATCGTTTCGTTGCCAATCGCAAAAATCGCCCACCAACCAAATGTTTGTTGCATTGGGTGCCCATTCACGAAACACCCAGCCTGTTTGGATTTCGTGTAAGCCGTAGTACAAATACCCGTTGAAGCAATCACTCAATTTTTTCTTGCCGTGCGTAAATTCAAATGCTTTCAAAAGCGTGCGTTGCAAGCGATTTTGAATCACACGTTCGTAAAGTTTCAACGATGGATCATTCTTGATGAGGGGTAAGGTCTGCAGCTTCATGGTTCTGCAAATTATTTGAGTTCATTTTTCAACAGCTCATATATTTCTCGCCACGACTTTTCATAAAGCCCGGTTGATTTGTCCGAGAGGTCTGCAAAAGTTTTTGAAGTGTAAAAAATATCGGTCGCTTGTTTTTCATCAATGCTCAAATCAATCATCAAATGCTCAATAATCGATTCTGAAATTCTTACTACATACGAAGAGTATTTGGTGTCTGTTTTTTTCAACAGTTGCAGCGAATTTACGGTACAAAAACAGATTTGATGTGTTTTTTCGTGATATTTGAGTTCCTTTAAGAAATCTTGCTTGGTTATGATACCATCTAAATATTCATTGATTCGATTTTGAACCTTGTCGTCCGCAATTGGACCTTCTACAATGTCATAATCATGCCGATTGGCTGTAAAAGCAGGATCACGATTTAACACAACAAAATCCAACCATTCATCGCAGTAATCTTCAAATCGCAAAGTTTTATATCTGTCTTCTTCAAAAGCACGTTCGTAAAACGTAAATTCGGTTACAAATGGCTCTTTATTGTACCGACCTGCCATGTTTATTGCCCACGTTTCGGCATGTTTGCGGAATTTGGTTATATAGAAACCTTTGCCAAAATCCTTGTTAGGTTGGCATTTTGACAAGTCAATGTCGAATATTTCTGTATACCCACCGTGATAAACTTGCATTATCGTAGCCCTCCATTCTGACGACACACATCATACAAATATCTCACTGTCCAAAAAGGATTGTCGGTATGCAATGCCCACCAATTTTCATTGAGATAGTCCCAAGCACCGTACTTCTTCAAATATCCATACGTGTCGGGCATCGGCATTTTGTACGATTTTGCAAATTCTGGAACAATAAAACTCAAAAATGCAATCTTGTCGCTCGTTTCTTTGTCTAATGTTTGCGTGTTCATAACGAAACTTTTTACAAAGATACAAAAAAAACTCGGAAATCAAAAATAATTCTCCATTCTCCATTCTCAATTTTCAATTAAAATTCGTATCTTTGTAGTCAAAAAACGCAAAAAATATGTTATACCTACTCAGAAATGATGAAAATGCAGCCATCGATATGGAAAAATCGAACAAGGCTTTGCTTGATGACACTGACTTGCTTGTGCGAATATTGGTAGACACTATTCGTAGTGTAGATGGGCCGCAGGTTTTTGAAACACTTGAAACCCTGCACAAATATGGCTTTCAGTTCTATCGCAACAACGACGAATCGGCTCGAACGAAAATAGAAGAACTTTTGCGAAACTTGTCCGATGTCGAGGTAACTAAAGTTACCAGTGCTATCGGCTACTATTCAGCTTTAATTAATATCGCCGAAGATCACCACCACATGCGCCGTTGGCGTGCACACCAAAATGCAGTGGGGGCACCTGCACGTGAGGGTAGTTTGGAAGCAAGTATCGAATTTGTGAAAGAAAACGGCTTTGGCGACGAAGAGTTGAAAAACTTCTTCAACGAAGCCTATATCGCTCCGGTTTTAACTGCACACCCGACACAAGTTCAGCGTCAATCCATATTGAAAATTCTTAATGCGATTTCGGCTTTGCTTGAAAAACGCGACAATTCTGTGGATATTACCGCAGAGGAACGCGATGAAATCGAAACCGAACTTCGTGCAAAAATCCATACGCTTTGGGAGACACGCGTGCTTCGTCGATCGAAACTTACTGTTTTGCACGAAGTCAAAAATGTAATGGCGTTTTTTAGCTCTACATTCTTGACTGCTGTTCCGAAGTTGTATAAATCGGTAGAAAAGGCGATTGATGCAAAGGATTTGCCTCCATTTTTGCATATTGGAAGCTGGATTGGCGGCGACAGGGACGGAAACCCGTTTGTAAACGCAGATGTAATGAACGAAGCTCTTGCTTATCAGGTGGATTTGGCAATGAGTTTTTACCTTTCCGAAATAAAACAGCTGTTTGAGGGTTTACCGCTCACATCCAATAGAATAAGTGGCATTACGCCCGAATTGCAAAAACTTGGCGAATTGTCCCCTGAAACCGACGTACATCGTGCAGATGAACCTTACCGTTTAGCTCTTGCAACGATAAGAGAACGTTTGAGAGCAACCAAAACCACACTTATCGGCAACGAAGAGGGCAAAAAATATGACTCATCTCCATACAAAACGCCTGAAGATTTTATTACCGATCTTACAATCATAAAAAAATCTTTGAGTCAACACGGTTCTAAACTTTTAACAGAGGGGAAATTAGATGGCTTAATTCGTGCGGTTCGTGTATTTGGCTGGACTTTGGCACCGCTTGATATTCGCCAAAATTCGGCAATTCATGGTGCGGTTATAGCAGAACTTTTAGAGTTTTCTGCTCCTGGTACAAACTATGCCGAATTGAGCGAGGAGGCTCGTGTAGAAGTTTTGCTTAAAGAACTTGAAACATCGCGTCCACTGGTTTCTCCACACGCCACATACAGCGAGGAAACGACCAAAGAACTCGGAATTTTCTCCGCCACTCGTGCCGCTCACCTGAAGTTTGGAAAAAACTGTATTCGCACCTCTATAATATCTATGACAAACGAACTGTCGGATATTTTAGAACTTGCAGTTCTACTCAAAGAAGCCGGGATTTTACGTCTTGCCGAAAATGCACTTGACCTTAACCTTGTTCCTTTGTTTGAAACCATCCAGGATTTGCGTGATTCGTCAAAAATTATGGATAAACTTCTTTCGTTGCCGGTTTATCGCAAACTGCTCGAATCTCGCAACAATGTTCAAGAGGTTATGATTGGATATTCAGACAGTTGTAAGGACGGTGGCTACCTCACTTCGCGTTGGGAACTCTATCGTGCGGAGGCTACACTTGTTGAAATATTTGCAAAGTATGGTGTTAAAATCTGTTTCTTCCATGGTCGTGGCGGTTCGGTCGGACGTGGTGGGGGACCGAGTTATGAAGCGATTGTTGCGCAACCAAGCGGTGCCGTGGAAGGCATGATTCGCTTGACGGAGCAAGGCGAAGTAATTTCGGCAAAATACGGAAATCCGGAAGTGGGCAGACGTAATTTGGAAGTTATCGTTGCGGCAACTTTGGCTGCAACAGCAGTTCCAACACTTTCCGAACCACCGAACGAAAATTATTTGAATGTGCTTGACGAACTTTCGGAGTTATCATTCAGAGCATATCGCGGATTGGTTTACGAAACACCGGGTTTTGAAGATTATTTTTGGCAATCAACGGTTATTTCCGAAATCGCTGCACTCAACATCGGTTCACGCCCGGCATCAAGAACAAAAAGTCGCAGCATCGAAACCTTACGTGCCATTCCGTGGACATTTTCATGGTCACAGTGCCGTGTAATGCTCACGAGTTGGTACGGTCTGGGAACTGCGATAGATAAATTTCTTGAAAAACACGGTCAAGAGGAAGGCATGGCACTTCTCCAAAAAATGCACAAAGAATGGACGGTATTTTCAACCTTGCTTTCAAATGTCGATATGATTTTGACTAAAGTAAATATGGATATTGCAGAACGCTATGCCAATTTGGTAGAGGACGAGGCACTTCGCAATAAGGTTTTTTCCATGATCAAAGCGGAGTACGAACGTGTTTACAATTACGTGCTGAAAATTAGAGAAGAAACAAGCTTACTTGAACACAATCCTGTTCTCAGACGTGTAGTAGAAGATCGCAACCCGTATATCAATATGCTCAACTACGCTCAAGTTGAGATGATGCGCCGCTATCGAGAGCAAACCAAAGCTTGCAATCCTGAAGAAGCAAACGAAAGAATCCGCGATGGGATTCACATTTCGATAAATGGGATTGCTTCGCTTTTGCGGAATAGCGGGTAGGGGAGAGTGGCTTTATTAACTAAACTGGCGTGAATTTCGTCAGTCAATTGACTAAATTCATATAAATTTTGTCAATCAATTGACTAAATTCATATAAATCTTGTCAATTCAAAAACTTTTTTGTATCTTTGCAGCTGATTTTAATATCAAAATGCCATGAATACGATTATAAGAAATCAGCAAGCAAGAATTATAAAAAGCCTAAAACCCAATAAAGTCGTTATGATTTTTGGAGCAAGGCGGGTGGGAAAAACCGTACTGATGAGTCAAATTGCCGAACAGTTCGACGGCAAAAAGTTAATTATGAATGGCGAAGACTACGATACGTTAGCTTTATTGGAAAATCGTAGCATCAGCAATTATCGGAATTTGTTGGAAGGCGTGGAACTTCTGATTATTGACGAAGCTCAACATATTCCTGAAATTGGAGCAAAATTGAAGTTGATGGTTGACGAAATCAAAGGTGTCCGAATTATGGTTAGTGGATCGTCTTCGTTTGACTTGTTCAATAAATCGGGTGAACCGTTGGTTGGGCGTAGTGTTCCGTTTCATCTGACTCCGTTTTCTCAAACAGAAATCTCACAGACGGAAAACCTACTGCAAACTAAACAAAACTTGGAAGCACGCTTGATTTACGGTTCATATCCTGATGTGGTTTTGATGAACAGTAATGAAGAACGAAAAGAATATCTGAAAAATATTGTCAATTCTTATTTGTTGAAAGATATTTTGATGGTTGATGGATTGAAAAACGCTTCAAAAATGAGCGAATTACTACAGCTGATTGCTCTGCAAATTGGAAGTGAAGTGTCTTATGACGAACTCGGAAAACAACTTGGTATGAGTAAAAACACCGTAGAAAAATACTTGGACTTACTTTCAAAAACATTCGTTATTTTCAGACTTGGTGCGTTTAGCCGCAATCCACGAAAAGAAATCACAAAAGCCGGAAAGTGGTATTTTTACGATGTCGGAATTCGCAATGCACTTATTGGTGCCTTCAACTCTTTGCCATTAAGACAGGATGTTGGACACCTTTGGGAAAATTATTTAATCAGCGAACGTCTCAAAAAAAATCTAAACGAGAATTCGGACAAAGATATTTATTTCTGGCGCACTTATACCAAACAGGAAATAGACTTAATCGAAACGGCAGGCGACAAAATTTCTGCGTTCGAAATCAAATGGGGCGACAAAAACACTAAAGTGCCGTCAACTTTTGCAGAACATTATCCGAAAGCGAAGTTTCGAGTTATCAATCAGAGCAACTATTTGGAGTTTGTGTAGTGAGAATAATATTGGCAGCAGTCAATACTAGCATCTTTATGCCTGAAAAGTCTAAATATCCTCAAAAAAGTCAACTTCTCCGGTTTCCAAATGATAATAACCACCGATAATTTTGATTTTTCCTTCTTTCTCCATTTCTGCTAAAATCGGAGATTCTTTACGAATTTTTTCAACATTCAAAATTACATTTTTGATGGCAACCGCATCAACGAATGCAACGCTATCTGTTGACTGTTCGCCCTCGTAAGTTGCTTTGGTTTCTGCCGATGCCGGTTGAATTTTGCACAACATTCCGGTAATGTTTCCAAGCTCTGTTCCGTTGATTGCATGTACTACAGCACCACAATGGTTGTGCCCGAGTACCATAATTAGTTTTGCGCCTGCTGCTGCACAAGCAAATTCCATACTTCCCAAAAAGTCTTCGTTTACAAAGTTACCTGCAACGCGACCCACAAAAAGATCACCCAAGTGAGCATGGAAAACATCTTCCACAGGAACACGAGAATCCAAACACGACAAAATAACTGCCATTGGAAATTGCCCGTTAGCACTATCGCGAATGATTTCTGGGTTGTTTCTCAAAGTGAGCTCGCCTCTGACGAACTCGCCATTACCTTTTTTCAGGATTTCAATTACAGCATCAGGGGTCAATGCCTGCTGTTCTGCTTGTGTCATTACTTTTGTTCTCATATTTTTTGTATTTTTGTGTTCGAAATACAAAGATACGAAAAATAATGCACAATTACAAATTGTAGGGGCGGGGTCTACCCGCCCTGATAATGTTATGATGAATATCAGCAAGGGCGGGTAGACCCCGCCCCTACGGGTTATGCACCAATATGTGTTTTGTATGCTTCGGCATCCATCGATGCAGAAAGTTCTGAAGGATCGCTCATTTTTACTTTGATGATCCAGCCTTTTCCGTACGGATCGCTGTTGATTATCGCCGCATCGGCTTCTAAATCCGAATTGAATTCTATTACTTCGCCACTTATCGGCAGCACCATGTCGCTAACGGTTTTCACGGCTTCAATTGTTCCGAAGATGTCGCCTGCAGAAAGCGTGTCGCCTTCGCAAGTTACATCAACAAAAACGATGTCGCCAAGTTCTTTTTGTGCATAGTCGGTAATGCCGATTGTTGCAATTTCGTTTTCGACTTTGATCCATTCGTGATCAGTCGTGTACTTTAGTTCTGCTGGAATATTCATGGTTTTTTGATTTTTTTGCAAAGTTACAAAAAAAATCGGAACCACGCAAGTGTTCAATGAAGTTAATTTACCCACTCTCTTCTTTAGGGTGATTATTGACTGATTGTAAACCTAAAACTAATTCCCCCACTGGTGGTTGAGTTGAAGAACATAGTCGGCAAATGTGGACGGTTCATTTGCTGATCGTAGAATAAACGGATGGTAAGGTGCTGCGATACTTGATAATCTGCCGAAAAGTTTAAGGTGGTAATTCTGCTTCCTGCAGAAATTAAATTTACAGGCTGATCAATTCGTCTGAGCATGGTTATATTCGAACGGATTGAAACACCTGCTCTTACATTGAGATCACTTCTTATATTGCGTCTGCTTTGCCCGCTTATCACATTAAATCCAATATCTCTAAAAACGTATCCGACACTGAAAATCCAGTCCTCATTACGAGTTTCCGTAAGTTGGTTATTTGTAAAGCTCAAGCCCAAATTTCGTGCTGTTCTCTTTTCTGCATTGACTTGGAAATTGTTTCTCGTTTCTACGTTAATCCTTAGTAATGGATTGAATTGTTCGGATATCACAACGTTTTCAAACAAATTTTTACCGATAAAGTTGTCGCTGAAATCCCTGACCGGCATATAGAATTCATCATATCTACCAAAAAAGATATTTTGTGTGTATGACCCAATCGTAAACCTCGCACTATAGCCATGTTGGATGCTGATGCGGTTGAAGTGCTGTCTGAAAAACGGGATTCGTGTCAAACCATTATAGGTTATGGTCCAGTTTGGTAGAGGTATCATCGAAAATGGCGACAATGAAATGTTGCTTGGATTTCGTCCGAGGTAAGCGGCAATAAATGCCGGAAGCAAGACTTGTTGCGAAGTAGCTCCGTAGCCATCCGGGAACCATTGCCCCGAAGCAGAATCAAAAACGAGATTGTTGTTTGGATCTGAGTGCGGACTGCCTTCTGCCAAACGACCGGCTATAATTTGGCGATAATCCAAAAATGTTTCGAAAGTCGGGCTTATTCGATTTGATCTATCCGATGTAAATGCTGTTCTTATAGCGATTGTTGTAATTTGGAAGTTTCCACCCGTTTGTGGTGCAAAATTTCTAAATCTACCTTCTGTGGGGTCGTATCTAAAGAATTCGCTATGGTTTCGGGCCTCGGTCATGCCGGCATTGAATTGCACACGAAAATCAGTAAACGGTTCAAACAAGGCATTTACGGTAATCGACCGTGTATATTTTTCCATAAATGGTCGGTTTTGTAACGAATCTTTACTCATCAAGTCCATGTCTGCGGCTCGTTGTCGGATATCTCCTCTTGTACTTCCGAAAGCAAAAGGCAATCCGGGCAATCCGGTGGCAAAATCTGTTCCCAAGAGTGTGGGAGACCCCATAAATCCGGGCAACATAATTCCGTTCGTTACACGATATTCAAAACTTGCACTTCGAAAGCCCATCAAGATTCTCAAAAATCCTGTGTACAAAGTTTCCCATGTTGAAGTTTCTTCTTGTTGCGGTTGCTGTGGCTGCTGTCCGGGACGAGCCGGTTGTGGACGTTGTGGTGTAGTTCTGCGAGGCGTGTTGATTCCTCTCAAAAACGAACTTCTGTTGTAAAGTCTGACAAAATCCAAGTTTGTGCGAATGGTTTGTGTGTTGGCATTTTCAACGGTATGTCCCAAATGTGCCATGGCATTCATAGCCCCTTCAAAGCGGAATGTACTGTTGTAGCTTGCCGTTGCCGAAATCCAATCCAGAATCGGAATCCTGTCTATCGGAATTGTCCAAACTAAATTTGCTGTTTGATTGAAATTTCGCATTGTTCCAAGTGAGAAAACACTTTGCCATACGGAATCTCTTCGTTCTCGTGTGTCAATTCTTCCTCCGAGGGGTTCGTCGATAATTGCAATTGCTGTTGCACTGTAATCGAACTGCAAACTTCTTGTCAAATCCCACCTCAAATCATAGTTTCTCATCCAATCAAATCGCTTAAAATATGTTGGTCGAATCAAAATTTGGATGTGTTCCGGAGTTTTATCTCGAAGCCTCATTTCGCTGAACTCACGCATAACTTCCGTGTTGAAAGCAACTGATCTCGGAAGAGGGTTGAAGTTGAAATCCGTAAGAAGTGCAAACCATCTATTTTGTGCCATTCCCGTATTTGCAAATGGCGTTATTGTTCTCGCCGGAATGGTATAAGCGTAGGTAAATCCACCCCTGTGAACTTCTCTGTTGTGATATTCGATGTCTATATTTCGTGCTCGCATTGCCGAATAGGAATAAGAAAACGTGAAATTAGAGATGTCGTAAAATTGAGGTGTTCGCTCCATGTTTGTACGCTCTCTTCGAACGTTTATGAAATTGATATTTTGACGAATGACTATATCTTGAATTTCTTCTCTAACTCGACGTCTTTGCTCTGCTGTTGGCCAGGTCTCTAAATCACGACTTGTTCTGATATCCGGGTCTAACGGATTAAATTCAGGATTGCTCAAACTGCGTGAAAAATCGAAGTGAACAGGGATTCTCAAACCGACGTTGGGCGGAAGAAATCGTCCCAGTTCAAGACTTGTAGAAAAATCAAAAGAAGTTACGTGATCTTGTTGCAACTCTGTGATACGGGTTTCTAATTGTCCGAAATTCGCAGTGGTGTGAGAACCGGAAATACTCACACTTCCTAAATCTCCGAGGAAAGCCTGTGCTCTGCCCGTTGCTGCCCAACCGCTTTTATGATTAAAGTCGGTAACTCTCAATTCGTTTATCCATACTTCTACGGATTTAGCTCTGCCGTCATCGTTGTCGTCTGGTCTACGTTTTCTCGGATTTCGAATGCCGATCATAATGGTGTTTATTGCACTCAACGAGGGTGATCCCACTACGGTATAGGTTCGTGGAATATCAACGCCATTTATTCTTTCATAAAACGTTTCGCTGAACGGTGTTGAGAAAGAAACCGGTGCTCCGGCTTGTCGGAAATGTTCGTTTCGTCTTGCTTTCAATTCAACTATCCTTTCGAGATCAATTGTCACTTCGTTTTCAAGAGGCCATATATCCCTTGCCGAACGAGCACCCCAATCCGTAAGTTTTAGAGGCAACGAAAATTCGTAGTAGTTATCTTTGAAATCTGAGCCCAAACGAATAAATAAATGCACATCATCATCTCTCAAACAGTCATTTTCAAAAACCTGCTGTGCATGGGCAAACATACGAAGGTATCCGAACTGACGTAAATCCAAATCCATAAGTCTGTGAATAGCACGTGCATCACCGTCAGCCAAATTCAGAACTCGCATACTCAATGCTTGCTCGTTCATCAGGATATTGGTCATTGTGCCGTAATTGATCTGACGTTCGACGCCCGGAGGTGTAACGTAAGGAATCGGAAAACGATTGCTGTTTTCCTCAACATTTACAGTGGTTATATGAAATTCGGTTTGATCATTTGGAGCTGACGTATAAACACCGTCTTCGAAAAGTTGATGATTGTACCTACGCCATTCGCTTCTCACTAACTCTAAAGTTCCAAAGCGTAACACGACCTCTTCGTCCCAACCTTGCAAAAACATTCGGATAAATCGGATGGATTGGAAATTCTGGATTTGTCCCACGACTCTATCCGGATTTCGGATGGGAATTCGGAATTGATACCAGTACACATGAGTATCTGTTCCGTTTGCAAGTCTGACGGGAGCTCTGTTAATATCGGTAATGAAATTTTCCCCAACGTTCATAAATCCAGGCCTCAGCTGCACTCTATATTGAAAATAGTTTTCTGCTTCGTTCAGCGTGTTGTCGTTGTTGATGTCTTCCGTATTCGGGCGTGTAGTTTGTTGTTGTCTGAAATCTTCGGTGGTTTGTGCTGATGACGGTGAGTTACCCTCCGGACGAGTAAAATATCTGTAGCGTTCCAAAATATGTCTAACTCTATTAGTCGGAGGAATATTCAAGTCATAATGACCGGGAACGTTGTCCCAATCGCCACCTAAAAAGTGTCGAAAATCGTCTGACGATGGGTCGCTGTACTCTCTCGTTGAGCTTCGTGGAACTCCACGAAGATTAGCTATATCGTCCAAAAACCAACTAAAAAAAGATCGTTCATCTTCATTGTTAAGTCCATCCAAACCGATATCTTGAAACTGTCGAGAAGCCGGGTCGCTATCGAAAGCATTGACTAACGATTGCAAATTTGGGACACGTCCCCAAACGGTGGTATCAACAACAGAAACCTCCTGCAAATGATATGGACCGGTTGGAAGTCCATGCTCAAAAGACATTCGTCCGTCACGTAACACATCTTCCGAAATATCTCCCAAATTAAAAAACAGATCTCCTCCACGAATGCCGTTTGGCAACACTCCACCGTTTGCATCCCTTTCTCGCGCAAACGGATCCATCAACCAAAATTCAATATATTCTACGTTAGCAGATTCAAAATCCGTATTGTCGATTCTGCGCTGAATCCCGCCCCATCGGCTTGGAGGATTGTTCAGGCTGCCATCGGGATTTATTCCGTGAGAAATTCCGAGAACTCCACCCACGTCAAAGTTATAGGGACCTCTCGCTCTTGGGTCAAAATGTAAATTCAGTACCGATACTCTTCGATCTTGTGTATGATCAACCTCTCTGTTCGGGAAAATTTCAGTAACTAAAACCTCTCGTGTGGCATGGTCGGAAAGGTCATCTCTGCTGATGTTTCGAGGTCGAACACGATCGTCGTAAAAAATACGATCAATGATATACCATGAAAGATGAGCCGCATTGAAGCGATGTTGTAGTCCAAGCCATGGTCTGCTCGGATCGCTGCCACGGGGAGGATTCACAGCAGAAAAACTTTCCGGAAACAAATCACTTTGTCCTTGTGGCGTGCTTGCCATAGTCCACGAGAGATGGTCTCTCAAGTTGATCGAGGATGTACTGGCTTCAAAATCGTCGATGTAAATCGTTCCTGTTCGTCCGATAGCACGCGAATGTCCGGGAATAAAATGTGCAAACTCGCCGTAAAGATTCAATCTTGAAGAAGTTGTACTCGGTTGAAACGGTAAGATTCTGTCCACCATTCTGGTCAAAAAACGAGATTCGTTGGAGTAGGTTACATCAAATCCCCAAATCGTGTTGTTGATCGGGGCTTCGCCAAAGGTTACTTTTTGTGTAATCGGGCTTTGATGTAAATTCATAAATGTACCACCGAAACTCAGATTTCTATTGTAGTAATGATCAACACGAAGTCCGATCATTCGCCGTGTCATAATGTTGAACATCGAATTATTTTCACTCGTGATATTGATCGGAACACCCGAATTGAGAATACCCTCGTTGATGATTCGAACTCGTCCGAGCATGTAGTCAACCGTAAAATCTACACCTTGAATAAGCGGCGTATTTCCTGCCATTACACGAACCGAACCATGAGGGATGTTCATTGAACCAATTGAAATTTCGTTGCTTATGGCAGATCGAAATGAGCCTTCGAAATAAAACTTGTTACGCGTTGGAAACTGTTGTGCTTCCGCACGTGTGTGGTCGTACAATTCCGTAAACATATATCGTGCGGCTGCCACGCTGTCGCCCCCAAAAATTTCAATCATACACCTTCCGAAAGGCTCGATAAACGGCAAAAATATTCGACCTGTCGAAGACTCAATCAGTCCGCCGACAGTTGCAGCATTGTCAATCCAGTCAAATACGCCGTCCGGTCCCGGATTTTGTCGAGAATCCATACGATCCAAACCAAAAAGCTCAATCAATGGGATACCTTGCATGGGACCATCTTTGAAAAATCCGGTTTTGACGCCTTGCTCATCTCCGGCAAAAAGGATGTTCAATCGAAAATCTTCAGGGCTAACTTGAAATGCGTTCAAATTGTAAACGTTTTTCATCATCAATCTCCAAAGGCTGCCTCGTGTGTCTAATCTCGAGCTTCTCAGCAATTTTACCATTAACGCATCCGGTGCATTAATCCCTTGATCTGAAAATTCGCCCACTTGAAAAATGGTTTCTGTCGGATCTCCAATTACTTGATATTGGAATGCAACTGCCAAAACCTGATCTGAGGACAAACGTGAATTTAACGAAATAAAGCCTAATTGTCTGTTGAATGTAAATTCGTTTTCATTCAAACGGCGAGCGTTTTCGATTCTTTCAAAATCCCTTCCCAGTACAAAATCCTCGCCAAAATTTGCTGCAAAATAGTTTGAAACATTGTTGATATTTCGAAGCTGCTCTCTGTCAACAAGTTCAAACAACCTGTTGGCTCCATCAGACGGACGAGGAGATGCTCCGGGAATACGTAGATTCGAATTGTTTGGATCTGCTTCGCCTAAATCGGTAAAAGCAACAATGTTTCGGTTGTTTGTAACCGCTGCACCAATGTTTGTTACCCAAACTTCAATCTTCAGGATATTGATGTTCGAATTGATGACCGGAAGCGTGGACATTGCACGGTTGTAGGTATTCCGAAAATAATGACCGATAAAGAAATGGCGATCTTCTTCATATTGGTCGGCCTTAAACTCAAATCGGATGGTTTGGGCTCCACCTTGAAGTTGAATATGTCTTGTTTCGCTTCGTTGTTCGGAGAATACGGTTCTTACAAATGTATTTCCGAACTGCAATTCGGCAGAAAGTCCAAACAAACTTTGAGCACCGTGGATTAAAGTTGTCGGTAGCGGAAAACTAACATTTCCGGCTTGGATACTTTTGATGATATTGTCTTCGTCTCCTTCCCATTGAAGTCTAAACAGATTGTCGAATGCAAACATTGCTTCCGTGTTATGATTAAAACGAAGGTCAAAGTTGTTTCCGATTCTTGCGTTTAGGTTCATCTCCATTCTCGCATCAAAATTCAGGTCGGTTCTTCGTTGGTTCCGAATATTTATTGCGGGGTCGTCACGTCGTGTTCGAATAAGACCCAAAATCAATTCAACGGAACCATTGACCGACACTTCGAATAAATCGCCACCGAACATTTGGCTGAAAATATCTTCGGAGCCAAATCGGAATGCAGGTACCAAATCAGACAACGAACTTCTGTTTCGTCCAGTTCCAGCTGCGTTTTTTGCTCTCCAATAATTTTGTATAGATCGTTGCAAATCAAACTGTGAAAATTCGTCAAAAGTCATGGGTTGCCCGCCCAAACGGAAATTCCCGATTCTACGGTCTAGAATGTATTGATTCGTCCCGGGATCAAATTCAATGGTAGTTGTAACTCCATGAGGTTCTGATCCCTGCATACCTCTTGAAGTTGGTGTTGAGCCATCAGGGCGTTCCTCCGGTATAGGAAAACGAAGACTTGGCACAGTATCTTGACCATACGAAGTCACTCCCGCCAAAAGAGCGAGTTTTACCACTAAGAGATATTTCCAAAAACTATACAACCTAAATAATTTTTGCGATTTTTTACAACATTCGTAGTGCTTCTTTAATCAATAGTTCAGGTGTTAAGTTTGGATTTATTTTCAAGATACTTTGCAATGCTTTTTCTGCGGTAACACGATTGAAGCCCAGCATAACCAATGCTGACAATGCTTCGTCTTTGTTGGCTCCCGTTGAGGAAATTTCCGATGATGCAAGGGCTGTACTCCAGTCTTCTTTGGCAACCTTGTCTCGTAAATCGACAATCACACGCTGTGCGGTTTTTGCACCTATTCCCTTCACTGATTGAATTTTATTTGCATTTCCGGAAAGAATAGCATCGGTTAATTCTTCCGGCGACATAGACGATTGCATCACGCGTGCTGTGTTTGCACCAACACCTGAAACGCTGATGAGGTGTAAAAAAAGCTTGCGTTCGTGTTCACTGCTGAAACCGTGAAGCAACTGCACATCTTCCCGCACAATGTGATGTGTAAGAATTTTTGCTTGGGCACTATCTTTGATAGCAGCGTATGTATGCAAAGAAATATGAATGAAATAACCCACTCCGTTGCAGTCCACAACCACGTACGTTGGTGTCAATTCGCTAATTTTTCCTTCAATGTATGCAAACATAATTTGATTCCGAGTTAGAAATAACTGACAAAGATACAAAAAAATCTTGAGAAAAACAATTTTTTGGATTTTTGTGTCAAAATATTTGGTTAGTTCTTTTTTTATTTGTAACTTTGTGGTCCCAAAACAACACTAACCAAATTTTAATTTTCTGAATCTAATAACAATTATGTATGAAAAAAGTTCTACTGACTTCCTTGTATGTACTATTTCCGTTTTTTCTGCTTGCACAGCAACCCGTTGTAGATAGCCTCCCCACTACTTTTTCATACGATGCTTCCGGCAATCGTATAGGTAGAAACACAATCGTTCTTTCAGCTCCGCAGTCTGCCCCGGTATTTGCTCCAAGTATGGCGAGAGCTATGTTTGGAAATATCGAAGATGAAAGTATCGACACTTACGGCAAGGAGGATTCTTTGGGACTCAATGCTTTAGGAACTCCCGAAGCCAACCTGCTTTTCAATAATTTTTATACCGACAGATTGAATGAAAGCGATGTTGTGATTTTCCCCAACCCCACAAGAGGAGCTTTGGCTGTTGAGATTCGGAATAAAAATCCAAATATTCCGCACCAAATAACGGTTTTGAGTCTCAATGGTTCGATTGTTTTTCGAAAGGACAATATCGGAAGTTTTACAGAGATAGATCTTTCTTCTCGCCCCAGAGGTGTTTATTTATTGCGAATTTCTACGCCCGATTCATCTACTACTTGGACAATTATTAAAGAATAGTTACTGTTATGAAAAAACTTCTACTTGCGTTACTTCCGTTTCTTTTATTTGCACAGCAATCCTTGTCTGCGGACACGTTGACTTTTACAAACAGTTCGGGATTTGATGTAACTACGTCTTCCTGCCTTTCAAACTCGGTAACTGTTTCGTCGGGCTCTGTCTTAAAAGTTTCCGGTATTTTGAATTTTGCACCGGATCCTTCAGTTGTTTCTATGTATCAAGCCTCTACTTTTGGAGAGGATCATGGTGTTTTTAATCCTAAACAGGTTTTACATGTTGAAGCTGGTGCTATGTTGATTATCGGCGATGCCGAGACAGGCGTATCAGGCGAACTTCGTGTTACTGCAAACACTTTTTTGTTTATTGAGGATGGTGCCGGTTTGCTGATAGAAGACGGTTCCAGTCTGGTTGTTGAGGAGGGTGGTGCCATCGTCATTCAATCGGGTGTGGATGTTACATTTATGGGAACTTCGGCGTTTATTATGGATCCGTGTGTCATGCACTGTTTACAGCCTGAAATTCACGCATTATCTGAGAGAATGCACGATATTGACTGCCCCCCTTCCCTCATAATAGTTGATATTTGCGATAACCCTTGGCTGCCTCCGATTAATCCTCCGGTTAACCCTCCCAATCCACCTCAGCCTCCACAACCTCCTGTGGATCCCTACCCATCAATGGTTGCTGACAACGATTTGGAGTTTGTAAATACCTTGGTTGGTATTGTAGGTACTACACCGACGGGGGCATTGACTTACACCATTCCGATTACGGTTCCTGTCGGAACAGCCGGAATGACTCCTCAACTTGCGATTGTTTACAACAGTCAGAATAATTCTAATGGTATATTGGGTCTTGGTTTTGGGCTTTCGGGCCTGTCATCAATCAGTCGTATTGGCAGGAATTTTTATCACGATAATGAGCGAACAGGTGTAACATTGACGATGAACGACCATTTTGCTTTAGATGGTCAGCGTTTGATTCGAATAGGAGGAAGCGAAGTAATAGGAACAGATGGCGTTATCTATGATACCGAGATGGCAAGTTTTTCTGAAATCAGGTCGTTTGGACATGGTGGCAATCATTTGGGACCACAGCGATTTGAGATTAGAACAAAAGATGGTAGGACTTTGCATTATGGGACAACTGTTGGCTCGATAACTCAACATACCACATCTTCACAAACGGTTGTTTCGCAATGGCAAGTTAGCAGAGTGGAAGATGCCAACGGTAATTTCATGGAATACTGGTATCATGACAATTTGGGTGGGTGGGCGAACCAAATCAGGCAAATTAGCTATACCGGTCATACTTCCGGAATCACTCCCTACAACAGAATTGTTTTCACCTATATTGACAGACCTGCTCAAGATAGAAGGACTTTGTACCTTGCCGGCCATCCTATTAACAACCATAAACTTTTGAACGAAATTCAAGTTTTTTCTGAAGGTCGGATTGTAAAGATATACAGATTTCAATATACAACGGACTGGCAGCGTTTAGTCTATATGCGAAAGTTTGTCCCTTATGGCAATACGGAGCGTATTGTTGGGGAATTGAGGTTTGATTGGAGTGAGCCTCAACAGAGATTTGCAGATCCGGTGCGTTGGACTACGGGATTTGGGAGCAGTCCAAATTCCGGTAGCTGGCAAGAAAGCAGACATCTTCGTATGCTGGCAGATGTGAATGGCGATGGTAGAGCAGATATTGTTGGTTTTGGAGAGTACAATGTATATGTTGCCCTTTCTTCCGGTGCCACTTTTAGCGCAGCCTCTCAATGGGTTACCGGAAATCTTACCATAGGCAGTGGAGGTTGGTATCGGGATAGGCACTCTCGTCATGCAGTGGATGTTAATGGCGATGGCATAGCAGATATTGTCGGATTTGGCTACCATGGAGTAAGTGTAGGCTTGTCCAACGGAAATAATAGATTTTCTTTGAATGGTTGGACACTAGCATTTGGGGGAAGAGACAGTTGGGATAACGTTCGGGTACATCCCCGACATTTGGCAGACTTCAATGGCGATGGCTTGCCGGATATTATCGCACATGCTTATTGGGCTACAGTTATCTCCCTAAATACAGGTAATAATTTTAATGGCGGTTGGATTCAGACAGAGGAGTTTTCTGCAAGACATTGGAGATTTGGTGAGGGTAGTATAAGTCTTGTCGGAGATATCAACGGCGATGGAAGAGCGGATATGATGGTCTTAAGACGACATGAAGCTGTTGGTAACCAAAAGCGTTATAGCATTAGTTTTGCACTGTCAAACGGCACTTCTCTGGGCAATCCGGTTCCGTTTCGCCAAGCCACCGATTTAATGCCGTTTAATAGACGCTTCAATAGCTTTTTGCAAGATGTCAATGGTGATGGTATGGCAGATTTGATTTTTACAGGACGGAATGGATTATATGTTGCTCTTGCAACAGGAACCGGCTTTTTACTTCCACAACCTTGGACAACAAACTATGGATCAAATACCCCCTATAGTAGTGACCCTCGATTCGTACTAATGATGGCAGATGTCAATGGCGATGGCATGGCAGACATAATAGCCTTCGACGGAACTTCTGTTAGAGTATCGTTAAGCACAGGAACCGGATTTGCACCTGAACAAAATTGGACACCAACCAGCACTTATTGGGGTTCAACTCAACCTCGGTGGAATAACGAGAACAATTTTCGAACCATGGCCGATGTCAACGGCGACGGTCTGCCCGATTTGATAGGCTTTGACAACTATGGCGTAATGGTATCGCTAAACATGTCTGGACAACCACTATTAATCGGAGTAAGGGATAACCTCGGAAGAATATTTACAGCAGAGTATGATTTTCTGACCAACTCGGAGATTTATACAAGAGGAACTGATCCAGTGGCTTTTCCACTGATGAATTTTCAAGGTCCCTTGCGGGTTTGCACACGACTTACCACACGCAGTAGTGATAAGCGATTTACTTATGAAGGTGCCGTAATCCATAAGCAAGGACGTGGATTTTTGGGCTTTTCAAGAGATACGGTAACAAACTATACTCTACAACTGAAGCAGGTTTCGGAGTTTGAATTAAACACAGATTTTTTTGTAAAATTACCGAGAAGAACGCAGGTTTTTTCAACGGTTAACGACCAACTTCTTTCCGAAAACATACAAACCAATGCCATTCGTCATTTAGGCGGAAGGCGTATTTTGAACGAAGTCACACAAACGATAAGCCGAGATTTTCTGACAGGTGTTCAGCAAACCACCAATCTCACATACGATGGCTTCGGAAATGTCACTAGCGAAAGAACATATAGAGGGTTAATCGGTCAAAACCCACAGGCTACTTTTGTTACCCGAAACACCTACGCAGCAAGTGCCGGGCGAGCCATTCCCAACCGTTTGCAGACAAGCATAAGTTACAGTTACTATATCGACACATCATCGCAGCGTTTCTCAAACACGACACAGTTTAGCTATGATAGCAGAGGGAATTTAACTCAAAGAATAGATCGTCACGGAACTCCGATAGCTCGTACCACCAGCTATGTGCTCAATAACCGTGGCTTGGTTATACAAATTACGGCATCTGCCGATGGAGTACCGCCAATGGTACAAACTTTCGGTTACGACCAACGCTTCCGCTTCCAAACTTCACAAACAACCGTAGGACTTGGCACATCAAGACAAACATTCAATACTTGGGGACAAATGCTTACCCAAACATCCATGGGCGGACAAACTACAACTTATGAGCACGATGCTTTTGGCAGGTTAAGAAGGGTTACAAGTCCCGAAGGTTTTGTAACTACACATACCATCCGTCGTGAAAGAAATACGCCGGGTGTGGTTTACACTTCGTTCGTAGAGCGAGAGGGGCGACCTTCTGTAAGATCGTTTTTAGATATTTTGGGCAGAACCGTACGCACCGAATCGCCCAACCCAAGTGGCACCGTAATTACCCGAACAGAGTTCAACAACAGAGGACAGGTTACAAGAACTTCTATGCCTCACTTTGCCAACGAAACGCCAAGATGGACAACATTTGCGTATGACAACTTCGGACGACTGATTAGCGAAACCTTTGAAGGCTTAACCACAACTTACACTTATAGCGGACTAACCACAACGATAACTCCACCCGCAGGATCAGCTCAAGCCACAAGTAGAACCCACAATGCGGCAGGCGACTTAATCCGTGCAACCGATGCCGGCGGAGCAATTTACTACCAATACTTTGCTCCGGGCTTTGTAAACCGAATCACTGCCCCCGGAAATGCTGTTACCACAATAGAATACGATCAATTTGGTCGCCAGACAGCCTTACACGACCCCAATGCAGGAAGAATTACCTTTAGTTATGATGCTTTCGATAGAATTGTTTCTCAAACCAACGCACGTGGCTATACAACCACAAACACTTTTGATGCCTTGGGCAGACTTTCCACAGTTACAGAAGCAGGTAATCGAATAACCACCTATGCCTACATTGCGTCCGGACCAAATATTGGTCGTTTACAATCCATTTCCGTTAACAACGGCACTTCACACATTTTTGAATATGATGAATTTGGTAGAATAACTCGATTCAAGGATGTGTCGGAAAGCAACACATTCATAACAGAATATACTTATGATCGGTTCGGAAATTTAGCAACCTATACATTTCCTTCGGGCTTTACACTACATTATACGTATGATGCTAACAGCTTCAAAACCCATATTCGTGAAAACAACAGCGCAGGTAGAGTGATTTGGCAGCTGGGCTCGGTCAATGCTTTGGGACAGGAGCTAAGCAGCACCGTGCTTGATCGCAGTAAAACCCAAACCTACAATGTTTTTGGTCAACCCACACGCATGACCTTGCAGGGCTTGATGGACTATACCTACACCTACGATCTGCGCACGGGCAATATGCTTTCGCGTAGAAATATTTTCAACGGACAAAATGAAACGTTTACTTACGATGCCCTAAACCGCCTAACCACAGGAGTAACTTTCAGCCCCTGTGGAAACATCCTTTCAAAACAGGGCGTAGGTAACTTCACCTACGACCCTGTCAGAAGACATGCCGTAACAAGAATTGACGGCACATTGAACCAACGTTTCGACCATAATATTACCTACACAAGTTTCCAAAAAATAAGCACAATCACGGCAACCAACAGCCCTAATTTATTAAATGCAAATTTTGTTTACGGCCCTAACCGCCAACGCAGGCAAATGACGGTTTTGTTTGGTAATAATACTTTAACTAAACACTATACACAAAATTTTGAGCAATCCATAATCAACGGAACAGCAGTAGAAACCAAAGAGTATATTTTCTCTCCATTCGGACTAATTGCCATCCGCAACAACGGACAAATCAACGCCATAGCAACCGACCATTTGGGCAGTATAGTTGCAAGATTTAATCCACGTGTGGGAAATTATGAGCATTTCGGTTACACCGCTTGGGGCAAGCGTTATCGTTATGCAAACGGAACGAGGTTTTTCTTTAATGAAAGTCCTCTAAACTTTGCCAATTCTACAAGTATTTTGGACTATTTTGCACGAGGTTTTACCGGGCATGAGCACATGGATGCCTTTGGGCTAATCAATATGAACGGCAGGCTTTACGACCCTGTGATCGGACGTTTTTTAAGCCCCGACCCGTTTGTACCCGATGCTACGTTTTCGCAGGATTTTAATCGGTATATGTATGCTCGGAATAATCCGCTATCGTATATCGACCCGGATGGGGAGATTGTTAGGCTTGCAAGAAACTGGATTAGTGGATTTGTTAGTGGATTTTTCAGCACAAGCAGTAACAGGTTGGAAGCAGGTTGGAATACTGCCAACCAAAGAGCTGGTAATACTATAGATATTTTTCGTGGCTTATTTCAAGGTAGCCCGGGACAAGTTTTATCCCGTTTTACTTGGGAATTGCCACAAACATGGCTTGGATATAACTTTGCTCACTTTTCCAATTTTGTAGGACAAGTGGACAGGGTAGATCATTGGGGTGGAGCAACTGTGGTAAGCGGAAGAAATTTTGGGATGGACAATGCTGCAGTGGCTTTGGGTAGCTTTATTATCGGGGGCAGAGAACTTAAAGCCTGTCCAACCAATTGGTTATTTCAGCATGAGTTCGGACACTATTTGCAAAGTCAAGCATTTGGATGGTTCTATCTGCAACGGGTAGGTTTACCAAGTTTGTTTTCAAGCGGAAATGATAATACACATCCTGTTGAGTTAGACGCAAACAGAAGAGCCTTTAGGTATTTCAGTAATAATGTTTCAGGATTTAATTGGGTCGATGAACATGGTAATCATGATAGCCATTGGGATAGAGGAAGAAATCCAATTCCTGGCTTCTATTGGAACAGACCATTTAATGATGATGCCAACCAAGCAGCATTAAGAAACTTACGTTTAGGATTAGCTTGGCATGACTGGATGCCAATACCCACAGCCCCAGGAACCAGGTCGCTAATTAACATATTAAGATTAAACAGAAATCAATAAACATCATGAAAAAAACATTTAAAACCTTGTTGGTGTTATGTATGATTGTATCAACAGCTGTTACTTGTGAAGGAAGAGATAGTGAAGACTGTCATTTTGGCATCACTATTATTAATTCGAGTGACTATGCCGTATATTTTAGGGATTTACCCGATATGGCTTATCGGCGGTATGCCCCAGCAGCAATGATTGCCAATGCTCGATCAAGTAGGGTTGGTCCTGGTGAAAGCAACAGAACTATAAGTAGAAGTTGTATAGAGTACAATTTTACGAAAGGAGTTGCATTCTATGATGGCACCTTCGGACTATTAGACACTCTTCGTTTTTTCATTTTTGATGCAGAAATTTTAGAGCAAGAGTTGAGATATAAAGTATTAAAAAGGTATGATCTAAGTCTCGAATGTTTGCGACAGTTGAACTTTAGGGTAAGCTTCCCGCCAGGAGAAGAGATGAGGTATATTGCACAGTATCCGCCGTTTGGACAGTAGAACAAACTCCCGCTACCCGCTAGCGCCGGTTTGTAACCGGTGCTCTAACAGCAAACAAAAAAAACAACAAAAATAAGTTTGGAAAATAGAGTAGAAATATATGCAAATGTTAGACGCAGCACCGATTGCAAATCGGCGCTACCCCGCTATTCTTATGATATTTGCAAGCAAAATGAATAATTTTTTTCATATGGTTGATTATTTTTGATTACAGCGAACATTCTTGCGATAAGTTTAGCTCTAACAGCGTTGAGTACGAGCATTT
>WQWI01000020.1 GCA_009785425.1 Bacteroidales bacterium | reverse complement strand
GAGACCTTTATTGAGAACTTGGTAGTCAACCAACAGTTTATTGATTCGATAATAAACAACTTGACGAACAACGAGACTTTTATTGAAAACTTGGTAATCAATCAACAGTTTATCGATTCGATAGTAAACAACTTGGTGAATAACACAACATTCATTGAAGAATTGATAAGTAACGAATTCTTTATTACAGAATTGGTAACCAACAATCAGTTTATTGATTCGATAGTAAACAATTTAGTAAACAACGAAACCTTTATTGAAAATTTGGTAATCAATCAGCAATTTATTGATTCGATAATCAACAACTTGACAAACAACGAGACCTTTATTGAGAATTTGGTAATCAATCAACAGTTTATTGATTCGATAGTAAATAACTTGATAAATAACAATACGTTTATTGACTCGATGGTTAACAACTTTTTGACTCACAACTATTTCATGGATTCGATAATAAACTTTATTGTAAACGACCAAACTTTTCTTACAGAAATTATTAATAACCTGTCGATGAATATAACGCAGGAGTTTACTGACTCAATCATGGCTAAAGTTGCGATAACAGGAGAGCGTGGTATCACAGTAATCGGTAGTGGCACAAGCGATATGACAGTGAGATTACCGGAAGGAGGAGCCAACAACCATGTGTTGACTTGGGTAGACTCTTTATCTGTATGGGAGTCAAGATCTATTGGTGCAATTACAACGAGTGGTACAGTTACAGAAGTAAGATCCGATATACCAGGCTTGACTTTCGGTGTAAATAATGCGACAGAGCCGGTATTGGCGGTTCACAATCTTTCGCCGGTTCAAGGGCAGTTCCTTGCCGTTGATGGAACCTGGCAAATACCTGCAAACGATAGTATCATCTACACTGCCGGTTTTGGATTAGACCTGGTTAACAACGAATTTAGTGCAGATGCTCGTGCTTTGGCAGACAGCCTTGTCAGCATGATTATAAACAATGAGTACAATTTGGGAGATGATATCTTAAACTTCATTGCTGAGAATATCAATATCAGTATAGGAGACAGCATTATGCAATACATTATTAATAATTTCAGCCAAGAATTAGGCGATACTATTTTGAATTTCCTTACTAATAACCTGACAGAACAGTTTGTGGACAGCGTTATGGCTAAAGTAACTATAGAAGGTCAAACCGGTATTATAGTTGAAGGTAGCGGAACAAGATATATCACCGTAAAACTGCCGGAAGGACAGAGCACAGGTGACCGTTTGGTTTGGGACAGCGACAGCACAAGATGGCTACCCGAAACTCCGACTCGGGAATGGTTCTACATGCCGTCTATTGTTATTGATGTATCGCAAGATGCTACAGACAAAACTATCGATTTGTTTGAGGAATACCTAAGACAGTTTAACACAAATATTACCGGAAGCAGAATTATCGGAAGTACCTCTGCCCCGATCCTTGATACAGCTGTGAGAATCTTTGATAGAGACGAACTTTACTTTTTCGTTATAGGATTTGATGATACGGTTTTCGATATTCACGAAATTACCGAAGGTGGAGTAATGAGATTTGACATTGACGCCACTAACGTTTCTGAAGAAACATTCATGAATATTATATTTGTGGTGAGGTAGTCCTCCCATGTTAACCTTCGTTTACAGAGAAAATAAAAATGAAGCATAAGATTCATATAAAACTCATAATGACCGTAGTCATGTCGCTTTTCGGGATGTCTACTATGGTTTATGCACAGACGCCCGGAGGAGTAAGTGGTTTCACATTAGACTTATGGATAGATGGAAACAACTCCACTGCTACCACGTGGCCTAATCTTGCTCCTGCTGCTTTTTCGTTAGAAGGCGGTGTACATAGACCTGCCGTTCGGAACTCAAGGTTTAACTTTCATCAGGAATTATTTTTTGGCAATCAACGCAATGCTAAGATGCGAACTACGGCAAACTACATCCTTCAGCCCGGACGAGCATTTTATGCTTTCGTAGTGACGGAAAGAGATGGAGCCGGAACAGAGCAAGTGTTACTTTCTTATAATCCAACAACTTCTGCTGGTAATGCGAGAAGAACAAGTTTGCAATGGGATGGCTCTAATATCAGAGTAGGTTGGGCGGGAACCATGCATAATCTTGTTAACACACAGCGTCACGGTATTGCTTCAATGAATGTCGTGAATGGCGGTGCAAGTACTGTATATATGAACGGTGCATTTGCCAATTTCACGGCAGCATCGCAAACAGTTACCGCTAGTCCATTGTTTATTGGTAGCGGAAGCAACAATATGACAAGTACTGCAGCTGCCGGGGATAACCTTAATTTTACAGGTGCTATACAGGAAGTTATTGTGATGAGCGGAGCCACGCGAATGTCTGACAACGATATTCAAAGAATTCACTCGTATCTTGCCATCAAATACGGTTTGACACTGAACAATAATTTAAATATCCTTGATTCAGATGCAAGTACAGTATGGAATAGAACTGCCAACGCAGGCTTCAACAATCATATTTTCGGTATTGCAAGAGACGATGCTACCCGTTTGAATCAAGTACAAAGCCGTCATACCGATTCTCCTATTCTGACATTATTCAGAGGAAGCAGAATTGAAACGTTGAACAGTAGCAACACTGCTCCGGCATTTGCTGCGGACAGAACATACCTTATGCTCGGTTCAAACAATCAAAGTTTGAACGTCAATGTAAGCTATATGCATATGGAAGGCACATCGTTCGCAAATATGCCTACAATTGATTTTAAATTCAATTTTCGTACAGCTTTAATATATCGAGCGCAGGTTACTGCCGGTGGAGTTGCTTCTTCCGAAACAACAAATATGCGGATAGAGGGTAACCCAAGACTGAATTTTGTGCTTGTTTCGTCCGACCCGAACTTTTCTCCTGCAGCAACGCGCATATACCCAATCAGTAACGGAATAGCGACGGGAGTACTTATCCACAGTGGCGATTACATCTCTTTTGGTGGATTTGAGCCTACGCCCGGAGGAGTGAGCGGCTACATATTAGGCTTGTGGGTAGATGGTAACAGCTCTACCAATACAGCGTGGTATAATCGTGCCTCAGCCACTCACACGCTGGAAAGATTTTCAACTCACGCACCTATTGTGCGTAACTCAAGATTTAATTTCCATAGAGAATTATTTTTCGGCAATCAAACCAGTGCCAAGTTGCGTACCTCTGCGCCTTTCCAGCTTACAAGAGCTGAATCGTATTACATCTTTGTAGTATCGGAATCACCCAATGCAACAGGTACACTGCTTACATTCGGAAACGCTGCTGCTAACTCGAGTTTGCGCTGGATGGCAGGGACAGGAACGGGTAGCGTTCTGAATGCGAATTGGACTACTACCGAGCGTTCGGCAAACCGTCCGGCAAATGCAGTACCACGATTTGGTATTGCTGCCTTGAATGTCAACAATGCAAACAGTTCTGCAGGTAATCAGATACTTCTGAATGGAGTAGGAAGCACCTTCTCGCTTGGTACTACTGCTGCAGCGGGCGGTGCACAGCATACTACCAACCATCTTTTGATTGGTAATGCAAGTGCGGCAGCAGGAACGGGAAGTACAGTTCCGTTCAATGGTGCCATACAAGAAATTATTGTGATGCGGAGAACTGCAAACGCAATAATGCCCCCCAACGACATTCAAAGAATTAAGACTTATCTTGCTATTAAATACGGCATTCATTTGGAAGCAGGCAACTATCTTGCTTCCGATGAAACAGTAGTGTGGGATAGAACTGCCAATGCAGGTTTTAATAATCACATTTTTGGAATCGGGCGTGACGACTTTTCGGGGCTTCACCAAATGCAAGCACAGAGTGCAAGTGCCAGATATTTGACAGTCTTTGTAGGCGATAGGCTGGCAGCACTCAATAGTGAGAATACCGGAACAATGGAAGACGGACAATACTTGATGATAGGTTCGGATGGCAGAAGTGCCATTACTCAGTTGCCCGTATATATAGCAGTTGGCACCCAATTTCAAAACGATACAATTGCTGCTAGCGAAGCCCTTAACATCCAAAGTCCTGTATTTAAAGCACAGTTGACCGGAATGACCGAAATAGTTGTAAACACAATGCCTATGAGGGACTTCTTATATGCCTTGGTTTCTACTGATGGCAGCTTCAATCCTTTAAATACAAGGATTTATCCCGTCGTTGGAGGTGTTGCTGAAATAAGACTTACAAGCGATTACAGATACTTTAAGTATGTTGGCTTTTCTCCCGGTCCCGGAGGAGTAACTGCAGGCTTAAATATGTGGTTGGATGCCGCCAACGCATTCAGTCTGGGAATTGAAAACTTGCCATTGACAGACGCTACTCTTGGTGGTTTTAACCAACCTGTTTCCGATGCAGAAAACGTACCTACCGTCATTAGGTGGGGCGATTTGGCGCGTGGGCATAATTATGTAATTACGAATACTCAACGCAGACCTGTTTTTGAATACCACAATCCGGAAATGAACTTTCAACCATCGGTTCGCTTTTGGAACACTGCTAATACTGTTTTTCTTGGCAATTCAAATCCTGTAATGAATACGATTAATACAGCTCACACGGTAATTTTTGTGACAAACAATAACTTTGGTACGAGAGGTAGAGCAAATATGTTGATGTTTTCCGGCCCTAACTTAGGGAGCTATAATGCACCGGGCTTTTCAATAGAACGAGCAGGAGGCGGAGAAGGCGCACAAGGCCGAGGTATGGGACGTTACCGATTTGGTTCGTCTGCCGGTAACGCAACTACGGGAAATCAACTAATGTTTGATATTGGTTCAACTCTGATAGCCGGTTTTTTTGTAACACCGAATGGATCTTCAGGAGGTACGGTACGATACCGTTTTAATGCTTGGCAAGAAACCGACACTTGGACAGGTAGTAATAGTATAAATTTTACCAGAGGCTCCACGCTGGGTATCGGAGATAGGGCTAGCTTAGCTATGAACGGGTTACTTAGTGAAGTAATTATCTTTGACAGAATACTAACTGCAGAGGAGACAGCCCGAGTAGAAAGCTATTTAGCATTCAAATATGGCATAACGTTGAGACCGTTCGAGACAGCCACTCAACGGGCTAATTATACCTTGTCGGATGGAAATATTGTTTGGCAAGGCAATATAGCTGATCTCAATAATTCTTTTGTTAGATTTTATAACAATATAGCAGGAGTTGTCCGAGACGATTTTGCACGCATCAACCTCGGACAGTCGCACTCTACCGACTTGGGTTCAATCTTACATATGGGTGTTCCTGATCCTACGAGTTCGGTAACAAGACTGACCGATTGTGGTAGCTATCTAAGTCATCTGTCGAATGATTTAGAGGCTATTATATGGGGTAGCAACACAGCTTCCGGTTTTAGTCCAAGTCAAGAAGAAGAATGTGGCGACTTTGACTATAGATTCAATAGAATATGGTTTGTACACAAGCATACCCAACCGGATCAGGATGGCAATAGCCGTCCATTACAAATGCTGATATCCCCACGTAACAACCAGGGAACAACGTTCGGTGCCGGAAGTGATTGGGGAACACAGCAGTACTACAATGTGTTGCATGGCGGAAACAATCTCTTTTTGATTATAGGCGATTCGCCGGAAGATATTGAAAACGGCATCTATAGGAGAGTAGTCCCTCTGGCTTTTATAGAAGGTCAACATCAGGGTATTTTCACTTTTACCGAAAGGTACACTTATATTACTTTCGCTTACAGAGTGAATGCAGCCGGTTGTTTTGGAAGCCCCGACAGCGAGTTTCAGGGAACAAAAAGATTTGATTGGACACAATGGACATCGAGAACGAATCCCAACAGGAATACAGTTATACCTGTTAATATCACTGTTCCCGGCGGAGCGTTTGGAGACTTAGGCGATGGTATCCAAGTGCTGAGCACAAGCATAAGTTATCCTTCGGGTGCTTTTAGTGCTAGCGGTACGGGTGTAAGAGCTTATCGTGGTTTCCCTCGTTCGGCTAATTTGCCGGAAAGAGGAAGTCTCGAAGTTCAGCGTAGGGGAGGTCAGCCGAGTGGCGCTAGCGATGTAATTATTAGAATTGTATTTAATGAGCCTGTTATGCCCGAATTTACCATTGCAGGGCTTAGCAGCGACCGCAGAGCGATGGAAGAAGTAGAAATAGTAGGCTGGTGCGGTGGTGTAAACGATGCTAATCCGATTCGTTTTTCTCCAAGACTCAGCCACGTAGGTTTGCCTACTCAAGCCACTTATACCATACGAGGCAACAGAGCTACTGTGAATAGAACCAGATTGAGTGCTAATGCAAGCAATAGAAACGGTCAGGTAAGAGTAGAGTTTCAAGGTGGTGTGCAAGTGGTGGAAATCAGATACAGAATTACAGGACGCAGAAGTACAGCAAGACAGCAGATTTGGATTTCACCTTTGGTCTTGCGTTCGGTGCCGCCTCCGGTCACTATCAATGAGGATGGATTAGGATTTGCAATACAGGTACGAGAAACCAACTTATACACTTGCGACCCGGTAGAATATACATTCTTTATCCACAATACAAACTGTGATCCGAAGTATATAACGTTTACCGACACGCTACAGTCCGAATATATGTATTGGATTCCGCAATCACTTGGCTTAGATACAACCAACGCACTTGATAATCCGAGTATCGTTATCAACGAATACGACGGAACTCGAATAATTGTTATTGACTCGCTGTTGCTGGAACCTTCATCCGTTACAAGATTGTCGTTGGCAGCTGCATTCAGGCACAATGCACCGGGAGGCACTTACGAAAATAGGGCAAGTATTTCGTACTACAGGGCAGGTGGTACTATTGTGAATCCAATCTTCACGAGAGAAACATTGGAAGCGTCAGTGGTTGTCAATGTTACACAGATGGATCCTATGGACTCGGTAATAATAGAGGCAAGATCAGTCCAACCAAGCTATAGCCCTAACAGTATAGTGGAAGCTGTTCTCACACTTACAAATCCTAACTTGGAAGATATAGAAGACTCGTTCTTGGATATTGATTTCAACGAAGAATTTACGTTTATACCGGGCAGTGTGAGAATAACTGATGCAGCAGACAATGACATAACGAGCGAGTTCCGGATTATAGTGCCGGCGGCAGATGAGGAATACCTTAACTTCTTCTCTATTGTAGGACTATGTCACTGGGGAGATGCTATGTCGCCACCTCCAGGGTGCACAGAGAATGATCCGGAAGGTTTTGCACTACAGAACGGACAGATTTTTGTTAGATTTCAGTTGCAAGCACCTGCCGAACCTGAAGAAGAACTGGATATTGACGACAACCCAACAGGACGTAAAGTTCCTCTTGAGATCAACTTCAATTTCTCTTCAGGAATGATCATCCCTTGCGGGCACAGCGTTCTGCCGGACGGCGGAACTCTAATAGTTCCACACACGTTGATAACACATATTCGAACTAACCGAGATAGAACAATAAGATTCTGGCGTAGAAGAAATTAGATTTATATGGGGGCGTCGGTGAAGCTAAGGCATACCCTACGGAGTCAATAAGCTACTATGCGAGAACTTGAAATGAGCAACTCTGTATTAACTCCAATAAATCAGATTATGAAAGCAAAAACTTTAACAAAAATCGTGGCTATTGCACTAGCATCACCAATCCTTTTAGGGATGTCTGCTATGGTTCAAGCACAAACGCCCGGAGGAGTAACCGGTTTCACATTAGACTTATGGGTAGATGGCAACAATTCTACCAATACTTCGTGGCCTAATCTTGCTCCTGCTGCACATTCGTTGCAAAGATTTGGAACAAATGCACCCATTGTTCGTGATTCAAGGTTTAACTTCCACAGAGAGATATTTTTTGGTAATGCGGCGAGCAGTAAACTACGTACTGCGGCAAACTATTCCCTTCCAACGGGTCAAGTATTTCACGCCTTTGTGGTGTCGCAAAACGATGGGGGAGAGGCTATTTTACTATCCTTTAATCCCATCACGTCCGATGCTAATGCCAGACGAACAAGTTTGCGTTGGGAAAGTAGTAGTAGCATCAGGGCAAACTGGTTAAATGTAACCCCCGCCGCTAATACGGCCAACACCATTACCGGTACAAGTAGTTTCGGTATTGTTTCGATGGGCATTATGAATACGACAAATAGTACAAATTTTGTGGCTATGAACGGCGCTATTCGTACAGGGGTTATGTCCACTACACAGAACCTTGTGCCGGGAGTGCCGTTGTTGATAGGGAATGGAAACAACAACACAGGCACAGGCAACAATTTGGGTTTGAATGGCTCTATACAAGAAATTATTTTGATGAGAGGAAATGCACGAATGTCTGATAACGATATTCAGAGAATTCACTCGTATTTGGCCATCAAATACGGTTTGACGCTGAACAACAACTTAAACATTCTTGATTCCGACGCAAATACAGTATGGAATATAACAACCAATGCGGGATTCAATAACCATATTTTCGGTATTGCGAGAGACGATGCTACCCGCTTGAATCAAGTACAAAGCCGTCATACGAATTCGCCGGACCTAACACTATTCAGAGGAAGCAGAGTCGAAACGTTGAACAGTAGCAACACTGCTCCGGCATTTACTACAGACAGAACCTACCTTATGTTCGGTTCAAACAATCAAAGTTTGAATGCTAATGTAGACTATCTACATTTGGAAGGCACATCGTTTGCCAATATGCCTGCAATTGATTTTAGGCTCAACTATCGGACAGCTTTAGTATACCGAGCGCAGGTTACTGTGGCGGGTGTTAGCTCTTCCCAAACAACCAATATGCAAGTAAACTGCGGTAGAGTAAGGTTTGTGATTGTTTCGCAAGATCCGGGTTTTAGTCCGGCTCTTACACGCATATATCCAATCAATGATAGAATAGCGATGGGAGTGCTTATCAACAATGGCGATCATGTCTCTTTTGCCGGCTTTGACCCACGCCCGGGAGGAGTAACTGCCCACACAGTGGCAGTATGGATAGATGGAAACAGTTCTACTGACGAATCGTGGCCTGCCTTGTCACTGGCTACGCACACGGTAGGTGTAGTAGGAGCATCTGTTCCTACGCCAATTATCCGCAATTCGAGATTTAATTTCCACCAAGAGATATTCTTTGGAAATCATGTAGCCGCAGGGCTACGCACAGTGGAAAATTTCAACCTGCTTGCTGGTGCTAACGCTCAGGCTGTTCATGCTTTTGTAGTGTCGGAAAATAACGGCGGCGAAGGTATTTTGCTTGCCTTTAATCCAACTACAACCGATGCTAATGCTCGCCGTTCAAGTATGCGCTGGATAAACAATAATACTACAAGGGTAAACTGGGGAGGTGACCCCGTAGCCAACAACATGGGCGGTGCTAACTTTGGTATTTCCGGTATGAGTCTTGTGAACAATAACAGTACTGGTTTGAACATTAGAACTTTTAATGGAGTTCGCGGTGTTTTTACCTCTTCAGGTACAGGTACCATTGACAGGCGTATAATGATTGGACAGGGAAACGAGGCTAACAGCACAGCCAACAACTTAGGTCTTAACGGTTCTATTCAAGAAATAATTGTAATGCGAGGAACTACTCGTATGACGGACAACGAAATTCAAAGAATACAGTCCTATCTGGCTATCAAATATGGTATAACACTGAACGCAGGCAGCAACGCTGCTGCCCACAACTACCTTGCTTCTGACGGAACTGTGATACGCGACAGAGTAGCCAATGCGGGTTTTAATCATCACATTTTTGGTATCGGTCGTGATGTCGTATCGGGACTTGACCAAAGGCAATCACGCAGCTCGAACGCTCAACAAGTTTTAACCATATTCTTGGGCGATGAGTTAACTACGCTTAACAGCCAGAACACAGGAAGGCTTGGCGATATGCAGTTTCTAACAATAGGTTCGGACAATACCCCTGTTCTTCAACAATTGGATAATTTTAACAATGCTGATTATGGAATTGACCCTAATGCAGCAATTAATATCCGAAGTGCAACATACAAGGCACAGCTCACAGGACTTAGCACAATAACCGTGAGAGGTGTCAATACTGTGCAAGGTTTCCGATATGTATTAGTTTCTTCGGATGCCAACTTTACGCCTGCTAATACCAACGTTTATGCGGTTAATGGAGATGGTATTTTTGAAATAACGCTTAGCAACACTCACAGATATATTAGGTTCATAGGCTTGTCGCCCGGACCGGGCGGAATTACCCAAGGCTTGGTTATGTGGCTGCGTGCCAGTGACCGTTTCAGCTTGAATGTAGAGTATGTACCAACACCGGCGACTGCTGCAGACGCCAATCTTGGTGGTTTGCCGGTTCAGTATATTCGTGGACGGGAGACTATTCCTACCGTTACTCGCTGGGAAGATTTTGCACGTGGGCATGTTTATGAGTATATGCCCACCGGACATTCCAGCGGAGTTAATATGCGTAGACCTATATATGAGGCTTCTCATCCGGAAATGAATTTTCAACCATCAGTTCGTTTTTGGAATCAAACCACTGTTGCCGGTCTCAGTGGCGTCAATAACAGGAATGTTTTTCTAAGTAATCCAAATCCGGTTATCAGTCATTCCGATGGTCGCCCCGACCATACAGCGATGTTTGTTACAAGCGGTAGCTTTGGCTCCGGAGGTCGTTCTAATATGATGATGTTTCGTAGTGCTAATGTGGAGATTGCTACCGGCGGTAACTTTAATGCACCGGCCTTTCAAATACAAAGATTAGAAGGAACGAGACCGCCTGAAGCCGGTGGCGGAACGTGGACAGGCAGAGAAGGTGCAGCACGTTACAGATGGAGAGGTGGTACGACAGCAAGTGGAGGCGATGGTGGTGCAACTTACAGAAATATAGAGATGTTTAGAGTTGGTGCAACATCGTTGGCGTCGTTTTATATACGACCATCCGGCACTAATAATAATCAAATACGAGTTCGCTTTAATGCTCAGCAGCACGCTGATGGATGGCCTTCCGGTACTGCCAATACTATAGATTTTAGACGAGGCTCCATCTTAGGCTCTGCAAATGTTGGTAACGCCAATCCTGCGGGTTTGTCGATGGACGGATTGTTGAGTGAGGTCATTCTCTTCGACAGGGTATTAAATAAGGACGAAATCACACGCTTAGAAACATATTTAGCAATTAAATATGGTTTGACACTGCGTCCGAATCGTCTTCACCAGTCGCAAGATGATATATTTAGTGTGGGCAGTAATCATCCTACCAACAGATTTAATTATACGCTGTCTGATGGAACTATTATTTGGGAGGGCAATGTGCCGGATGCCAATCATCTGTTTGCACGGTTCTACAATAATATCGCCGGAGTTGTGAGAGATGATGCGGCGAATATCAACCTACGCCAGTCGCATTCTACCGACGTTAACTCCATTATGTACATGGGAGTTGCCGGCACAAAACTGACTGACTGCGGAAGTTATCTCGATTTTCTTGACAACAATTTGGAAACTATTATTTGGGGTGGAACTAATTTCGGCAGTCCGACCGAGATGCGTCTCGGCAACAATCGCGGACTTATCCTTATGACAGACGATCCTTGCGGCGACTTTGAGTTTATGTTTTCCAGAATGTGGTATGTGCGTAAACACAGCCCCACCGGTAGACCGCTGGAGATGCTTGTGTCGCCAAGAAACAACCAAAATCTCACATTTGGTGCAGATGCCGTTATTGATGACCATACAAGAAACTATTACAGCCTACTCCACGGAGGTAATGACCTTGTGATGCTTGTAGCCGATACATATCAAGATATGATAGACCGTAATTTTACGGCTGTTATTCCTATGACCTGGATAGAAGGCCAGCATCAGGCACGTTATACCTTTACCCGACCGGGCACTTTTGTTACTTTCGGCTTTAGAACAAATGGCAGAGGCTGTTACGCAAGTAGTCCGGAGGATGAATTTACCGGCTTAAAAAGATTCGACTGGTCTCAGTGGCAAAACGATGCTCAAGTTGATAGAGCTCCTGCTACAGGTCTTACCTTTAGCCGAGGTTCAACTGTAGTCAGCGATATTGTTACGGTAACCGGAACGAGTGTCAGGTACGAAGGTGGAACGGCAGCTATTTCTCCCACATCTAACAGCGTAAGCTCAGTAAGAGGTTTTCCGCGTGCAAGCAACTTGCCCGAAGCAGGAAGTCTTGAAATACGCCGACGAGGTGGTCAGCCCACTATTGTACCCGGTCAAAACCTAAGTGACGTGGTAACTACTATTAATTTCAACGTACCGGTAATTCCGGAGTTTACCATATCCGGACTCGATGCTCGCAATGGTTTCCGCGAAGAGGTAGAGATAAGAGGTCGATGTGCTGCCACAGGAACGCAGCTTTTCCTCCCAACGCTTAGTTATATGACTTTTCCGGGCGAAGCCCGATTTGACATAAACGGCAGTGTAGCAACTGTAAACAGAACCGGTTCGGTGAGCGCAACTGATAGAGCGGGTATGGTACACGTGGCATTTAACGGAGCTATAACAGAGGTGGAAATTAGATTCAGGTCTCAGGGAACAAGAAGTACAGCGGAGCAAGGTATTTTTATCTCTCCAATAACTTTACGTTCGGTATCCCCGCCGCCACTTGTAAATGAAAACGGAATGTCTTTCGTAAAAGAAGTGCGCGACACCTCTACAACTACTTGCGACTTAGTAGAATACTCATTCTTCGTAGGTAACACAAATTGTAGATATATGTATGTGAGTTTGAGAGATACTCTGCCTGAAGGTTTAGTATGGCGTGCAATAGCTTTTGATAACTTCAACGCAGAAAGAATGGAAGATAGTCTTATCGAAGTAAATAACTTCGTAGGAGGGCGTGTTTTGGCTATCGACAGCTTACTGGTGCCGCCTACCTCTATCATTAGACTGCGCGCAACAGCAGAATTTATTCCAAACGCAGCGGGCGGAACATATAGGAACCGTGCCTTTATTTCTTACTACATACGAGGTGAGGACGATAGATTGGGACAAATGCCAAGCTTTGATAGAGCGACACAAGACGACTATGTCTCTTTCCATGCAGAGTTTGTAGAACCACTTGTAAAAGAGATAACGAAAGAAGTAACAGCAAACCCTGCAACGTTCAGAGAATTCGGGGAAATAGAGTTCACGATAGTTCTGAGCAACCCAAGTGCTACATCGGTATCGGAATCGTATATGGACTTTTCGTTCAACGAACACTTTAGGCTTGTCGCCAACTCAGTAACAGTAACAAACGAAGGTACACCGCTGGCACACGGGGTGGTACTTTCGAGTTTCGAAGGGACTGTTCCCCCACCTTTTTTCAGTATTGCAGGAGATGATAATGGTTCTACCGGCTTTGTCTTGCTTCCGGGAGAAACTACCATTACATTCAGGTTGCAAGCACCGGCTTTGGGGTTATTAGCAGTAGACGAGGAAACAGAGAGAATACGTCCGTTGGAGCTTACGCACAGTTTCTTTTCCACTTACGCAGACCCTTGCGCACACAGCGTTATGCCGGACGGAGGCACTCTAATTGTTCCGTATGCGACGATAACACATATTCGAACTAACCGAGATAGAACGACAAGGTTTTTGCGTAGAAGGTAGATTTTTTTTGATATATTTTCAATTAAGTCCAAACCCGATATTAAGACCAATTGACCACCGAGTTAGATTCAAATCTCCGAAAGGCAAATTTTCATTGGGACGATTGCCAGAAAAAAAATTGTGTCTAACGTAGAGCGATAAATGCTCATAACCTATTCGTATTTCTACACCTGCGGCAATGCGTTCTGCAAAATATCTACTGCTGTAAGTGTAGGTTAAATTTCCACTCGTCAGTCGTGCACGTTGATAGGGATTATATTGCCCAAACAATAGTAAATCTGCATATACTCCGAGTATATCGCCACGATTCGGTTTGAAATTAAATCTCAAAAAATAATTGGCATTAACTCCCCAATAAATTAGTCTGCCATTCTCCCAATGTTCTTCAGGATGGATTAAATTCAACCCCCTTTCGTTAAGGGTATGCACTTGGCGATGCCCCCCCAAGCCGAAACCATGGCTAAGAAATCTATTTATCCTGTACTTACGATTCCAGTTCAATCCATAATAATTGCCAAAGCGTTGTCTGCTACTGTATGAGTTTCCAAATGCCAAATCTGTTCCAAAAAGACTGAAACCTATCCAAGAAAATTGGGCTCGGTTTGCTCCATGCTTGGGTATTTCAAATTTTCGGTCAGCATCTGTTTGTCTAAATATCACATTTTGCGAAAACAGTGTAAATGCAAAACATGTCAGGATTGCTATGAGGAAAAGCTTAATGTACTTCATGTGTCTGTGTGTAACCTAAAAAATGAACTGAAATTTGCTTAATCCCTTCAAGCCTGCTTTTTGGAATAACCAACGCTTCTCTCTGGAACACCTCAACAACGGCATATTCTCGCAACAAACCGCTTTCTGCTCTCAAATGATAGTACAGCCGAAATACGTTGGATGTTCCTAATTTCGGTGAGATTTCGTCAGAAATTTTGATTCTGATATTATCGTCGTCCTCAATGATTTCAAATGTCCCGGAAATATCAGTTAATGTGCGGTTAAGATTTCGTGCATTGGGAACGCCGTGCCCATGTGCATAATCATAGTGCGGATAAAGTTCGCTCGACTGTTCGATAAGTCTGAAAATATCCATAGCCGTCAATTCAGGATTGGCTTGCCAAACAGCGGCTGCAAACCCCGCTACCAAAGGTGCTGCAAACGAAGTTCCATCAGCAACACGAAAAGGTCTTCGTCTTCTCGGCATAGCGACAACTGTTGTGGAGTTGGCTACAACATTGGGTTTTCGGCGCCCATCGGCAGTAGGTCCAAAAGAAGAAAAATTGCTGACCAATTGAGTATTGGGATCAATTCCTCCCACTGTAAGTACCGTTTCCACATCAGCAGGTGTGACGATTACTCGCCATGGGCTATTGCCTGCGTTCCCGGCAGCATTTATCACTAAAATCCCTTTCTCTGCTGCCATTTGAGCTGCTCTGGCTACAAGGCTTGTTTGTCCGTCCATATTTTCCGGAAAAAAACGATGTTTCCAATAACCAACTGAACTACTGATAATATGTGCACCGTGTTCATACGCCCATTTCACAGCACGAAGCCATGCTTCTTCTTCCCATTCCGGCTCTGTACGAACTTCCGTGATAGCAAGTAAAAATTCTGCATCGGTAGCAAAGCCAAGAGGAATATCGCCCATTTTTCCGGCGATGTTGGAAAGCACAGCTGTTCCGTGCCAATGCCCGCGAAACACGTTTTCGGAATCTCTCGTAAAATCATACGTTGCAATGATATTTTGGCGAATATGCTCAAACGCAGGATGAGTATCTACTCCAGGAAAGCCGGCATCAAACACAGCAATACGAATACCTTGACCCGTCAAACCTGCTTGCCTAAAGTATTCGCCTCCCATACGAGCGGTTTGATGTTGAGATAAAACAGTAAGATCATTGCGTATTGATGCCTGAGAAAAACCAAACACCGAAAAACATATCAAAACCGGAAGAAAAAATAATTTCATGCATACAAAGATACGAAAAAATTTGGAAGTGTCATTTTTTATTTGTAACTTTGCACCCGAATTTATTAACCAAAATCTAAATGTTATGAAAAAAATTATTGTTAGTACTTTTTTAGTGCTTTTCACAAGCGTCACATTTGTAAATGCAAATGACTTGTTCAAATTGAATGACGCGGACATTGATCTGATGATGACCCAAGCTGTCGATGTTTCAAACACGCTTTCGATTCTCGACTTTCACGGCACTCAGGCAACGTTGTCAAATCCCAATCCATGGGTAGCTTTCGCTCTTTGTTGGGTTGTAGGTGGATTCGGTATCCATCGCCATTACCTTGGAACAAGAAGTGGAATGTGGGCAATCTATACATTCACCTGCGGAGGTATTTTTGGAATTGTGACGTTTATTGACTGGATTGTGCTGTTGGTAGGAGCAATAAATGACGACATCTCCAGATTTGTTGGCAACCCGAGTTTCTTCATGTGGGCTAACTAAAGAAGTGTTTAATGAAAACATAAAAAGCGAGCATCGATAACTCCTTGCTTGCTTTTTATGTTTCTTTTTATTCGTATGAAAAAGGGAATTATAGTTGCGTGTATGATATTTTTTGTACACACTTTTTTTGCTCAAAATAGAGTGTCAGTCGATGCAGAAGTGAGGCGGGTACAAGGTGGGCAAGCAGTGACGGTAAAAAAAAGTATTTTCTTCAGTCCCAACGGAAGAATGGTTGTCCATTTTACCCATCCTGAAGAATATTTTTTGATAACTAACCGTTTTGGTGAAGCACGAATCTTCAATCCTCAAACCAATGAAGTTATGGTCATTAACGACCGTTCTCTTTCATCTGATGTTATACCGCTTTTTTATTTTTTGAACAATCAGACCACAGACTTGGGACTGAGAGATCTCGGTTTTACTCTAACTAACACACGTCGAGACGGAAATTTTCTTATTCGCACGTTTACACCTCCGGCACAGCTCAGAGCAAATCTTTCAAGAGTAGAGATTGTTCACGAAAACCATTTGCCAATCTTTGTCGCACATTACAACACGAATAACCAAATTGTCCGTAGAATGTTTTTCTCTAACTACGAACGTTTCAATGCTCTATCGCTTCCTCAGCGGATCACGGAAATAACAAATATCTCTCCAACGGATTCGATAGTTAGTCGTTTACTATATTCAAATATAAAAGTTGGAGCAGATGCTACAAGTCCAAAATTCAATTTTACTATACCAAGCGATGCAAGGGTAGTTGATGAGAGCTTGCTTCGACAACCATTTTCTGGTAGATAAGTTTTACTCCGATGAAAAAAATAGTGTTTCTTTTGTTTGTTGTTTTCCTTAGTTGCTCTCTGTTTGCACAAAAACAAAGTGACATTGCACTATTGTTATACACAGACTTTGACGATTCGAGATTTCACGCCCGAAACGTTACATATGGCTTATCAGATAGTCAATCGGTATTCACACGATTTAACCCGGTATATCATGTTTTCAGCGGAGCGATGTATGTTTATCAAAGGTTTGTAAGTGTGCAACTTCCAACGGAATGTGCGTTCAGCCCAAGTTGTTCGGAATTCAGTAGACAACTTATTCGAAGATTTGGATTGATTAGAGGCATTCTCTTTTCTGCCGACAGACTTATGCGTTGCAATCGTCTTGGATTGACAGGACTTCCACCCGATCTGTTCCACCCGAACGATGGGAGAATACATGAAACAACGGAACGCTATAATCTTCGTAATAGATGAGATATTTTACGCTACTTGGGCTTTGGATGCTACTTCCAACGTTTTGCTTTTCACAAACATCGGATGGCAATATCAGTAGTGAAGTAGATTTTGCATTCCATTTGTTTAGTGAACGAAGGTTTAACGATTTGATTGTATTATTTGAGTACGCATCGCCGGAAATTAGGCAAAATGATAGCGTCAACCATATTTTAGGAATGGCTTTTTACTATCTGAGGGAATTAGAATTGGCAGCATATCACTTGTCAAAAGTTTCAAAAGAATCTGCTTTTTACGATAAATCTGTTTTTTTTAGAGCACTTTGCTATGCCCATTTGTCAGAATTTTCTGATGCAGAAATGATTTTAGAAAACTATTCAACAGAAACAACAACTAACGATTTTGATGAATTAATTGCGATTAATCTCGCCGGATTAGCTCTACTGAATCGCGATTTTGAAACATTTGATCGTCACGCACAAAATTTTAGATTTGAACGACATTACTATATCAATAGTCAGAATCAATTGATAAACGTGAGAAACACATTAGAAAATCACAGAATGAGATCGCCATTTTTTGCAGGAGTGCTTTCTGCTGTTGTGCCCGGGGCAGGACAAGTGTATGCAGGACAACTTGGGCAGGGAATTGCTACTTTTCTCACAGTTGGTAGCTTTGCAGCTGTTACTGCTGAAAATTGGTATAGAAACGGGCTTGTCAACTGGAAAACAATTTTATTTGGAACAATCGGTACAGTTTTTTATATCGGTAATATCTTCGGAGGTGTAGCAGCCGTTCATTTTTACAGAGATCTATTCAATGAAAGTCAAAACAACACAATTCTTTTGGGGATTCATCTTCCTATTCGCTCCGTATTTAGGTAATGCGGAAGAGCAGAATATACAAGATGTCTGTTTTTTTGCTAAAGCAGACAGTTTGTATAATGCCGGTAATTTTGCACGTGCCGCATTAGAATATGAGCGTGTTATTTTCGGCACAACAGATCCAAACACCATCAATACCGCATTATTTGGGCGTGCTCGGAGTTTCAAACAAATGCAACAATTTGCCAACGCTTCGGCAGAATTACGTCGAATTATAATGTTTGCACTGAGCCCGGAGGAATTGTTCTACTATTTTTATGAAAAAATCTTGTGCTATTACCTTGGTGGATCATTTTATGAGGCACGTGGTGCGATTGAGGAAATGCATCTCTTTATTGAAGACTATGCATCGTGCAATCCAACATTGATATTACAAGTGCTTGTTTATAATGAATTACAGCAATGGGACCAAGCACGGATTGTTGCTTTACGTTTTGCCTACTGTTTTCCGGAACCACAAAGGGATAGTTTGAAAACTATAATTGAACAGATGTATTCGCCACGAAATCTCCCAAATTTAAAAAGCAGAAGAATGGCAAACGTTCTTGCATTTATTCCCGGACTGGCACATATTTATACCGGAAATTGGGTTGAGGGTATGGTAAGTTTTTTACTCAATTCGGCAGCATTAACCTTTGGTGTTTACGAGGTTTTGAACGGCTTTTTTATTACAGGTTATTTGGTAGGTGCAGGTATTTTGAGTGCTACGTATTTTGGGGGATTTGGAAGGGCTGCGTTTTTGGTGGATAAATATAACCATAACGCAATTCGTTCGTTCAACAACAATGTTAGGCAAAACTTACTCGCCCCTCACAAGAATAGTTCTTATAGTTCAGATTAAACGATGCATAAGAAGGCGAAAATAGGGATATTTCTAAAGAATAGCGCAGTCTTTCTTGCGATGACTCTCTTTCATCAAATGTCTGTATTTGGAACAAACGATAATTTTTACTTAAGAACCATATACGAAAATAGAACATTTGAAACCAGAGCATCTATCGTATCAAAAGCCCCTCCGGAAATAATTTTGGACATAAAAAAACACCTACATCGGCTTGAAATAGATTCGTTGCAATGGGCAACAGAAGGGTTGTTATCAGGCGATGACGAAAGTCGAAATTTGCTACAAGCTGAGTTCAGAAATGCCGAATATTGTGTAAGTACAGGAGTTCTCGATGTGTTTGTTGATATTCATTTTTGGCGAAGAGTGTTTGAAAATATTCAGATCAGTGTGTTAAAAGAAACAGGAAGCGACTTGTATGGTAATCCGTTTATAAATCTAAAATTACAAAATCCCAATTTCTTTTTAAGAAGTGCAGAAGGAACATTAAAAATCCAAGAAACAGAAAACTCAAGGCAATTTGTTGTGCTAACATCGGTTCGTTTTGCTTGGTTTTTTTCCATGTTTATTACAACTGCCAACTTCAATTCTATTGCTGAGTGGCGGATACAAACTTTTTTAGAAAATTTGAATGAAGAAGCGAATCGAAGATGACAAAAAAATACGACACTGACAAAATTTCAGATTTTCAACTTTGGCACAAAATTTGCTTTGTGAAAAGCAGACAGACAAGACTAACAAAAAATAAAAATACTATGAGCAAATTAAACCTTACTCCGCTTGCAGACCGCGTGGTTGTTGAACCTGCTGCAGCCGAACAAAAAACCGCGGGAGGCATCATCATTCCCGACACAGCTAAAGAAAAACCACAAAAAGGCACAGTTGTAGCCGTTGGAAACGGAAAAAAAGACGAGCCGATGACTGTAAAAGTTGGCGACGCCGTCCTTTATGGAAAATATTCCGGAACAGAAGTCAATGTTGACGGCACAGACTATCTGATAATGAAAGAATCTGACATCTACGCAATCGTAAAATAAAAGGTTCACGTCATTGCGAACTGCAAGGCAGTGAAGCAATCCAAAATAAATAGATTGCTGCTTCGCGATGCTCGCAATGACGACACAAAACTAAGAATCAACCGCCCCAAAGGGGCATAATATCAATAACACAGGGCAACGCCCTGTGACAAAATCAAAAAAAATGGCAAAAGAAATAATCTTCAACACAGAAGCAAGAGAACGCCTAAAACGTGGCGTTGACGCATTGTCAAATGCAGTAAAAGTAACTTTGGGACCAAAAGGTCGCAATGTAATCTTAGACAAAAAATTCGGTGCACCACACATCACTAAAGATGGTGTTACTGTAGCAAAAGAAGTTGAATTGAAAGATTCAATCGAAAATATGGGTGCTCAAATGGTAAAAGAAGTTGCTTCGAAAACCGCTGATATTGCGGGAGATGGGACAACCACAGCAACCGTTTTGGCTCAAGCCATCGTTACAACAGGATTGAAAAATGTTACAGCAGGTGCAAATCCAATGGATTTGAAACGTGGTATCGACAAAGCAGTTGTAGCAGTGGTTGAAAACCTGAAAAAACAATCTCAAACGATTGGCAACAGCAACGAAAAAATCGAACAAGTAGCCACAATTTCGGCAAACAACGATAGTTTTATCGGAAAAATGATTGCTGAAGCGATGGCGAAAGTGAAAAAAGAAGGTGTTATCACGATTGAAGAAGCAAAAGGTACCGACACCAGTGTGAAAGTGGTTGAAGGTATGCAGTTTGACAGAGGATATTTGTCGCCGTATTTCATCACCGATCCGGAGAAAATGGAAACTGTTTTCGAAAATCCGTTCGTGTTGATTTACGACAAAAAGATCTCGGTAATGAAAGAATTCTTGCCGATTTTGGAAAAAACCGTTCAAACCGGTCGTCCGTTGTTGGTAATTGCTGAAGATGTTGAAAGCGAGGCTTTAGCGACATTAGTTGTAAACCGCCTACGTGCCAATTTGAAAATCGCAGCCGTAAAGGCTCCGGGTTTTGGCGACCGCAGAAAAGAAATGCTCGAAGATATTGCCATTTTGACAGGCGGAACTGTGATTTCAGAAGAAAAAGGCTTCAAATTGGAAGACACCGTTTTGGAAATGCTCGGTTCAGCCGATAAAATCGTTGTTGACAAAGAAAACACAACAATTGTTAACGGAAAAGGCGAAAAAACTCAAATTGAAGCACGTGTGGCTCAAATTAAATCGCAAATCGAAAAAACTACATCGGACTACGATCGCGAAAAATTGCAAGAGCGTTTGGCAAAACTTGCCGGAGGTGTTGCAGTAATCTACGTTGGTGCTGCTTCGGAAATCGAAATGAAAGAAAAGAAAGACCGCTTTGATGATGCTTTGCACGCTACTCGTGCGGCTATCGAAGAAGGAATTATCCCGGGTGGGGGAGTGGCTTACATTCGCGCCATCGAAGCATTGGACGGTGTTAAAGGAGATAACGAAGAAGAGATAATCGGTGTAAATATCATTCGCCGTTCGCTGGAAGAGCCGCTTCGCCAAATCGTGGCAAACGCAGGATTGGAAGGTTCTGTAGTTGTAAACCAAGTGCGTTCCGGAAAAGCGGATTACGGATTTAACGCTCGCACCGAAGTTTACGAAGAACTTTACAAAGCAGGCGTTATCGACCCAACCAAAGTAGCACGCGTTGCTCTTGAAAATGCTGCTTCTATCGCAGGAATGTTGCTCACAACCGAATGCGTTTTAGCAGAAGTTAAAGAAGAAAAACCTGCTATGCCAATGCCGGATATGGGCGGTGGAATGGGCGGAATGTATTAAGTTAAGAACTAAAAATTAAGAGTTAAGAGTTGCTTCGCCTCATTGCTAGAGGTGCTGCAACTCTTAACTTTTAGTTCTTAACTCTTAACTTCAAAAAATTGGTGAGCCGGTTTTTAATTACGTACATGAATTTCCCAATTGTTTATTCTTGTGGCGGTATATTCTCTCATTACAAACTGGGTTGCGGAACCCGGCATAGGTGTTCCATCCAAAGGGTTGAATTGGGATTCACAAAACTGACACTGAAAATAATTCGGTATTGCCCGGGCTGTAAGTTGCCACTCTATAACAACGCCACCCGTCCAGTGGCAATTGGGGCAAGCCATATCAAAAGCACGAATATCATCAAAGTCGAGAAAGACAACAACAACACCTGCAGGCACCCAACCATGACCACAACCAAAATTTCCAAGGCGAGGATGGTTAAACGTTTTCACCATTCCTGTAATAAAATCGTTGTCGGTAGATTGTGTGTTAATTCTGAAATCAACTGCGCAGATTGGTATTGGATGAGGATTGCCGTCGCCACGATTGCAACTAACAAGAAATAGTGCAAAGGTTAGAAAACAGGCTGTATTGATAAAAATTTTCTTCATGGTTTTTAACTTTAGTTAAGGGCTTCGCCACTGCAAAGATACGAAAAAAATTGTAATCTTTACAAAAATTGCTTGCAATTCTCATTTTTTTGTTGTAATTTTGTAGAACATTTTGTATCCTATGGGAAATATCATTGACTTGGCAGTTGGAATTGAACAAAAAACACATCGCTTGCTCAAAAATCAGGCTGAATTAATTCTGAAAAATAGTACATTGGAGACAAAATGCAAAGATTTAGACCAAATTATTCATCATCAAAAACAAAAAATACTCGAATTAGAAAACAAAATCAACGTACTAAAAATAAGCGGAGGCTTTGCCTCCGGTAAAGATTCGACGAAAGCCAAATTGGCAATCAACGAATTGGTGCGAGATATTGATAAGTGTGTCGAACTTTTAAATCGATAGCAACCCATGGAAGAACAATCCATAACCGTAACAATAGCAGACCGTCCTTACAAACTCACGGTCAAACGTGCAGATGAAGAGATATTTAGAGAAGCAACGAAGTACATCAACGAACGCCTAAAGGGCTATGCAGCTAACTTTGCGTACAAAGACAAACAGGATTTGCTTGCCATGGTTGCCCTGCAATACACCACCAACTCTCTACGAAATGAGCGTGTACTCGCTTTCCGCGACAAAGAATTGGTCGAAAAATTGGAAAATCTAAACACGATGTTAGAAGCCAATGTGTAGATTTATCAAAGTTCTGTAAGTTCATAGGCATAATTACACTTACAATCAACAGTACAGACGCACGTGGTCACTGAGCGAAGTCGAAGTGCCGTGTGTCTCAACAACCTCCGCATCCAAAACAATTCCAGTTTGTAAACTCAACAGATTTACAATTAGGGTCAAGCTCTGATCCGGAAAAGGCGGCTACAAGCCTTTGGCTCTGAATTTCAGCTAACAGTAGAACCTTGCCCGCGATGGCAGCCCTTAAGAATTACCTTTGAGAGTTTACCAAAACTCAAAATTTGGATGCGGTTTTTTTAGAATAAACTCAATCATAATATATCAAAAATCATGGAAACATTAACAATCATTCTATCAGCAGTCGCATTAGCCCTCGGATTGGGCATCGGACTCATTATCAACACATCAAAATCTAAAAAAGTTTTGGCGGAAGCCGAAAAAGAAGCAGAAATACTGAAGCAGCAAAAAATGTTGCAAGCCAAAGAAAGATTTCTACAACTCAAAACCGAACACGAAAAAGAAATCAATGAACGCAATTCAAAAATTGCAAGTAGAGAAAACACAATCAAACAAAAAGAACAATCTGTCAACCAAAAACTCGAAGAATATCAACGCAAACAAAACGAGGCAACTGCCCTTAAAGATAACTTAACCAAACAAATGGATGTTTTGGCTAAACGCCAAGCCGATTTGGACGGGATTCACGACAAACAAGTTCAGAAATTAGAAACTGTTGCAGGACTTTCTGCCGCAGAAGCGAAAAAAGAACTTGTCGAAACACTTAAAAATGATGCCAAAGCGGATGCTTTGAGCCAAATTCGCGACATCGTAGAGGAAGCCAAACTGACGGCGAACAAAGAAGCGAAAAAAATTGTTATCGAAACCTTACAACGCACTGCAACTGAACACGCTGTGGAAAATACCGTTTCCACATTCAACCTCGAAAACGAGGAAGTGAAGGGGCGCATCATCGGTCGTGAAGGTCGAAATATCCGTGCGCTGGAAGCACTGACGGGTATTGAAGTGATTATTGACGATTCGCCCGATGCTATTATTTTGTCGGGCTTTGACCCTGTGCGTCGTGAAGTTGCGCGTTTATCATTACACAAATTAGTTACTGACGGACGTATTCACCCTGCACGTATTGAGGAAGTTGTTACAAAAACATTCAAACAAATCGAAGCCGAAATTATGGAAACGGGCAAACGCACGTGTATTGATTTGGGTATTTTGAATCTGCCGACCGAACTTGTTCGCATGGTTGGACGTATGAAATATCGCTCGTCTTACGGACAAAATTTGCTACAACACTCACGTGAAACAGCGAATTTATGTGCAACGATGGCTGCGGAATTGGGTTTAAATCCTAAACTTGCACGCCGTGCCGGACTTCTGCACGACATCGGAAAAGTAGCAGAAACCGAGCCTGAACTACCGCACGCTTTGCACGGTATGAAACTTGCCGAGCGTTTTAAAGAACATCCCGATGTTTGCAACGCTATTGGTGCTCACCACGATGAATGTGAAATGAATAACTTGATTTCGCCAATCGTTCAAGCGTGTGATGCGATTTCAGGAGCACGCCCGGGAGCGCGCCGTGAAGTTGTAGAAGCATACATCAATCGTTTGAATAAGTTGGAAGAATTGGCATTGTCTTATCCGGGCGTTTTGAAAACGTTTGCTATTCAAGCAGGCCGAGAATTGCGTGTAATTGTAGGAGCCGACAAAGTTAGCGACAACGAGGCCGCACAGATTTCTTTTGATCTTTCAAAGAAGATTCAGGACGAAATGACGTATCCGGGGCAGATCAAAATCACTGTAATTCGTGAGACGAGGGCGGTGAATTACGCGAAATAATGCAATGAACAAGGCAGAAAACGATATTGAACAAAAGGATTTTGCCGATTTTATTCACGCTGTCGGCTCGGAAATCGAACAGGCACAGGTCAAATTGATTTCTGTTGCCAATGTGCAGATGTTGTTGCACTATTGGAAAATGGGACATTTTATTTTGTTTGCCCAAAAAAAATTGGGTTGGGGGGCAAAAGTCATTGACAAAATTTCAAAAGCCATCCGAGATAAATATCCGGAAAAGAAGGGATATTCGCCGAGAAATTTGAAATATATGTGCCAGTTCTCAAAACTGTATCCATTGGATGTGTTGAAGCAAATGTTTTTTGTTGAAGCAAATTTTCCACCTCTTTCTGTTGAAAACATCTTGCAAATTACTAAAACTTTGGATGAGTACGAAATTGGGCAGGAGCCTCCTGCCCAATTGGAGGAGGCAATTGGGCAACAGGCTGTTGCCCAAATTCAATCTGCTGATTTTGAGAATAATATAATTGGGCAAGAGCCTCTTGCCCAAATTCAAAATGTTTCGGCAACATTAGTTCAAATCACACAAGAACCGATTGTTGAAATTGAGCAGATGTTTGTAAATTCGCCGATTGTCAAAATCAATTGGGCTTCTCACGTTATCCTAATGAACAGTAAACTTCCTTTGGGTACTAAATATTGGTACATGAGAGAGCAATTGGAGCAAGGTTGGAGCAGTAATATTCTCGGTATGCAGATTGAAATAGATGCTTTCAAACGGCAAATTACTAATGAAAAAGTCAATAACTTTACCGCAGTTTTGCCGAAACCTCATAGCGATTTGGCAAATTATTTACAAAAAGATCCTTATATTTTTGACCTTGCCGGAGCCAGAGATCGTGCAGATGAGCGAGATATTGAAGAGCAATTGGTAACTCATGTAACCAAGTATCTTTTGGAAATGGGCAGTGGTTTTTCGTTTGTTGGTCGGCAAAAGCACTTTGAAATTGCAGGTAACGATTTTTATGCCGATTTGGTTTTGTATAACTATAAACTTCGTGCGTTTGTGGTGGTGGAGTTGAAAGCAACGCCGTTCAAACCGGAATATATCGGACAGTTGAATTTTTATCTGAATGTCGTTAATGATACAATGAAAGGCGAACACGACAGTAAAACAATCGGCTTACTGCTTTGTCGTGGCAAGAATGAAGTTGTTGCTAAATATGCGTTAGACGGCTATAGTCAGCCCATAGGCGTAAGTGATTATCAGTTGAATAAAGCCATTCCGGAAGATTTGAAATCGACATTACCATCGATAGAGGAAGTGGAACAAGAACTGTCACAGTTTTTGAAAGAGTAGTTGTATAACTGAAAAAAATTGTATCTTTGCAAAATCAATTAACATTTTACCAAAACAATGAAAATCTATCACGGCGGTTACACAGTAGTTGAAATACCTGAAATGCGACAGAGCAAATTTCCAAAGGATTTTGGAGACGGCTTTTATTGTACTGAATTGGAGGAACAAGCCGTGCGTTGGGCAAATCGCTATGATATTTGTTTTTGTACCGAAAAGTCATTGAATGCTTTACAGTTTGTCGAGGCAAACAAAATAAAATGAATGCTATGAATGGTAGAGAAGAAAAAACTGCAAACGATTTGTTTTTCCTGTGTTCGTTGATTGAATACATTGGCAGAAAAACAAAAAACCATAGAAATGTGGTTGTAAATGCCATTGGAGCAGATGCTTTACAACATATTTTCGATTTGGCAGATGTTTATCACAGCGAAAATATAGATAAATTGACTTTTGAGTTGATTGAAAAACACAACATAGAAACGGGAAATTTCGACAATATCGCATCGGCAAAATACGCTGTTCCTACGCATTGGGACATTGGAAAAGTTTACAAACGCTTGATAATTGGCGTCAGCAAGGCAGAAAATAAACCGTTATTAGATACGCTTTCAAATGTTTACAACTCGTGGCTTTCTCGCAAGATAGAGGATTTCAACAGTAGTGTTTTCTATGAAAGCCCACAATATCTTTTGCAGTCGTATTTGACCGGCGATAATCTTTAATGTGGTGCAAAAATGATATTTGCTAATAATATGGATATACAGATTATAAAAGAAGATGCCCCAAAACCTTACCAAGATTTGGTGAGCCAGATTTCCGACACCTTCGTGTTCGGGCAGGCACGGGCTGTGATGGCAGTGCATAGTTATTTGATAGAAACTTATTGGAAAATTGGGCAGTATATTGTTGAGTACGAGCAACAAGGTAAAGAAAAGGCTGTGTATGGATCTGCACTTTTGGAAAGTTTGTCGCGTGACTTAAAATCGTTGCACGGGAAAGGATTTAGTCGCTCTAATCTCAATTATATGAGGCTATTATACATTCGCTATCCAATTTGTGAGATGCTGTCTCACAAATTGAGTTGGTCTCATTATTTTGAACTATTAAAGATTGATGATGGGCTTGAACGCAGTTTTTACGAACAACAGACTCAATTAGAAAATTGGAGTGTTGCAGAACTCAAACGCCAAAAGGACTCGGCTTTGTTTTTGCGACTTGCCTTGTCGAAAGAAAAGGAAAAGGTATTGGAACTTGCAAAACACGGTCAAATAGTAAAATCGCCGGAAGATGTTGTAAAAGACCTCTATGTGTTTGATTTTCTGAAAATACCGGAGCCGTATAATGTCTCGGAAACAGAACTTGAAGCACGGTTGATTGATAATTTGCAGTCGTTTCTTCTCGAACTGGGTAAAGGTTTCACTTTCGTAGGGCGTCAGTACCGAATGATGCTCAACAATACGCCTTATCGTGTAGATTTGGTTTTTTATCATCGCATTTTGCGTTGCTTTGTGCTGATAGATTTGAAAATAAAGGAGGTGAAACATAACGACATCGGGCAAATGAATATGTATATGGGGTATTTTGACAAAGAAGAAAACACCGAGAGCGACAATCCGCCCATTGGCATTATTTTGTCAAAAGAAAAAGACGAATTGCTTGTAGAGTATGCTACTTACGGTATGAATAGCCAACTTTTTGTGTCGAAATACCAATTATATCTACCTACAAAAGAGGAACTTGAGCGATTGATGAATCACCAACTTAAATCAGAAGAATAACCAAAACTATGAAAAATATCCCAACCCTTTACACCGCCATCGCGCTATTTCTCCTCACGGCCCTTTCATCATGCGGCGAAAGAGCAATAACTCCCGCAAACGAATTCACACCTTTCATCAGTGCCCACACCGGAGGAGTCATCAACCAATCATCGACTATCCGGATTGAGTTGGTCAACGAACAGCCCGGCATAGAGCCGAATACTGAAATAACCGATAGACTTTTTTCGTTTTCGCCAAACGTCAGAGGTAGAGCATTTTGGGTGAACAGTCGCACAATTGAATTTATTCCGGACGAAAACCAGTTGAGACAAGGACAAACTTATCAAGCGGTTTTCAGATTGGGAAATATTCTTAAAGTGGATAAGAGATTTAGAGATTTCCACTTCGATTTTCATGTGGCGGAAAAGAGTTTTGCCATGCAAGTTAATCCGTTGAGAATAGTTAATTCTGAATCCGCTACCGTAACCGGAGATATCCGGTTTAGCGATGAAACAACATTGGAATTGGTCAAAAGGGCGTTTTCGGTAAGGATAAGCGACAATCAGCCACTTGCTTACGCAATAGAGGAAGGTGAAGATTCGAGAACGTTTCGTTTTTCGATGGATGTCGAGCGTCAAAACACAGACCTTGATCTCGACATTGCAGTTGAAGGAAGACCATTCGGCATCGACCGAACATTGGGCGAAAGGGTTACTATTCCCGATAATATATTCAGAGTGCTTTCTGTCGGATTGATAACACAACCCGAAACCGGCATTCAAATCGTGTTTTCCGACCCCGTTTCTACCACGCAAGATTTGCGGGGATTGATTACCATAACGGAATTGCCGAACATTACCTTTCAAGTGAGAGAAAATATGGTCAACATATTTTTCGCTCGTGGAGAATTGACGCAACTGACTCTTGTAGTAAACGATGGCGTGAGAAATACACAAGGTGAAAGACTTACAGAGGGCTTTACAAGAAGCGTGACGATTGAACAATTGCCACCACAGGTGCAAATTCTCCGTTCGGGAAATATTATTCCAACCTCCGAAAACGTGTTGTTGCCTTTCCGTGCGGTAAATCTTCGTGCGGTGGATGTGAGAATTATACAAATTTTTGAAAGCAATGTACTGATGTTTTTGCAGGATAATAATCTTGCCGGATCTAATCAACTCAGGCGTTCCGGACGTTTGGTTTATAGAACCACATTCCGGTTGGACACCGACCCGATGATAGACCTGCACACTTGGCAAGATTTTTCCATTGACCTTTCCAACAAGATAAGGCAAGAACCGGGTGCAATTTTTCGTATCGAGTTGTCGTTCAGACGTGAATATTCCGTTTTTCCGTGCGACGGAAGTGAAAGAACTGATCTTGCGAGCAATACAATCTCACTGTTATCCAATGAAATTACGGAAGCGGAACACGCTGTTTGGGATGCTCCGAATGCATTTTTTCACGATGGGTGGCTTATGGAAGGTTTCAGTTGGCGGGACTACGTTTGGGAGGAACGCAATAATCCGTGCCACGCGAGTTTCTTCATGTTATCAAGCAATGTAAGAACTTCCGTCAATGTAATGGTAAGCAATATCGGCGTTATTGCAAAAGCAAATTCGGAGAATACCCTGTGGATTTCGGTTGCCGATATTTTGACGACTCGACCAATAAGCGGAGCCAACGTAACCGTTTATAATTTTCAGTTACAGCCGATTGGAACTGCTCGAACCGATAGTGACGGATTTGCCGTTATATCGCCGAACGGAAGACCTTTTGTGCTGGTGGCTGAATCCGGAGGTCAGAGATCTCATCTGCGATTGATTGATGGAGAAGCCAATTCGCTCAGTCGTTTCGATGTGGGTGGAAGGCAGGTTCAGAGAGGGTTGAAAGGCTTTATTTATGGCGAGCGTGGTGTTTGGCGTCCGGGCGATACGTTGTTTATCACGTTTGTGTTGCACGATCCCGAAAACCGAATTCCCGCAACTCATCCGGTAACACTGGAAATGTTTAATCCGTTAGGTCAATTTTACACCCGACAAGTATTGACTAACAGTGTGAACGGATTTTACGTGTTTCGTGTTCCGACCGATGCTAATGACCCAACAGGTCTGTGGAATGCCTATGTGAAAGTGGGCGGAGCAACTTTTCATCGCTCGTTTCGCATCGAAACAGTACGCCCGAATCGTTTGAGAATAAACTTGGATTTTGGTAGGGATATTTTGAATGCCGACCAAAATATTCCCGTTGTGCTCAATTCTTCGTGGCTCACAGGCGCAACTGCCTCCAACCTCAGAACGGAAGTAGAAATGACGCTTACCCGAACTCAAACGCAATTCAGAGGCTTTGAAAGGTTTATTTTTAATAATCCGGCAACCGATTTTCATACGAGCAGTAGCAATGTATTTAGCGGAACGCTGAATAGTGAGGGCGATGCGAGATTTAATTTCAGAACGCCAAGAGCCGAAACCGCACCCGGCATGTTGAACGCCACAATCGTGGCTCGTGTGTTTGAGCAAGGTGGCGATGCCAGTATTTTTTCGCAAGTCATTCCGTTTTCGCCGTTCAGTTCGTATGTTGGTATTGATTTGAATGTGGAACAGGGACAAAGCATCGAAACCGATACCGAACACACGTTTAACATCGTAACACTCAACGCACAGGGACAACCGGTCAATCGAAACAATATCGAATATCAAATTTACCGCGTAAGTTGGAGTTGGTGGTGGGAAAGAGGACGCGAATCTTTTGCGAATTATGTGAATAGCCCTTCGTTTACGCCTGTTGCACAAGGAAGATTGCGAACTGTGAATGGACGAGCAAGTTTCAATTT
>WQWI01000019.1 GCA_009785425.1 Bacteroidales bacterium | reverse complement strand
GTTTTCTTTGTCAGTTGAACGTGCAAACGTGTACTCAACTGCTGCTACTTCGCGGTCTGCAAAACCGTCGATTTTCAATGTTACTGGTGTTGTTGCCATAATAACTTGTTTTTTTGTTTATAAATTTATTTAATTGGGTTTTAATTCATTTTTTGAGCTTGTCTTTCATTAGTCGGTCGTATCACATTTTTTGCTGTTACGGTCTGCCGAAAGCTTGATTGTGAAATTCTTGGCCGCAAAATAAGGCTGAATATCAATATCTATTTTGACCTCTTTCGTTTTGGGGTCTTGATAGGGTTCTTCTACGGTGTAATCTTTAAACAGCTTGCCGTGTCCTTTGTAGTCATTCAAGAAATCTTGTATGGTTTTCTTCAACTGATCCGGCGAGTTGTAAGGATCCCAGTTTTCGAGGGCGATTTTATGTACATAGTGCATCAAATTCTTTTTTACCCAGTCGAAAACTCTAACAATAGGATATTCTTTCAAGGCAGTGTTCGTTCCTGTGTACAAATTGGTATTGTTGTAAGCCATAACCCGCCCTTCGGAGAAGACCATCGGAACTACTTGATTGTCCCACAAACCGGTTATTTCTTCTTTCATCATATCAATGCGAACGCCTTTTATTTCGCTCAATGTACCAAATTTTTCTCCGGCTGCACCTTGCGACATAGGAGTACCGGGACTATATAATTTTCCGGCTAACGCTCCGGCAGACGGAATAAACAAAGGTGTTGTTTCTCCTGCTATGGCTTCTGTAGGGCGCCCCACTAGCCAATTGGCTGTAACAACTACATTTTGTAATGCTCTGTCGGCATCTTTATACTCTTCCGTTTGTTCCTTCAAAATATCGTAATCTCTGCAATCTGCCGCATCGGTAACTACCAAAACTTTGTAATCGTATGCAATTTTAGCCCACATATCGCGAATCTGCTTGTCTTTGAATATATTGCCGGGCAATGCCACCAAACTATAATTGTCTCTCAGGCTCAAGCGTTCGAAAGCATTGTAAAGCATGCTTCTCATTTCTTTGAAAGCTTCGGCATCGCTGTTGCTCAATTCATCCGTTTCACCGTTGTCGTTGTATTTTTCAACATTCATCAGTCGGAGGTTAGGTATTTTCTCCATGCCTGAATTTTTGAAAAAAGCATCCAGCGAACGGTAAGCTGTTTCCAATTTTTGAATTTTTCGAGCAGTTACTTGAAGATTATCTTTCAGCAGATTTTGGTACTTATCTCTTTTTTGTCCGCATAAATCTACATATTCGGAAGCCGAATTTTTATCTTCGTTCAATATCTCCAACCATGTTTTAATATCGTTTGCCAAACGTTCACGCTTGTTTTTAAATTGATTCTCGGTTAAGAACATCATTTTTGCAGCTTTGCTGTTTGGATCCATATCTGCAGCATCCGGCATAAATCCGGCGAGCGTTTTGAAACCACCATGTTTTGCCAATAAATCGGGAAGCGGTTTTGACGGTTGCTTCACCTGCTGTTGTTCTTGAGACTGTAAACTTTCTTCTTGTTGTAATTTACTTTCAGCCATAATTTTTATTATTAGATTTGTTTATTACTGAGTTTATTTGGTGTTATTTAGCTCTGCTAACATTGATTCCAACAGTTCTTTTAATTCATTCTTTGCTTCGGCATCTTTCAGAATATCGCGCAATTTTGCATTTTTTTCAATTTGTTTTTGCACATTTTCGCAATTTTCTTTTTTGCTTTTCAAATCGCTCAAAAACGGACTGTTGTTAACTAAATTACCTTTACCGTTGTTGATTTCGAAATCTTTCACTTCCTTAAAATGCAAGGTTTCTTTTACACTTCCGCCTTCATCATCTGTAAAGTCGGTTTGCATGGCAGGCTTGAAATAGGCAAATACCTCTTTCATTGTTCGGGGATATACACCTCTTTTTTGCCCATCCTCTTCTACTTCCTCCATCGCTAAACCTCTGTTTTCAGAAGTAACATCAGAAGTAAACTGGTCGGCATAAAGGGTTTTGTTTTGCGATAGTCCCTCCATCCCTGCAGAAGAATCTTCTTCTTCAAATCTTGATAAAAAATTTTCTTTACTCATAGTTGATTGGTTTAAAATTTGTTTTGTTTTTTACACTAATATTTGTAGCGATTTCATTCATAGATTATAATGCGTGTGTTTGTCATTCGTAAACAAAGGGTTAAACTCAGCTACAAAGTTAGGTTTTTTTTTTGAATTTTGCAAGTTTTTGTGGAAATATTTTTTTTGGTAGACTCTGTAATTTATCAATTAAAAAATCCGGAACTTGCAAAATTTCGGATTTTTTTGTATCTTTGCTGTTTCGGAAACCAAGGTAATTATGAGGTGCAAAAAAAAGCAGAATGATTATAGGAATAACAGGAACAATTGGAGCAGGCAAAGGAACCATTGTAGATTATTTGGTTTCGGAAAAAGGTTTTTTACACTTTTCGGTGCGAGATTTTTTGATTGAAGAGATCGAAAGGCGAGGACTGCCCGTTAATAGAGATAGTATGGTTGTAGTTGCAAACGATTTGCGAGCAACGCATTCGCCATCTCATATTACGGATCAATTGTACGAACGTGCTATAAAATCCGGAAAGAACGGAATTATCGAAAGCATTCGAGCGATAGGGGAGATTGATAGTTTGAGAAAGCACAAGAATTTTATTTTATTTGCTGTTGATGCAGATGTTCACAAACGTTACGAACGAATCCTCAAACGCGGATCTGCCACGGATCACATCGACTTTGAAACATTTGTCGCCAACGAAAAACGCGAAATGACTACCGCCGACCCCACCAAGCAGAACCTTGCAGAGTGCATAAAAAAAGCCGATTATGTGTTTATTAATGATAGTGACATAGCCGACTTGGAGCGTAAAGTAGAAATGGTTATTTTAAAAAGTCAATAGCAAACAGATTCCTCAGTCACCTTGCTCCTTCGGAATGACGGGGCATTATTAATGGGGGAAGGAAAATGCTCGGCGACTCTGTCGCCGAGCATTTTCCTTTTTTCTCTCATTATCACGTTGTCACCCCGAGCCGTAGGCGAGGGATCTTGTTGGCTATTGACACTGTTAATTCACTGTCATCTCTCTAAAGCCCATTTTGGCGTATTCGCCCGAAACTAATTTATCTCTACAACTTGCGAATGCATCAATTGTATATTGTACATCTTCCAAACTATGCACAGCTGTAGGGATAATTCGCAACAAGATGATGCCTTGCGGAACAACCGGATGCGTCACGATTGAGCAGAAGATTCCATGATTCTCACGTAAATCGTAAGTTAATTGCGTGGCTTCATCAACTGTTCCGTTAAGCATGACAGGTGTTACAGGTGTGTTGGTAACTCCCAGATTAAATCCTTTTTCTTTCAATCCGAGTTGTAAGGTGTTCACGTTTTCCCAAAGTTTTTCGCGGTATTCGGGGTGTTTACGCATTAAGTCCAAACGTTTCAAAAGACCAATAACGATAGGCATTGGCAGCGATTTTGCATAAATTTGCGAACGCAGATTGTAGGTCAGATAACGAATAATATCTTTGTCGCCTGCAACAAATCCGCCAATCAAAGCAAATGATTTTGCAAATGTTCCGAAATACAAGTCGATGTCGTCCTGAACACCTTGAAACTGTCCGGCTCCTGCACCTGTTTCGCCAATAGTTCCAACGCCGTGAGCATCGTCAACCAAAAAACGAAATTTATACTTTTTCTTCAATTCTGCGATGCCTTTCAAATCACCTTGATCACCAACCATTCCAAAAACGCCTTCAGTCATAAGTAGGATTCCGCCACCTGTTTTTGCAACGTGTTCGGTAGCGAGCTTCAACTGTTTTTCGCAGTCTGCCATATCATTATGAGCAAATTTGTAGCGTTTTCCCAAGTGCAAACGAGCCCCGTCAATCATACACGCATGCGAATCAGAGTCGTAAATAAGTGCATCATGACGGTCAAGCAACGCATCAATCGTAGAAACCATGCCTTGATAGCCGAAATTGAACAAGTATGCATCCTCTTTGAAAACAAACTCTGCCAATTCGTTTTGCAATTGCTCGTGATATTTGGAATGTCCTGACATCATTCGAGCACCCATCGGATAAGCCAAGCCCCATTCGGCTGCGGCTTCTGCATCGACTTTTCGTACTTCAGGATGATTGGCTAATCCCAAATAATTGTTCAAGCTCCAGCACAAAACTTCTTTACCTTGAAACTTCATTCGTGCTTGAATAGGTCCCTCAAGTTTTGGGAACATGTAGTAACCATGGGCAAAATCAGCGTATTTGCCAAGCGGTCCGAAGTTTTCTAAACGTTTTTTGAAAATATCCATCTGTGATTTTTTTTGACCCTTCGATTATGCTCAGGGCAAGTTTTAATCCGCAAAGATACAAAATTTAATTGAAATTCTGAACATGGAATTTTACAGATTTATACATATAAATTTGCATTTTCGAGACACTGGTAGTGATAAGTTTTGTGGATTTCGGATTTTTTCGTACCTTTGCAGAAAATTTTCATATAAAGAACAGCAGAATTTAACGATTATGTCAAACAAACAGCCACTATTTCAAAGATTTCTCAACGGTGTTGAAGTCGCCGGAAACAAATTGCCGCACCCGGCAATGTTATTTGCTCTTTTTGCACTTATAATCATTGTGATTTCGCACATTGCCGCCCTTATGGGTGTCAGTGTGAGATTACCCGGTGCCGAAGCAGACACCTATGTTCAGGGTGTCGGAATTGCGTACATATTCACGAATGCAGTTAGTAATTTTGTGAATTTTGCTCCTCTCGGAACGGTTCTTGTGGCGATGTTGGGTGTTGGAGTGGCTGAACACACGGGTTTGATTTCGGCGTTGTTGAGAAAAGTCATGTTGGGCTCGTCTAAAAAGTTTATTACAGTTGTCGTTGTTTTTGTGGGTATTTTTTCAAGTATTGCCGAGAATGCAGGTTATTTAATTGTAATTCCTTTGGGTGCTGCCATTTTTTATGCGATCGGGCGACATCCTTTGGCAGGTTTGGCAGCAGCGTTTTTTGGCGTTTCGGCAGGATTTGCGGCGAATATTAGCCTAACCTTATCGGATGTTATTTTGGCGGGAATTACCGAGCAAGCAGCAAGAATGCTTGATCCGGATATTGTGGTTTTAGCGACATCTAACCTGTTTTTTATGTGGGCGGCGACAATCATTTTGACGATTATAGGTTATTTTGTTACAGAAAAAATTGTTGTACCGAAACTTGGCGAATACAAGCCCGATGGCGACATTGATGTTGCCGAGATCTCGTCGGAATTAAGTGCAGAAGAAAAAAGAGGTTTGAGATTTGCCGGTTGGTCATTTTTAGCTGCTGTTGCATTTATATTATTGTTAGTAGTACCGGAATCTGCTCCTTTGCGAAATCCTGAAACGGGGGCAATACTTGACAGACATTCACCGTTTATGGGTGGACTTGTGGCTGTGATTATGATTTTGTTTTTAGCACCTGCCATAGGTTTTGGTATCGGAGCGAGAACAATCAAGACTAATAAAGATGTTGTGAATTCTATGACCAAATCCATGCAAAGTATGGGTGCTTACTTGGTTTTGGCGTTTTTCGCAGCACAATTTATCAACTACTTTGCACATTCAAACTTAGGTGTTGTCTTGTCGATGAATGGCTCTGTGTTTCTGCAAAACACCGGACTTACAGGTGTTCCGTTGATTCTTTCGTTTGTACTGTTGTGTGCGTTCTTGAATATGTTTATGGGGTCAAGTTCTGCAAAATGGCTGATTATGGCACCGATTTTCGTACCGATGTTTATGCAATTAGGTTATGATCCTGCCTTTACACAACTTGCTTTCCGTGTGGGAGATACGGTAACCAATATCATTACACCGATGATGTCGTTTTTTGCATTAGTCGTAGTTTTCGCTGAAAAATACGATAAAAATGCGGGAATTGGTACAATCATTTCGATGATGTTGCCCTATTCGATAATCGCTTTGCTCGGTCTGTCAGCTGCTTTGATAGTATGGTATTTGACCGGTCTTCCGATTGGAATTGGCGGATATATCCACCTGCCGTACTAAAGTAAAAAGAATAAGAGATTACACGGATTTCGTCTTGAAGTGCAACGAATCTCCTTGTAAATTATACCCTATTTCAGCACCAACATGTGCCAAGCGGGCTTCTAAATCATTGACCACATCGTCGAATGTATCTTTGACAACTGTTTTGCCATCGTACAAAAAATAGTTTTCACGATATTTGATCGGAGTGAGGTTGGGCATGATAACGTTTGCACCTATTTCGATGGCTTTTTCACGTCCGCCCTCAACCAAAGTGTGCATTGCCGTAGTCGCAGCGATATTAATCGTTGGCATTTGGATGCGCAATAAGGCAATCATTTTCACGGTTAAATCAAACCGATTTTCGATCTGTAGGGGCGGGGTTTGCCCGCCCCGTTGCGGGTGGGTAGACCCCACCCCTACAATGGAATATAATGGTGTATCGGCGTGTTCGATATACGGTCCCATACCCACCATATCAACATCCATGTCTTGAAAAAAATGCAAGTCTTCGGCTAAATGTTCGAGCGTTTGAAATGGTAATCCTATCATCACACCTGTTCCTACCTGAAAATTTAGTTTTCTCAGTGTTTCCAAACATTTCAGACGGGTATCGTAGTTATGAATTTTATTTTGCGGATGCAATTTTTCGTACAAGGCTCTGTTTGATGTTTCGATACGCAACAGATAGCGTTTTGCACCTGCATCACGCCAACGTTTGTAGGTGTCTTCGTTTTGCTCGCCCAACGACAAAGTAATCCCGATTTCGTTGTTGGTTAGAGCCATTATTTTTTTGAGTAAAGCCTCTATGTTTTGCGTAAATTCATGACTTTGCTGTTCGCCCGACTGCAACACGACCGAACCGAAGCCTTTGCGGTAAGCGTACTCTACGGCTTCCAGTACTGCTTGTTCATCCATTTGATAGCGATGTACTTTTTTGTTGGAAGCACGAATTCCACAATAATAGCAATCTTTCGCACACCGATTGGAATATTCAATCAACCCACGCAAATAGACCTTGTTTCCAACTATTTCGGATTTGCTTTGCTTTGCTTGAGCAAATAGTTCGGACGTATCGGAAGTTTTAAGATAGTCAATAATCGTTGCCGTATTCATGAGTGCAAAGGTACGAAAAATCTCAAACAAGAAATTCAAAAAATGTGAAAATTTGGTAAATTCAAAAAAAAATCGTAATTTTGCAATCCGTGAGCGTAACTTGTTTAAGTTCGCCTGTAACCCATACGGACTACGATTATCACCGGTGTTGGTAGCAGAGAACAGTCAAAGCGTAGATATTTGGCTTCAAAAGTAAGGACTTTTGCTCTGAACAAGTTTCGTTCACTTTTTTTTCCACAATAGTTTTAGATTTTTGAATGTGTGCTTTGTTTTTACAAATGCGGTTTTAATTTCGTAGAACTCCCTCTTGAATGCAAAATTTAGCTCAATAGCAGCCACTTTTGGCATGCCATTCCACTTAACTAAAAAGAGTGAATCTTGATTGCTTTTGTAAATACGATTAAAATTATTAATCACGATGTCAACAAACATTTTCGGCGTTAATCCGATTTTTGCTAATTCGTCTTTGTGTCGAAAAAAGATATGCTTCAGATGATTGTCGTCGATATAAATATCTGCAGTAGGTTTACCGATTTCATCGGCAATAGGTTTGCGTAAACGTCCTATTTTGTGATAGTGTGCTTGATTTTCAATTCGAGGCTGTGTAGTTGATTTCTTTGTCATAGTTTTTGGAATTTTTTGGTTTCTATCATATATAACGCAAAAATCCTGATTTTCGTATAAAAACTGTTGATAACTCGTCATTTTGTTGATAACTTTTGCAAAATTAAAGTTACATTTGATACTTGAATCTACCATCTACTGGTGTGAAACTAAAATTTGGTCGTTTCAAAAATAATTTGTATCTTTGCACCCATTTCATAAAAAACCAAATATGGAGGTAACACGAATCTTTGATCTCTTACCCTACATTAAAGAGAAATTCGAGTGGAAGGATGATCAGTTAGCCGGAAAAATAAACGGCGAGTGGAAAAAGTATTCAATTGACGATTATATTGAATATGCAAACAATGTCAGTTATGGTCTATTGGCATTAGGAATTCAAAAAAATGACAAGATTGCGATTATCAGCGGAAACCGTCCGGAATGGAACTTTTTGGACATCGGTATTCAGCAAATTGGTGCAATTCCAGTGCCGATTTATCCGACAATCAGTGAAAGCGATTATGAGTATATCTTGAATCACGCTGAAGTGAAAATTATTTTCTCGGAAGGTGCGGAATTATTGGCAAAACTTCAACCGATTTTGGATAAAATTCCATCGTTGCAAGAATTATTCACGTTTGTGGATCGTGGTAAAGGTCATCGCTATTTTTCGCAATTAGTCGAACTCGGCAAGCAAAATCCGCAGCCTGAACTTTTGGAAAAACTCAAAGCCGACATCAAGCCCGAGGACTTGGCAACGATTATTTTTACATCAGGAACAACCGGAAACCAAAAAGGCGTAATGCTTAAACATTCGAGTATTGTGCAAAATTTTAAGTGCTGTGAAGGTATTCCACCTGCTCTACCGGGGGCTCATGCGTTAAGTTTCTTGCCGCTTTGCCATGTTTACGAACGTATGATTTGCTATTTGTGGCATTGGAAAGGTTATGCGATTTATTATGCGGAAAGCATTGGTACGATTGCGGCTGACGCAAAAGATGTGAAACCGGAAGTTATGACTTGCGTGCCAAGAATTTTGGAAAAATTATACGATAAAATGTATATCGCCGGAGAAAAAATGCCATTCTTACGAAGAAGGATTTATTATTGGGCTTTGAACTTGGCGATGAAGTATAAAATCGAAAACCGTTCGTGGTACTACAACATTAGACATCGCATTGCAGACAAATTGGTTTACCATAAACTTCGTGGTGTTTTAGGCGGAAAGCTTTCCGCTGTGATCAGTGGTGGAGCATCGCTTCAAGAACGTTTGGTAAACTTTTTTACCGGTGCGGGATTTCCAATTATAGAAGGTTACGGACTTACCGAAACATCGCCTGTTATTGCGGTTAGTAGTTTTAAGAAAAACGGTCGAATGGCCGGAACGGTAGGACCTATACTCGAGGGACTTGATGTGAAAATCGCACCCGATGGAGAAGTTTTGTGTAAAGGACATTGTGTGATGATCGGGTACTATAAAAATCCTGAGGAAACAGCCGCTGTTATTGACCAAGATGGTTATTTCCATACAGGAGATTTGGGACGATGGGAAAAGGTTGGCAATAAGTTTTTATTGCGGATTACCGGACGAAAAAAAGCACTTTTCAAGACGTCATTCGGAAAGTATGTCAACCCGAATTTGGTTGAGGAAAAATTTAAGGAGTCTCCATTCATTGACCAACTCATCGTTACAGGTTCAGGACAGAAATTTGCAGCAGCGATCATTACGTTGGATTGGACATTTATCCCCGGTTGGTGGGAGCGACACAAAATGGGACCTTATCCGAAAAATCGTCAGCAAGTCGTGGAAAACGAAGTTGTCAAGAAGCGTATCATGAAAGAGGTGAAAAAATATAATAAATTTTTCGGCGATTACGAACAAATCAAAAAGTTCACGACCATTGCTGATGAGTGGACGCCTCAAACCCGTGAATTGTCGCCTACTTTGAAACTTCGCAGAAATCTTATCGAAGATCGCTATAAAGGAATTATTGAGGAGTTATTTGTTTAGTTGTTTTAGGTTTTTTCGTTGAACATACTATGCAAATACACAAAAAAAACCACCGAATCGGTGGTTTTTTTTTGATACTGCTGAAAGCCTTATGCAGAAACAATCGCTTCAACCGGGCAACTGTCAACGCAAACGCCACAGTCGGTACAAGTACCGGCATCAATAACGTAGATGTCGCCGGAGGTGATGCAGTCAACCGGACATTCACCCATACAACTGCCACAAGCAGTGCAATCTTCAGTGATTTTGTAAGCCATGATTTAGTGTTTTTTTAAGTTAATGATGCCACAAAGATACAAAAAAAAAATGAACCATGCAAGTGCCAATAAAAAATATAAAATTTTTCTGAAAAATTTTAAAATTTTCACTTTTTTTTGTATCTTTGTGGCCAGAAATTAACACCATGCAAACAACAAATAAAATCCAAGATATGACAAATTACAAAATGCACTTACTTGTTTGCGGTGGCACGGGATGCAAGGCTTCGCAAGCAGATGAGATCTTGGGCAATCTACGTCAAATCTTAGAAGAAAAAGGTCTCAAAAATGAAGTTCAGGCTATCTTTACGGGTTGTTTTGGTTTTTGCGAAAAAGGCCCTATTGTGAAAGTGCTTCCCGACAACACGTTCTACGTGGAAGTTACTCCTGACGATGCTCGCGAAATTGTGGAGGAACACATTATCAAAGGCTACAAAATTGAACGATTACTTTACCAGGATCCCGTCACAAAAGAGCACATTGCTGACTCGAAACACATGGGATTTTACCTCAAACAACACCGTTTAGCACTACGGAACTGCGGTTTTATCGATCCGGAAAATATCTATGAGTATATTGCTCGTGATGGTTATGATGCTTTGGGTAAGTGTTTAACGGAATTAAGTCGAGACGAAGTCATCGCTCGTATCAAAGAATCCGGTTTACGTGGTAGAGGCGGCGGCGGGTTCTCAACAGGTTTGAAGTGGGAAATCACAAAAAATGTGCCGGGTGATCAAAAATATGTTGTATGTAATGCCGATGAAGGTGATCCGGGAGCATTCATGGATCGTTCGATTTTAGAAGGTGATCCACATTGTGTCATCGAAGCAATGGCAATTTCCGGATACGCAATCGGTGCAAATAAGGGCTTAGTATATATACGTGCCGAATATCCTTTGGCTGTAGAACGCCTGAAAATAGCACTCGAACAAGCCCGTAAATATGGCTTATTGGGTAAAGATATTTTAGGAACAGGTTTCGACTTTGATATAGAAGTACACCTCGGAGCAGGTGCTTTCGTTTGTGGCGAAGAAACAGGATTGATTCGTTCAATGGAAGGTTTTCGTGGCGAGCCGATACTCAAACCGCCTTTCCCTTCCGCATCGGGCTATTTGAGTAAACCAACTTGTGTAAACAATGTAGAAACATTTGCCAATATTCCGTATATCATCAATCACGATCTTAAGATGTTCACGTCTATAGGAACCGAAAAATCTCGCGGAACAAAAGTATTTGCGTTGGCGGGACAAATCAACAACGTTGGCTTGATCGAAGTTCCTATGGGTATCACACTGCGTGAAGTTATTTTTGGAATCGGTGGTGGTATTAAAAACGAAAAAAAAATCAAAGCTGTCCAAACCGGGGGACCTTCGGGTGGCTGTTTGACGGAGAAACATTTGGATACGCCGATAGATTTTGATAGCCTGCTTGAGGTAGGTTCTATGATGGGTTCCGGAGGTATGATCGTGATGGACGAAGATAGTTGTGCCGTTTGTATGGCAAAATTTTATTTGGAATTTACTGTTGAAGAATCTTGTGGAAAATGCTCACCGTGCCGTATCGGAAACAAACGCCTTCACGAAATGCTGGAAGAAATTTCTCAGGGAAAGGGCACAATGGAAACCCTCGAAAAACTTCGCAACTTGAGCAATGTTATTCGAGACACCTCCCTTTGCGGATTGGGGCAAACTTCGCCAAACCCTGTGCTTTCTACGCTTGATAATTTTTGGGACGAATACGTTGAGCACGTCGTAGATAAAAAATGCCGTTCGGGTCAGTGTAAAGACCTTTTGGAATACTTCATTGTTGAAGAAAAATGTGTAGGTTGTACAGCTTGTAAGCGTGCTTGTCCTACGAATGCGATCATTGGTGAAGTAAAAAGTGCACACGCTATCAAGCAAGAACTTTGTATCAAATGCGGAGCCTGTATAGAAAAATGTAAAAAATTTAACGCAATCATCACAAGGTAATGGAAACAATCAAATTGACCATAGATAGTAAAGAAGTTGAAGTTGCCAAAGGCACGACCATACTTAGAGCTGCCAGTGAGCACGGCATTGAAATCCCGATATTGTGTTATTTTTCTATAGATGGGATGGACATCGAAAACAAACCGGCAGGATGTCGCGTGTGTGTAGTTGAAGTAGAAGGTCGCCGAAATTTGGTTCCTGCTTGTGCTACCGATTGCGAAAGTGGCATGGTTATTCATACACACAGTATGCGTGTGCTCCATGCACGTCGCACAGTGGTAGGACTTATTCTTTCCGATCATCCTGCGGAATGCTTGGTTTGTCAAAAAGCCGGAAACTGTGAACTGCAGACTTTGGCTGAACGCCTTGGTATCCGCAGAGTTTACTATCAAGGTGAACAGTCAACTTATCGTAAAGATATGTCGCCATCTATCGTTCGCGATGTAGATAAATGTGTGATGTGTCGTCGTTGCGAAATGATGTGTAACGACCTGCAATCGGTAGGAGCGCTTTCGGCGGCTTATCGTGGATTTTCGAGTGTTGTTACACCTGCTTTTCAAATGGATTTGGAGAAATCTTCGTGTACGTATTGTGGGCAGTGTGTTACGGTATGTCCGACAGGTGCGTTGACCGAAAACGATCACACAGGAAAAGTAATTCGCTTATTATCCGATCCGACAAAAACGGTTGTTGTGCAAACTGCTCCGGCTGTTCGCGTGGCGCTGGGCGAAGAATTTGGAATGGAGTTGGGAACCAGCGTTACCGGAAAGATGGTTGCGGCTTTGCGTCGTTTGGGCTTCAATGCTGTATTCGACACAGATTTTGCCGCAGACCTCACAATTATGGAAGAAGGAACAGAACTTTTGGCACGTCTGGATAAATTCTTGAAAGGCGATAAATCCGTGAAATTACCGATTTTGACATCTTGTTGTCCGGGATGGGTAAATTTCTTTGAAATGTATTTTCCGGATTTATTAGATGTTCCGTCAACATCAAAATCTCCGCAACAAATGTTCGGAGCTATAGCAAAAACTTATTATGCAGACAAAATCGGCGTAAAACGTGAAGATATGGTCGTAGTTTCGATTATGCCTTGTTTGGCTAAAAAATACGAAGCACAGCGTGATGAATTCAAAGTAGATGGAAATCCTGATGTTGATATCGTGCTTTCCACACGCGAGTTGGCAGCATTGATCAAACAATCAAATATCGATTTCAAAAGTTTACCTGACGAAGATTTCGATAAACCACTTGGCGAATCTACGGGTGCGGGCGTTATTTTCGGTGTTACCGGAGGTGTGATCGAAGCGGCAACACGCACCGCTTATGAAAAATTCACAGGCAAAACATTGGAAAAAGTAGAATTCGATGCCATTCGCGGTTTGAAAGGTACTCGTTCAGCTGAAGTGGATTTTAACGGAACAAAAATCAAAATCGGTATTGCACACGGCTTATCGAATGCACGAAAACTTTTGGAAGAAGTGCGCTGCGGAAAATCCCAGTTCCATGCAATTGAAGTTATGGCTTGCCCGGGCGGTTGCATCGGTGGTGGCGGACAACCGTACAGTCATCGCAATCATATCGAGATTCTGCGAAAACGTGCGGCGGCACTTTATAAGGAAGATACAGGGAAAAAACTTCGAAAGTCCCATGAAAATCCGTATATCAAAAAACTGTACGAGGAATTTTTAGGAGAGCCCGGTGGTAAAAAAGCTCACGAACTTCTGCACACCAAATACTTCGACAAAAGTAAAAAAGAAATTGTTGTACCCGATCCGAAAAAATAAATGTCATGGCAAAAATAGTCTTATCAAACGATAAAATAGAAAAAATCAAAGCAATTTGCAAAAGCTTCCATAATGAGAAAGGCGAAGTTATCAGTGTACTTCACAAGGTGCAGGGTACTTTCGGCTACCTACCTGCAGAGATACAGGATATAGTTGCTAAAGAGATGAACCTATCTTTGGCTCATATTTATGGTATTGTAACATTCTATTCGTTTTTCACCATGACCCCGAAAGGCGAATTCCCGATTTCGATTTGCACGGGAACGGCTTGCTACGTACGCGGTGCAGAGAAAGTTTTGGAAGAGTTTAAGAAGCAGCTAAATATTGGAGTAGGGGAGACTACTCCGGACGGAAAATTTTCTATTGACTGTCTGCGTTGCGTTGGTGTTTGCGGTTTAGCTCCGATTGTTTATGTTGGTCAAAAAGCATATGGAAAACTTACTCCGGAAGGTGTGAAAGATGTTCTTGCGGAATATAGATAACAGGTAAGTAAGGCACGCTCCACCCACAATTTTCACAAAAAAAAGAATTATGAACTTCCTCGACACAAAAAACAGTAAGGATAATTTCAGCGGTTTTCGAAAAATCTCAACGCTGTTCATTTCAGACGATGAGTTTAGGAAAATAGAAAAAGCATCTGTTTTTTTGAACTTCAAAAAAGGTGAAACAATTTTGAAACAAGGTGGAGCACCTACGCACATTGCCTATTTGCAAAATGGTATTGTTAAATTTAATTTTCAATCACCTGAAAGCGGGAAAAATACGATTTTAACACTGGTTTCTGCACCGAAAATTTTGGGTGGAGCAAGCTTGTTTTATAAAGACAACAATTTGTTTTCTATCGTTGCAGTTGAAGACTGCGAAGTTTTTTTGATTGAAGCCAGCGTGTTGTATGAGTTGTTTAAAAACAACGGAAATTACTCTGTTGCAGTATTCCAAATAGCTTCAGAGATGTTCAAGAAATCTGTTCTTAATTTCATTAGCGTTGCCAACAAGCAAAAAGAAGCAAGAATTGCCGATGTTTTTATCTACTTGTCGGAAGAAATTTACTCGGGAACGTCATTCAAACTTTCACTGACCAGAAAAGAAATTGCCGAATTTGCCTGTTGTTCAGTAGAAAATATCATCATGACGCTTTCGAAGTGGCAACAAGAAGAAATCGTTTCGTTTTCCGGAAAGAACTTCGAAATCACGGATATAGAAAAACTGAGGTATATTAGCCGGGTGGGGTAATATACCTCAGTTTTTTTTTTGCGATTAACCTGCTAAGAACGCGATAAAAATACCTGCAACAATAGCTGAAAGAATCGTACTGGAAACGATTGGTCCCATGGCATGCATCAATAAATGATTCTGCGGATTGTATTGTTGTCCGACCTTTTGAGAGATACGTGCAGCCATCGGCATTGCAGAAACACCCGAGTTGCCAATGAGTGGGTTTATTTTTCCACCCGAAGTTTTATAGAGCAATTTTGCAATCAAAACTCCTCCGATTGTTCCAAAAGCAAAGGCGATCAATCCAAGAACAACAACAATTATAGTCGTGGTTGTCAAAAAACGGTCTGCCGTCGCAGAAGCTCCGATAGAGAGAGCCACCAACAAGGTCAAGATATTCAAAAAAGCATTTTGAAGAGTGTCAATATATCGTCCGGCAACACCACTTTCGCGAATTAAATTACCAAGCATAAACATTCCAACTAACGCTCCTGCGGCAGGAACGAACAACAAAACAACAAGCGTCATCAAAACCGGGAAAAGAATTTTTTTCCTTTGCGATATATTTTTTGGTGCAGGCATAATAACTTGTCGCTCTTTGTCTGTAGTAAGCCATCTCATAATCGGCGGTTGAATAAATGGAACAAGCGCCATGTACGAGAACGCCGCAATTGCTACTGTAGATAAGATTTCCGGTGCCATTCTACTTGCTGCAAAAATCGCTGTTGGTCCATCGGAACTTCCGATAATCGCAATAGATGCTGCTTGTGCAGCAGAGAAGCCGTCAAATCCTGGGATAATGGATGTTAGCCACGATCCTCCTCCTAACAAAAAGAGTGATCCGAAAAATGCAATAAAAATTCCGAGCTGTCCGCCCAATCCAATCAATGCAGTTCGCGGATTTGCGATTAATGGACCAAAATCGGTCATCGTACCAATGCAAAGAAAAATCAATGGTGGGAAAATCACAAACAATATGCCACTATACAAAAAATTTAGTAGTCCCGGTCGTTGCACAAGAAGAGGTAAACCTGTTTCCGGGTCAACCAGTACCGGGTCAGCCGACACAAAATAATCGTAAGCCGAAAGCCCTGCTCCCGGTACATTGGCGATTATGATTCCAAAAGCCAACGGCAGAAGCAACAACGGTTCATACTTTTTTGCGATAGCAAGATAGGCAAAAAATAAGCCGATTACCAGCATTATGACTTGAGGCACTGTAATTTCCACGAGCCCCAAGCTGTATCCACTGCTCAGGAAAATGCTACTGTTCAAGAAATCTGTCATGGTTAGTTTTATATTATTATCCGATAACAATCAACACATCGCCCTCCATTACGGAAGCACCTTTGCTGACTTTGATTTCTTTAACTGTTCCTGCTTTGTCGGATTCGATGTTATTTTCCATTTTCATGGCTTCAAGTGTTAGCACTTTTTGACCAACGGAAATGGCATCGCCAACGTTGCAGAGAATTTCGGTAATTGTACCCGGAAGTGGGGATTTAATGTCCCCGGCCGTACCTGCGGAAGCAGGTTGCGGATTTGCACTTGCCGCAGCAACGACAGGTGCAGGAGCAGGTGTCGCAACTGATACCGGTGACTGGATTTGTTGCTTTTCACCTCTGTCAATAGTAACATCATACGATGATCCATTCAATGTTAGCGAGATAACATCACCCTCAACTTTGAGAATTTTAGCCTCGTAAGGTATAGCATTGATCGTGAATTTGTATTTTTTCATGCGAATAAATTTTTTAAATTAAGGTTGCATGGAGCCCACAAGTGTTTGTTCGTTACATTGTATGTAGTTTTGTACGTGCGGGGTTCATGATTCTGTGTATTAGCGTCTGCGTAAATTAAAGTATTGATTTTGAAAATGAATTTTAGAACTCCACGGCGAATAAGCTCGTGCGATTTTGTTGATCGTCATAATGGTATTCTCTTCGTCACGTAGTTCACCTTGATACAAGTGAATTACTGCGGCAATCGCAGCAAGTTCCTCTGTAGCAGCCATCACATTGCGAGGAATGGCGGGAGCTTCATCACGTTTGGCATTAGGCAATTTGCTTCTATACCGTCTGAATAAAAGATACAGGATTACAACTCCTGTCAACGACAAGAGGAGTATCATTCCTGCACCGGTCGGTTCGTTTACGTATGTTTCCATGTTTCTGTGTGTTTAAAGTGGGATATTATCGTGCTTTTTCAGCGGATTAGTGTCTTTTTTCGTTGCCAATGATTGCAAGGCACGAATAATGCGGAAACGTGTATTACGCGGTTCGATGACATTGTCAATAAATCCGTATTTTGCAGCATTGTAAGGATTTGCAAACTTATCTTCATACTCCTTCACTTTGTCAGCAATGAATTTTGCACGCTCTTCCGGATCTTCAATAGCTTTCGCTTGGCGAGCATAAAGTACCTCAATTGCACCACTCGCACCCATTACAGCGATTTCTGCCGATGGCCAAGCATAGTTGATGTCGCCACGGAGTTGCTTACTGCTCATTACGCAATGTGCACCTCCGTACGATTTACGAAGTGTAACCGTGATCTTTTGAACAGTTGCTTCGCCATAAGCAAACAAGAATTTTGCACCATGAACGATGATACCACCATACTCCTGCGTAGTTCCGGGCAAGAAACCGGGAACATCGACAAGTGTCACAATAGGAATGTTGAATGCATCACAGAAACGCACAAAACGAGCACCTTTTCGAGAAGCATTAATATCCAAAACACCTGCAAAAACAGCCGGTTGATTGGCTACGATACCTACAGATGTCCCGTTGAAACGAGCAAATCCAACAACTAAATTTTGTGCAAAATAACGGTGAACCTCCATAAATTCGCCATTATCTACAATTGCAGCAATTACTTCTTTTACATCGTAAGGTTTGTTCGGATTGTCAGGAATAATTGAGTTTAGCGAATCTTCCAAACGATCAATAGGATCGGTACAAACGACAGATGCAACTTCTTCTAAATTATTTTGAGGTAGATAGGAGAGGAGTTTGCGAATCATAGCAAGTCCTTCGTGCTCGGTTTCGCAAACGAAATGCGTAACACCGGATTTGGACGCATGAACCATTGCACCACCCAGTTGTTCGTCGGTTACTTCTTCGTTTGTTACAGTTTTTACAACTTTCGGACCTGTTACAAACATATAACTATTTTGCCTCGACATCATGATGAAATCGGTCAAAGCAGGTGAATATACCGCACCTCCGGCACAAGGTCCAAAGATTGCAGAAATCTGAGGAATAACACCGGAAGCCATGATATTACGTTGGAAAATTTCGGCATAACCCGCCAAACTTTGAACACCCTCTTGAATACGAGCACCACCCGAGTCGTTGATACCAATCAAAGGAGCACCGGCTTTCATCGCCATATCCATCACTTTGCAGATTTTTTTTGCAAAAGTTTCGGAAAGTGAGCCGCCAAAAACGGTAAAATCCTGAGAAAATACATAGACCAAACGTCCGTCAATCGTACCATAACCTGTCACAACGCCGTCAGACAAAAACGTTTGTTTTTGCATGTCGAAATCGGTGCAACGATGTTCTACAAACATGTCGAATTCTTCAAACGATCCTTCGTCCAAAAGGAGATCAATACGTTCGCGAGCAGTAAGTTTACCTTTTGCGTGTTGAGCATCGATGCGAGCTTGTCCACCACCGAGCCTTGCTTCTACCCGTTTCTCGAGCAAAAGTTTAATTTTATCTTCAAATGTTGTCATACTATATAATGGTTTTGATTATTTGCTACAAAATTCTGTTAATACACCAAATGTTGATTTCGGATGCAAAAAGCCGATTTTCAAACTTTCCGCACCGATGCGATGTGTTTTGTCGATAAGTGAGACTCCTTTATCCTCAGCGGCTTTCAACGCAGTATCCGTACATCCAACGGCGAATGCGATATGATGAACGCCAGGACCTTTTTTCTCAACAAATTTTCCGACAGGACCTTCCGGATCGGTCGTTTCCAGAAGTTCGATTTTTGTGTCGCCAACTTGGAAAAATGCAACTTTCACTTTTTGTTCAGCGACTTCTTCAATTGCATAACATTCCAAACCAAGCACACCTTCGTAGTACTTGATAGCTTCATCAAGATTGGCAACAGCAATCCCAATGTGTTCTACATGAGTAGGTTTCATAGTATTTTGAATTTAATTTTCATGCCAAAAAATGCGAATTTACAAAAACGCTCCGCAAAGTTACAATAAATTTTGGAAAAAGTCAAGTGTTTTGCAATTTTTATTTTGTGAAAGCCGAAAATATTTGCAAATCTGAGAAAAAAGCAGTAACTTTGTAAAATATTTTATCCCAAAAATCAAAAAGCCATGAAAAAAATCTTGGTAATTGTGTCGTTGTTTGCCTTGAATTGGCAGGCGAGTGCGCAGAGTTTAGAGCGGAGAAATGAATTGAAAATATGTCTTGCTCACCTTCTTGCTGGAAGTTTAAAAGTAGGCTACGAGCGCCTGCTTAATGATTTTAGCTCGGTCGGTGCGAGCGGGTTCTATAGTTTTTCAAATTTAAATCATCATCGTAGCAGTAGTAGAGGACTTGAAGGTCAACTATTAGGCTTCTATCGCCTTTATTTTGGTCAACAACCTATATCCGGTTTTTTTCTTGAAGGAAATTTAGGGTTAAATTGGATAAGGCACTATACTTGGAGTGCGGGTGTGTCGAGACGATCGTACGATGCAGCCTTTGGTGTAGGTATTGCATTGGGCTGGAAGTGGTATATTCCACGAACAGGAATTGTACTTGATGTTTTTGCAGGTGGAGGACGGTTATTTGGTAGTGATCATCAGAATGCCTTCCCACGTGCTGGGATCTCAATTGGAAGACGATTTTAATTTATGTATAAAATTCTCAAAAAAGAGCAACTTGCTCAACAAATTTATTTAATGGACGTGCAAGCCCAACGTCTTGCAGAGTCGGCGAATCCCGGACAATTTTTGATTGTTATCCCAGAGAAGGATGGCGAGCGAATCCCGCTTACAATTTGTGATTGCGACAAGGAAAAAGGCACGGTAACTATCGTATTTCAAGTCGTTGGAAAATCTACCGAAAAAATGTCGAAACTTAATGTCGGTGATTTTTTGGCAGAAGTTGTAGGACCGCTTGGATTAGCTGCAAAATTCATTCATGAGCCAATTGAAAAACTTACCACAGAAAAGTTTTTATTCGTGGCAGGAGGCGTTGGAACTGCGCCAATTTATCCACAGATAAAGTGGTTTCACGAACAAGGTGTTCCTGTTGATGTGATTATCGGTGCACGAACCAAAGACCTGCTTTTTATGGTCGATGAAATGCGTAAAGTTGCGAAGAATGTATATCTTGCAACAGACGATGGGAGTGAGGGTTTTCACGGAAGAGTTACGGATGTTATCGCAGATTTAGTCGAGAAGCAAGGCAAAAATTACGACGAAGTCGTTGCTATCGGTCCGGCAATCATGATGAAATTCGTGTCTGAACTGACAAAAAAGTATAGCATCAAAACGACTGTAAGTCTAAATACACTAATGGTTGACGGAACGGGAATGTGCGGTGCGTGTCGTGTTACCATTGACGGGAAAGTACGTTTTGCTTGTGTTGATGGTCCCGAATTTGACGGACATCAAGTGGATTTCGATGAGGTTCTTCGTCGATTAAGTATGTACAGACCGTTCGAAATTGCAAGAAATACACCGGAGCATAAATGTAAATTGGCACCAGTGGTCGAAGGGGCGGGTGAATCCCGCCCGTACGATTCTTGTTCTGCAAACTTCAAAGAGGTCAGTCCTGGATATAATTTGGAAGAGGCCATTCGTGAAGCAGACCGTTGTTTGCTCTGCAAAAAACCAAAATGTGTTGCGGGTTGTCCTGTTGCGATTGATATCCCTGCGTTTATTGCAGAAGTTAAAAACGGAAATATTGAGGAGGCAGCACGAATTGTCGCCAAAGATTCGGCTTTGCCGGCTGTGTGCGGACGTGTATGTCCGCAGGAAACACAGTGCGAAGAACTCTGTATTCTCGGCATAAAAGGTACGCCTGTAGCCATTGGGAAATTAGAACGCTTTGTTGGCGATTGGTCGCGAGAAAATCAAATATCGTTTATTGAAAAAGCAGAACCCAATCATCGTAAGGTCGCAGTAATTGGTAGTGGTCCAGCAGGATTGACTTGTTCAGGAGATTTGGCAAAAATGGGCTACGATGTTACAATTTTCGAGGCTCTGCATGAGACCGGAGGTGTTCTGATCTATGGCATTCCGGAGTTTCGTTTGCCTAAAAAAGTTGTAGAATACGAAATTGAAAATCTCCAAAAATTAGGCGTGAAAATCGAAACCAATGTCGTTATTGGTAAGACTGTAACCATTGATGATTTGATGGATAGAGAAGGTTTTGAGGCTGTGTTTATCGGCTCAGGTGCAGGGTTGCCTAAATTTATGAATATCCCCGGCGAAACTTTGAACGGTGCCGTTTCCGCAAATGAAATCCTGACACGTGCAAACCTTATGAAAGCCTACGAACCCAATGCTTCGACGCCTGTGTTTGTAGGAAAAAAGATAGCTATTGTCGGTGGAGGAAATGTGGCAATGGATGCAGCACGTGTGGCAAAGCGTTTGGGAGCCGAAACACATATCGTATATCGTCGTACAGAAGCCGAAATGCCTGCACGTGTGGAAGAAGTGCATCATGCTCATGAAGAAGGTATTATTTTCAATGTTTTGACCAATCCTGTTGAGATTTTGGGCGACGAAAGCGGCTGGGTTAAAGGTTTGAAATGTATCCGTATGGAACTCGGAGAGCCTGATGAATCGGGCAGACGAAGTCCTGTTGAAATTCCTAATTCGGAGTTTGTGATTGATGCCGATGCTGTCGTGATGTCGCTTGGAACATCGCCAAATCCGCTTATAGCAAGTACAACAGAAGATTTGGAAACTAACAAAAGGAAGTGTATCGTTGCCGATGAAGCTACCGGACAAACGTCTCGAAAAGGCGTTTTCGCAGGGGGTGACATCGTTACAGGTGCCGCAACCGTAATCCTTGCAATGGGAGCTGGGCGTGCTGCTGCTAAAGGGATTGACGAATATCTACGAAAAAAATAATTTCTTACTTTGCATTTTTTTTCGTATCTTTGCAATTAAATTTATCTGGTACATGAAAAAAAATCGAGAAAGAATCTGGTCTATTGTTACACTTGTTCTTTTAGGTGTGGCTATTAGTGTTTGGGCGACACATCTTCAAGATCGTTTGCCTTGGGCTGCAAATCAAGAAGCAGATCAACAGGGAGTAGCTGTTGCTGAAATATATGTCCCCGAAGGAGCCAAAGTACTTGAAGCAAGAAACCCCCAACACATCGGGTGGGCAGGAGATACGCCGTTGAAAATCGTCGTTTCGGAAGACGGAAAAATCATCAGTGTAAACTTTTTACCAAACTTAGAATCTCCGGCATGGCTTAGGCTTTTAGAAAACGCAGGCTTTATGGATTCGTGGAACGGGCTTACGTTGTGTGAAGCCGTTGCTCATCCTGTAGATGCGATATCCGGTGCAACCATGACAGCTGTTGCCGTAATCAACACACTTCGTGACGATATACTCCAACGTGTAGAGGCTGGTGAAATTATATGCGACGATCCCATCGTCATTCCGGGAAGAAGTTTGGCTTTCTATCTTAGAATATTAGCAACTTTGGCTGTTTTGGCGTTTGCATTGCTTAGCTACTTTTTTCCAAAAAAAATGAGCTCGGCTCGCTTGTACCTATTAGCACTTTCGGTCATCGTACTTGGATTTTGGCAAGGACAATACCTATCCGTTTCAGGCTTATTTAATCTACTTATTTTTGGTATCAACTGGGCGGCTTGGATTATTCCGTTGATAGTACTATTGACCTTCGCATTGCCTTTAATCACGAAAAAACCTTTTTACTGCACGTATGTTTGTCCGTATGGTGCTGCACAAGAATTGGTTGGAAAACTGAACAAAAAACATATCAAAATTCCACAAAAAATATACCGTATTTTGGTCAATTTACGACCGGTGTACTTACTCGTGATAGTCGTGTTGTTATTTACCGGAATTATTTTGGATTTCGTAAATTTTGAACCTTTTTCAGGGTTTATGCTTGATACTTTTTTGTGGATTCCGATGGTAATAGCAGGCGTTTTCTTGTTGGTATCGCTGTTTGTTCCGAAATTTTGGTGTAAATATTGCTGTCCGACGGGGTATATTATTGATTTGACGAGATAAGTTTAAGTAATTTGCAAATTTTTCGTATCTTTGCAGAACTATATAACAACACAAAAAATGAAAAAAGTAGCACTTATCACAGGAATTACGGGGCAGGATGGCGCTTATTTAGCCGAATTTTTATTGAAAAAAGGTTATGTCGTTCACGGTATAAAACGTCGTTCATCGTTGTTCAACACTGAACGCGTAGATCATTTGTATCAAGACCCAAGTGTAGAAAATAGAAATTTCATTCTCCATTATGGAGACATGACTGACTCGATGAACTTAACTCGGATTATTCAAGAAGTTCAGCCTGACGAAATTTATAACTTGGCTGCAATGTCACATGTCAAAGTTTCGTTCGATACGCCGGAATACACAGCAAATGCTGACGGTATAGGCACTTTGAGACTTCTGGAGGCTGTTCGTTTGTTAGGATTAACTCACAAGTGCAAAATTTATCAAGCCTCTACATCTGAGCTTTACGGCTTGGTGCAAGAAGTTCCTCAAACCGAGAAAACACCGTTTTACCCGCGTTCGCCGTACGCTGTGGCGAAAATGTATGCCTATTGGATTACAGTCAATTATCGCGAAGCATATAACATTCATGCAAGCAACGGAATTTTGTTCAATCACGAGTCGCCGATTCGAGGTGAAACATTTGTAACTCGTAAAATCACTCGTGCTGCGGCACGTATTGTGATGGGTATGCAAAATAAGCTTTTTTTGGGAAACCTTAGTTCTAAACGTGATTGGGGACATGCAAAAGATTATGTAGAAGCGATGTATTTGATTTTGCAACAAGACAAACCCGATGATTATGTTATTGCAACGGGCATCACAACATCTATTCGAGATTTTGTTAAAATGACATTCGAAAAACTGGGTGTAACCATTGAATTTAAAGGTGAAGGCGTGGATGAGAAAGGATTCATTTCGCATATCGATACCGATGTTTTTTCAAAAATGGTGGGTGAAGAATTTTTGGAAAATCTACAAAAACATTTGAAAAAGGACATTGTTGAAGTTGATCCGCAGTATTTCCGTCCTACAGAAGTAGATTTGCTAATCGGCGACTCTACCAAAGCAAAAAACAAACTCGGATGGAAGCCTAAATACAACCTTGATTCATTGATTGAGGATATGATTTCGAGCGATGTCAAATTGTTCAAAAAAGAGAATTACCTCAAGAAAGCCGGGTTTGTCACACTTAACTATTTCGAATAAAATTGGAAAAGCACGCAAAAATTTATGTAGCAGGACACACAGGACTTGTCGGATCTGCGATTTGGAAGAATTTACAGCAAAAAGGTTACACCAGTTTGTTGGGAAAAACATTGGATGAGTTGGATTTGAGAAATCAATGTGATGTTGAATGTTTTTTTGAGACAGAAAAACCGGATTATGTTTTTTTGGCTGCTGCGAAAGTCGGCGGAATTGTTGCTAACAATACGTATAGAGCTGATTTTATTTATGAAAATTTACAGATCCAGAACAACATTGTACATTCTGCATGGAAATTTGGTGTGAAAAAATTGCTGTTTCTCGGTTCAACGTGCATTTATCCGAAAAATGCACCGCAACCGATGTCGGAAGACGTTTTGCTGACCGATATTTTAGAATATACCAATGAACCGTATGCCATAGCAAAAATAGCCGGAATCAAACTTTGCGAAAGTTTTAACTTACAATACGGGACTAATTTTTTGGCGGTTATGCCAACAAATTTGTATGGTCCCAATGATAATTTCAATTTGGAAACCAGTCATGTATTGCCTGCGTTACTTCGAAAAATGCACCTTGCAAAACTTCTGAAAAACGGCAATTTTGAAAGCATTCGAAATGATTTAAACCTTCGACCCATTGAACAAATCAACGGAACTGCACCAGAAGGAAGTATTTTGGAAAAATTAGCCAAATACGGCGCTACGACTGAAAGCATCGAAATTTGGGGCACAGGAAAGCCTTTGCGCGAATTTCTTTGGAGCGAAGATATGGCAGATGCCTGCGTGTTTGTGATGGAAAATGTCAATTTTTCAGATTTGACAAAAGATAAAACAGAAATTCGAAATTGTCATATCAACATTGGCACAGGAAAAGAAATATCTATCGCTGAATTGGCATCGACAATTCAATCCATTGTTGACTACGATGGGCAAATTGTTTACAACTCCGAAAAACCGGACGGAACGATGCGAAAACTCACAAACCCTGCGAAATTGCATTCATTGGGCTGGAAACATTCTGTAGAATTGTCGGACGGAATTCGGAGAATGTATGAGTGGTATCAAAAATAACAAAAATATGTTTTATTCGATCATTATACCTGTTTATAACCGTCCTGACGAAATAGAAGAATTGTTGGAGAGTTTGGAGTTACAGACGATTAAACCGTTTGAAGTTGTCATCGTTGAAGATGGTTCGACATTGCCGTGCAACGAAACTGTAGATAATTATAATGGTCGTTTAAACATTATTTATCACGTTAAACCCAACACCGGACGAAGCGATAGCCGTAATGTTGGTATGCAATTGGCAACTAAAGATTATTTTGTTTTTACTGATTCGGACTGCGTTTTTCCAGCCGATTATTTTGAACGCTTAGATAAAGAATTGCAGGAAAACTACAGTGATTGTTTTGGCGGTCCGGATGCGGCACACGAATCGTTTTCAGACGTGCAAAAAGCCATCAACTATGCGATGACTTCTTTTTTTACGACCGGTGGTATTCGTGGCGGAAAACAACAGATGGAAAAATTCAAGCCACGCACATTCAATATGGGATTTTCTCGTGCAGTTTTTGAAAAAGTTGGTGGATTCAAAGATATGTTTGGCGAAGATATAGATCTCTCCATTCGCATAACTGATGCGGGTTTTCGAACGATGCTTTTTCACGATGTGTATGTTTATCACAAGCGTCGTGTCAGTTTTCGTAAATTTTTTAAGCAAATTTTTAATTTCGGTACAGCACGTATAAATCTTGCACTTTTGCACAAAGGTTCTTTGAAAATTGTGCACACGTTTCCTGCGTTGTTTTTGTTGGGAGCAATTGTCATTGTGTTTATGGCAATTTTTCACGCGTTATGGTGGCTATTATTTCCAGCGACCTACTCGTTGTTGCTTTTTGCGGATTCATTTGGTAAAACAAATTCGCTGAAAACGGCTTCACTGTCTGTTTGGGCGTCTTACATCCAAATCACAGCATACGGTTGGGGATTTTTAACATCTTTTGTACAAAAAATCATTTTTCGACGAGGTTTAGAAACCGCCGAAATATTAAAACAGAAATATAAGTAAAGATTCAATATTTTTCGTATCTTTGCACTGAAAAAAAAATCATATGATTACACAATTATTCACAGAATATAAAAAACGATTTTCGAAAAACGGAGTATTTCGAGAGAGGTTGACCGCTCTGAAAAAGATGAGAAAAAGGTATCCTGAAAATGAGGTGCTGAATAAAATCATACAAATTTTCAGACAAAAGATCTACGGCATTAAGGGGGGGACTTTCATAGGAGAAAAACTTACTGAACTTGTCGAAAATAAATTCTTGTCTCAAAACGGAATCTTGGAGATAGAAGGTATAAAGTTTGACTTAACTTTACCTTCCATAAGAAGTGCTTTTACCTACGAGTTGGTGGATTTATTGCTTTATGACGATTATTTCAAAAAAACGGAAGAGTATGAGGTCTTTTACCAAACTATTAAAGAGTGTAGAATAACAGAAGGTCCTTATCAGTTTCAGCCTGTTGTCCTTAAGCCTAACGATGTGGTTGTCGATGTTGGAGCTAATATGGGTATGTTTTCCTTGTTTGCCAACTATTTCTATAACTGTAAATGTTATGCCTTTGAGCCGGTAAAGTCAACGACAAACCTACTTGAAAAAAATATAGCACTGAACAAGTCAAACAGTCAATCAATCAATACTATAGAGATTGTGCCTTATGCATTGAGCGATAAAGAGTGTAAAATGGAAATCAATGTAAATCAGCAAGATGCCGCATCTGCATCTTTTGTATTGCCTCACAATAAACATGCCAAAGCAGAAAAAATACATTGCATAACGTTGGATAAATGGGTTAATGAGAATCGCATTTCAAAAATAGATTTCATTAAAGCAGATATAGAAGGTGCCGAACGTTATATGTTATCCGGTGCTACCAAAGTACTACAAGAATTTGCACCAAAATTAGCCATTTGCACTTATCACTTGCCAGATGATCCGCAAGTGTTAGAAGATATTATTTTAAAAGCAAACCCAAAGTATAAAGTCGTACATGCTTGGCAGAAACTATATGCTTATGTCCCATAACATCTCAGTAATCACGATTTGCTTCAACAATCTTTCCGAGTTGATCAGAACGATTGATTCTGTGGATAGTCAAAGTGTGAAGCCGCATCAACACATTATCGTTGACGGGTCAACCAATAGCGAAATACGAGACTATTTGGAACAAAATCAGCACCCGAGTTATCGAGAATGGATTTCGGAGCCGGACAATGGAATAGCAGATGCATTTAACAAAGGAATCCTTGCCAGTTCGGGAGATATTGTGAATATGCTTAATTCTGGAGACTGCTATGTAGATTCAAATGTAATAGAAACTGTGCTAAATACTTTTCAAGAGGATGAAAAATTGATGTGGGTTTATGGAAAAATGTATCGCATGAAAGGCGACCAACGTGTTTTGGTAGGAAAGCAGTTCGATTCTCGAAAATTGTATCGAGGCATGCGCTGTATATCTCATCAAACGATGTTTTTCAAAAAGCAGTTGCATGATATGTATGGCTTATATGATACATCAATCCGAATTGCGATGGATTATGACTTTGTGTGTAGAATCGCTTCTGAAAAATCCAAGTTTATTGAGATACCAATGGTTGATTTTTTGCCTGATGGGGTAGGCTCTGATACTTTTGAGGGGTTGAAAGAAGTGAAAATAGTTTACGAAAAATATCATGGTAAATCCATAAAGTTACTTTTTTGGAATCTACGGCAAAAAACACTACATCTTTTACTCCAAACCAAATTTGGCTTGTTTCTGAATCGTGTCAAAGTTTGGCTTAAGCTTGAGAATTTCTAAGATACAGACCAAACAAAATATAAAATTGCATGAAAAACACATTTTGGATTTTAAAAAATCTCATACTTCACTTTAGCAGAATTCCCTCTTATTTTCGTGACCTGCTGCGGCTAAGAAAACAACGAAAGATTAGAGGAGAGGATAGGGGATATTTTTCTCTTAGATATTTTCCAGTACTATGTGATAAATCTGCGGAAGCCGGAGTTTTGTCGGGAGATTATTTTTATCAAGATTTACTTGTAGCAAAAAAAATATTTGTTGCCAATCCTACAAAGCATGTTGATATTGGTTCTCGAATAGATGGCTTTGTTGCCCATGTTGCTGTATTCAGAGAAATTGAAGTTTTGGACATTCGCGAGCTGAAAAGCAATGTTGAAAATATTAGCTTCACGAAAGCAGATTTGATGGAACTTCCCGAAAACATGATAAACTACTCAGATTCAATTTCAGCACTACATTCCATAGAACATTTTGGTTTGGGGCGGTATGGCGATCCTATTGATTACAATGGGCACCTGAAAGCCATAAAAAACATAACTCAGATACTAAAACCGTCAGGAGTATTTTATTTCTCAGTACCAATTGGAAGACAAAGAATTGAATTTAATGCTCACAGAGTGTTTTCTATTCCATATTTGTGGAGCATATTCAAAGAAGATTACGACTTACTATCTTTTTCTTATGTAGATAGTGCCGGAAATTTACGAGAAAATGTGGATCTTGCAGACCAATCGGTAGAAGCAGATAGTTTGATGTGTGAATATGGATTAGGAATATTTGAATTGCGAAGACGTTGATTTTTGCATTTTTTTTCGTATCTTTGCACTGAATTTTTACAAATAACAAACAAACATGAAAGACCTTAACTTCAAAACTTTTTTGCCTCACATTGCGGCTATTGCGTTTTTTCTGCTTTTGACAGTGATCTTTTTCAGACCGATTGTGTTTGATAATAAAGACCTTCCTTCTGGTGATATGCTCGGTGTTATAGGTATGGCAAAAGCTACAGACGATTTTTATAGAGAAACCGGTGAGCACACGTTTTGGTCGCCGAATATGTTTGGCGGAATGCCAGAGTTTATTAGAGGTTGCCCTAACGAAAAAAATATATTTGACTCTATTTTTGACATTATGAGATTGAATTTGCCTCTTTTCCACATGGGCATTTTCTTTGTTTATCTACTCGGTTTTTATATTTTTATGCTCTGTATTGGGGTTAGAAATACATGGTTTGCTGTTTTGGGGGCTCTGGCATACACTTTAGCTTCATACAATATCATCATTATTGAGGCTGGGCACGTCAATAAAGGCTACACTATGGCTTGGATTGCACCCATGTTTGGTGGAATTATTTTAGCATTCCGTGGAAAAATACTTTTAGGTGCTATCATAACAATGGTGTTTTTGGGGCTCCAATTTCCCTTCCCTCATGTCCAGATTACCTACTATGCGATGCTTGCCGTTATTCTCTCAGGCATTGCTTATTTTGTTTACTACATGTTTGTAGAGAAAAACTTGAAATTGTATTCCAAAATTGTTGGTGTTTTATGTATAGCTGCAATGCTTGCTGTTTTGCCAGCAACGGAGAGTTTATTACCCAAAAAAGATTTTACTAGGGATACTATGCGAGGAGGCTCGGAATTAACGATAAAGCCGGATGGCACATCTTACTTAACCCCGAATCAAGCTGGATTGGAAATTGATTATGCGTTTATGTGGAGTTATGGTATAATGGAAACATTTACTTTGCTTATTCCGAATTTATATGGTGGTGCCAGTTGGACCCCTATTGATCCTGATTCGAGAACGGCTCGAGAACTTCGACAAGCAGGTGCAAATATCGGGGGGCTGCAAACTTTTTGGGGCGACAAGCCGTTCACATCAGGCCCGCACTACGCAGGAGCAGTGGTTATTTTCTTGTTTATTTTGAGTTTGTTCATTTTGCGAGGACCCGAAAAATGGTGGCTACTCGCAGCCACCATACTTTCGATTATGTTGGCTTGGGGCAGAAATTTTCCGATGTTCAATAACTTTTTGTTTGAATACTTACCGCTCTACAATCGATTCCGAACGCCGGAGATGGCACTATTCTTGGCAGAAACAACGATGCCTATTTTGGCGATGTTAGGTTTGAAAAAAATTATTGAAAATAAAGTTCCAAAAGTTGATTTGGTAAAATACCTAAAATACACGCTGGGTATTGTTGGTGGAATATGCGTGTTTTTCTTGCTGTTTGGCTCGTCAATACTTTCATTTTCTGGTCCCGGTGATCCGGGTTTTGCACACCGTTTGGCGAATGCGGGATTTCCACAAGCATCAGTAGCACAGATTATGGATATTTTGCATGACCATCGTCAATCAATGATGATGAGCGACACGTGGCGTTCATTGTTTTTTGTGGTGTTGGCGTTTGGGTTGATGTGGCTGTTTGTAAAGGGGAAAATTCAAAAAGCAAATTATCTAATTATTGCACTGATTGTACTGGTTACCGTGGATATGTGGGGCGTTGCAAGGCGTTATCTGAACGAGCGTCATTTTGTGGACAGACGACAAGCTTGGGTAATTGTGCCTACTGAGGCGGATTTGTTGATTATGCAAGATCCTGATCCAAATTTCCGAGTGTTCAATGCTGCTTCAAACACGTTTAACGAGTCAATGACATCTTATTTCCACAAATCAATCGGAGGCTATAGCCCAATGAAACTGCGTCGTTACCAAGATATCATTGACTTTCACATGTCGCATAGGCGAGGGTTGAATATAAATGTGTTAAATATGCTTAACACGAAATATTTCATTGCTCCAAATGGTGAAGTGCAACTGAATGAAGCCGCTCTTGGACACGCGTGGTTTGTGGATTCCGTGCGATTTGTAGCAAATCCGGATGAGGATATTTTAGCGTTGGATGATTTTGATCCGAGCTCGGTTGCGATTATTGATAGATCGTTGTTCGGCGATATTTTTGGAGATTTTACGTTCGAACGAGACGAGACGGCAGAGATTGTGATGACACATTGGCAACCCAATAAAATTATCTATCAAACATCTGCCGAAACGCCACAATTTGCGGTGTTTTCAGAAGTCTTTTATCGCCATTGGCGTGCAACTATTGATGGTGAAAAAGTTCCAATCATTCGTGTAAACTATATTTTGCGTGCACTAATTATTCCGGCAGGCGAACACGAAATTGTATTCTCGTATCCGATGCCTCAAATTTTTAAGATTTCGAGAGCAATCTCCACGGCTGCCTCTACTTTAGTGATTCTGGCATTGATAGGGAGTGTTGTGTATTATGTCAGACGAAGGAAAAAAGAATAACGTTAGTTTTGGCTCCGAAAATTTCCATAATAACGGTTTGCTATAATGCGGAAACCCTGATTAGACGTACAATTCAGAGCGTTCTCAATCAGACGTATTCCAACATTGAATATATCATTGTTGATGGAAATAGTACAGATAGAACGATGGAAACTATTAGTGATGTTTTTTCGATAAATCTCGTAGAGACGCAATGCATTGCGTCTCTACAAACCAAAATAATTTCAGAACCCGACAACGGAATTTACGACGCAATGAACAAAGGACTCGCTCTGGCAACCGGCGATTACGTGTGGTTTATCAATGCTGGCGATGAAATTTATGAGCCGACAACGCTTGAAAATTTAGTTCCGTTTTTTGAAAAAAACGCTGATGTTATTTATGGCGATACAGCAATGGTTGATGAGAGCAGAAATGTGTTGGGTTTGCGAGAAAAACGACCACCGAAAAAATTTACGTGGAAATCGTTTCGAATGGGAATGTTGGTCTGCCATCAATCAATTCTAATTTCTCGAAACATTGCTCCAAAATACGATTTGCATTACAAAATTAGTGCTGATATTGACTGGGTTATTCGTGCGATGAAACAAGCAAAAATCGTTTGCAACTCGCATCAAATTTTGTCACGTTTTTTGATTGGCGGTTTTTCCAAACAACGTGAAAAACAGTCTTGGAAAGAACGTTTTGCGATTATGAGAAAACATTACGGGCTACCACAAACGTTGATGTTCCACATGTTTATAGGGGTTCGTTTTTTGTTCAAATAAAAAAACGTATGCCCAAACTCTCCGTAATAATCCCTGTTTACAACGCAAAAAAAACAATTATCCGTTGCGTTGATTCTTTACTGAATCAAACACTTCAGGATATGGAAGTGATTATTATTGACGATCACGGACAAGACGACAGCATAAAAACTATACAAAATCACATTGCCAAACATCCACGAAGAGACCAATTTCGCTTCGCAAAAACACCTACTAACTCAGGTCCGGGACCAGCTCGAAATATTGGTTTGCAAGCAGCTCAAGGCGAATATATAGCCTTTGTAGATAGCGATGATTGGGTGGAAAAAGAAATGTATTCAATGTTGTACGAAATGGCAACTCAACATTCGGCGGATTTATGTTATTGCAATGCTATTTTTGAGGGCAGTAAAAAAAATAGAGAACGAACTTTGTCGAATATCTCTGTAGAATCAGGACCTTTCAATGATAAAAGCAAACGCCACTTTTTATCGCACTTCAGAAGTTATTTCTCGCTTTATATCTATCATCGTGAATTTCTAAACGACAATGCTATAATTTTCTTTCCGGAAAAAAGTGCTGAAGACGTTTGTTTTTTAGCATGTGCTATACTTTGTGCTAAAAGTGTCGCACAAGTAAATAGAGCAATGTATCACTACACATATGATTCAAACTCACTGAGCAGATTTCAAAATGAAAAACGCTACCTCGACAAGCTATCAGCTTTTAGGCGACTATTTGATTTCACAAAAACGCATGGTCTTTACGAAGAATATCGACAGGAATTGGAGTTTGTGTATTTTAAAAAAGCCTATTTATCTGCATTAATAAACTATTTGCAAAACGCTAAACGTCCGAAGGTGAAGGTTTTGCGAGAAATTTATCAAGAATTTACCGAAGTTTGCCTGGATTACACCAAAAGCAGGCTTATCTTATCAATTTTCCGGCTAATTGCAATAAAATTGTTTCGGAAACCTTAGTCAAAAACAAACTGTTGATGTAACGATTGATCGCATTGAGATAATTGCGTTGAGCCTCGCGAAGCTCAAGAGCGGTAAGGTTTCCAAGTTGGTAGCGTTCGAGTGAAATCTCCATGTTTTGCTGAGCAATTTCGATGTTTTCGGCTTCTAAACTTACCAAATCTCGATTGGTTTCATAATTGATAAAATGCAAACGAAGTTGTGTTTCCAAATTGAGCAACGTCGCTTGTTCCGTGAGTTGTGAATTTTCGAAGGCTAACCTTGCATTTCGGTGTCGGCGTTGAGTTTCAAAGCCGTTAAATAACGTCATTCGTGCGGTAGCACCGTAAAAAAATCCACGACTTGTCATGTTGTAACTGAAAATATCGTACCCCGCATTCAGGCTGATTGTCGGCATGTGCAAAGCACGAATTTCTCTTTTCGATGCTTCACTCATCACGGTTTGCAAGCGTGCAATATTCAAACTCGCATTTTGTTCGAGAGCCCTTGCGTGAATCTCTGAAAAATCCAAACCTCTTGAAAGCGGAATTGTATCTGTCACTTGAAACTGAATATCTACGGGGCGTGCAAGCAATTGGTTGAGATTTGTTTTTGCCGACAACATTTGTTCCAAACTACGTCGATATGCACTGCTATCCGTGTTAAAATCCACTCTTGCATTCAACACATCTAACCTCGAAGCACTGCCAACTTCAAATCTTGCCTGCACGAAATCGAAGCGTGTTTGCGAAACCATCAGCGATTGCCGGATCGACTGTAACTGTTGCTCCGCACTCACAATCAAAAAGTATTGATTGATAATTTCACGAATTGTATTTTCTACCGTTGCTCGAAAACTGACATTGTTAATTTCGTCCATCGATCGAAATCTGTTATGTGCTGCAAACATTCTGAATCCGTCAAAGATTGTCCAACCTAATTCGATACTTCCGCGAGAACGTGCAATCGACTGTGCATCTCCCGGAGCCTCGCCAATCGTGTAGTTTGCACCAACACTAATCGAAGGCAACATGCCTGCACTGCCCAAAGTTGCATTGACTTGATCGGCGTTATTTCTGGCAATTTGGATTGAAAAATTATTTTCCAATGCGATTTCGATTGCTTGGTCAATGGTTAATACGTCCAAAGTTTCTTGTGAGAAGCCCCAAAAAGGCACAAAGAACAGTAATCCTAGAATCTTTTTTTTCATTTTCATTTTCTAATTATCTACTTCCATAAAATCGAGTATCCGGCTTATAGATTGCTCGCAACAGTCCGTTTCTGCTTCTACCAAGGTCTTCAATAGCTTTACATATCGGTAAAAAATTAGAATATCCATTTTTCTCTAACCAATATTTTCCTTCATTGCGACCTTGACAGGCAAGCACAAAACTTACTTCGAATTTATTTTCTCTATGTTGGAATTCTTTTAGTGCCGATTCGTCATCATTTATCGCATTTACAAACAACCACCAATCTCTACCAACTCTTGCTTTTAGCCACATAGCTGCACTTTCATCTCCTTTGATAGCATTGCTAAATGCCGCCAACTCCGGACATTTCTCGACATTTATCAATCGGTCAAATGCATTCTTATCGCCTTTTATGGCATTTAGCAAAAGGTCTAACGTTTCTTGTGAATAGGTCATTACATAAATCCCTGCTTTGTGAGAGTTTTTAAGAATTTTTCAGAGAAAAATTCGTTGTCGTTTTTTTTGTACCGTTTTTCGGTGAAAATTTGTGCTAAATTTGGAAGTTTGTTTTCCTCCAAAAGTTTTTTAGTGAACTCTAAATTCTCTTTTTCGTAGTAAAGATCGTTGATTTTTTCAGTAGAGTAGGGGACATATTCCTCGTAATGAACAACAGCTTCGAGTGGTAAACGGTCTGTCAATTCAGGTGTTTCAGCAGGATAACCAACTGTGATTGCCGTAATGGGAACAACACCGTGAGGAAGTTTCAAAAGTTCAATAATTTCGTCTGCCATGTAAGTGGCAGTTCCTAAGTAGCAAATTCCTAAACCAGCGTCTTCAGCGGCAATACAAACATTTTGTGCAGCCAAAACTGCATCAATTGCTCCATTGATAAACCACAAAAAATTGTCGTAACCCGGCTCCGCATTTCTTACTTTGCACCATGCATTGAAACGATTGATATCCGCACAAAACGTCAGAACAACAGGGGCTTCCGAAATCATTGCTTGATTGAAATGGCATTTTTTCAAGTGTTCTTTACGTTCTTGATCTTGTGTTACGATAATGCTATAAATTTGCATATTTCCTGTTGTAGATGCACGGGTTCCGGCTTCCAGCAAGCGATTGAGCAGATTAGGCTCAATAGGTTCCGAACTGTATTTTCGAATACTTCTGTGTTGAAGTAATAATTCCGTGGGGCTCATTTTATGCTTTTTTATAAAAATATCTGCAAAGATACGAAAATAATTCGAAAATGACAAAGCCCAACGAAGTTAAAATCTTCGTACCTGCCTTTGTTACTCGCTATCTTTCCGACTCATCTCACGACGAAGATCTTTTTCTTTGATACTCTCGCGTTTATCGTAGGCTTTTTTGCCTTTAGCTAAAGCAATGTTTATCTTAGCAAACCCACGTTCATCAATAAATAAAAGCGTAGGAATAATCGTCAACCCCTTGTCTTTGCTGCGAAGCTCAAGTTTCTTTAGTTCTCTTTTCGTGAGTAATAACTTTCTTTCAGCTTTAGGCTGGTGGTTAAGGTAAGTTCCGAAGCGATATTCGGCGATATGCATATTTCTTACAAACAATTCGCTGTTGAAAAACGCACAATACGCATCGGTAATATTGACTTTTCCGTCACGTATGGATTTTATCTCTGTTCCACGCAGGACAAGACCTGCCGTAAATTTTTCAAGGAAGAAATACTCAAATTCGGCACGTTTATTTTTGATTTTTATATTGTCTTTTCGTTTTCCCATGGATTTGCAAAATTACGATTTTTTTTGTAACTTTGCAAACAATGCGAGGTTTTAAATCAAAAAAGAAAACAAGTTTTGTGTGGACTCTGTTCAACAGTTTGGCAATTTTCTTTGCCGTTTTGTTGATATTTGCTTTCGTTGCAACATTCGTGAATCCTGCTAAATTCGTATGGTTTGCGTACCTTGGATTGCTTTTTCCGTTTCTTTTTGTGATTAACATCTTGTTCGCTGTTTTTTTGTTATTCAACCTAAAAAAAGCGGCCATTATTCCGTTATTCGCAATTGCTTTGAATTGGGGGAATGTCCAAAATATGGTACAATTTAGAAATCCGGAATTTACTGAAAGCAAGAAGCGAATCAGAGTCCTGTCTTACAACGTAAACTTGTTTGATCATTACGGCCATATCAGTCCGATACGCGGACAAACTCAACGGAAAATTTTGGATTTCTTACTGCAAGAATCGCCTGATATCATTGCTTTTCAGGAATATCGAGAAGATTTACGTGATTTACAAATCACACGTTTTTTGGCCGAAAATCTTGAATTGCGATACTCCTCTGTATCACGTGTAAACAATCGTATGTCTTTTGGCAACATAATATTTTCGAGATTCCCCATCATTCGAGATAGTTTAATTCGTTTCGAAGATTCAAGAAACATGATTGTTTTTGCAGATATTGTGGCTCATGGTGATACGATCCGTGTTTTTAATTTCCATTTGGAATCTATCGGATTTCAAGTGGAGGATGATTTGTTTTACCAAGAATTTATGTCAGCTCCAATAGAAACTGCAGATATCAGAAAAGGGGTAGGGCGAATGATTTCAAGAATGAATCGGGCTTATGTTAGACGTGCCGAACAAGCTAAAATTTTGGCACAGCTAATTGCAGATTCGCCGTACAGAACAATCGCCGCTGGAGATTTGAACGATATACCGGTATCGTTCGCTTATAGGCAAGTTTCGAGAAACATGAACGACGCTTTTCGCAGGCGTGGTTTCGGACTTGGAACCTCGTACAGCGGTATCTATCCATCGTTTCGGATAGATTATATTTTCTTTTCCGAAGGATTTTATTGCGAAAACTTCACTACAATTCGAGTTAGATATTCAGATCACTTTCCAATAACCGCAGACTTTAAAATTAAAGAATTATGAGAAAAATTTTGCTATTACCCTTAGCAGTATTCATGGTTTTACCATTGACAACATTTGCCCGACATCCACAGGCAGACACCATCGGCATGACAGTTAGCCGCACGTACAGAACTATTCAAACAACGGTCATTGTTGAACAAACAATGGACAGCATCGTTAGTTTAGATGCAACTACCGGTGAAAACAGAATCAGTATTGTTACGTTTGATACGCTAATAGGCGAGGAAATGATTGAAACGATTGACACAACTTTTTTCATCGCAGAACGAGTAAGATACTGGAGCTTGGAGTCAAGAATTGATGCAGCAATGAGTTTAGTTGCTCGAGGATATTGGCAACGTGATGGAACAGGCAATGACTTGCTCTCTTTAGACCTTCGAAATTCTTCCTCGGCAACTTTTGAACGCGGACTCTCAACATGGCGAACAGATTTTAATTGGCGATATGGTGCTCAAACGCAAGGTGGTGAATTTAGAGATTGGCTTAAAACAAACGATTTAATAAGCCTGCAATCTCGTTATGGTTTCAGAGCCTCGCCTAGATGGAGTTATAGTGCCCAGTTTCAATTCGAAACCCAAATGACAAGAACTTTTGCTTCTGTAGCAGCTCAAGAGGAAAGCAGAGATAATTATTTGTCGAGATTTCTTTCTCCGGCAAGACTTGCATTTTCGATAGGTATGGAGTATAGAAATGCTTCACCTTCACAGATGGTCAGATTACTTGTTTCTTTTCCTACTTATAGAGCTACGTATGTAGGTTCTACACGTGCAAGTGTGAAAGAACGCTTTGGAATAGACACAAACGAACATTGGCTACATACATTTGGACCAATGATTCAGTTAGAAAATAGGCATAATTTAACAAACGATATCACACTAAATTCTAATTTGATGATTTTTGCTGATATTCTACATGTGGACAATCCTTTCATATTGTTTGATTGGCGGCTTGGTGTTGATATTCGACTCACAAGACTTTTCTCATTAGGGCTTGAAACTTGGATAATTTATGATCCGAATACATTTTTCAGTACAAGGATGAACGGAGAGCCCTTTGTAGAGCCCACTCGCAGGTGGCAGTTCCAACAAAGTTTGATGTTTAGGTTTTCTTATCGGATTACCAACTAATCGCTCCAGATCTCCCAAGCCCGTTCGGCTTGCAAATGCAGCATTTCGAGACCGTTTTTAATCACGGCACCTTGTGCTTTGGATTTTTTTAGAAACAACGTTTCTTTAGGCGTATAAACCAAATCGTAGCACAAAAAATCTGATGTGATTTTTTCGTAGGGTAGGTCAGGGGTAGTGTCCACATTCGGTGTCATGCCAAGTGGCGTTGTGTTGATGATTATATTGAAACTATCGTCGTCATTGCGGGCTTGGCCCGCAAACCCCTTGTTAATTCGGGGATTCCCGCCTTCGCGAGAATGACGATCGTTGTAAATATCTTGATACGTCAACGCTTTTTCTGTTTTCTGTCGAGAAACAAATTGATAGGGGATATTATGCTTTCGCAAAACGAACGCTACAGCCATTGCAGCACCGCCTGTTCCAAGGATTAACGCAGAACGATGATGCGGATTGAGAAGCGGTAAAAAACTTTGTTCAAACCCGAAAACATCGGAATTATAGCCGACCGACCTTCCGTTTTTTTTAAATTTTATGACATTTACAGCACCGACATTACTTGCAGATTCGTCCAATTCGTCCAAATAGGGCATCACCGTTTTTTTATGCGGAATGGTAACATTCAAACCACACAAATTAGAATGTTTTTTTAGAAATTCAGGAAACTTCGAAATGTCCGTCAAAGGAAACAGCTCGTAGATATGATCATTCAAATTTTCGCACGCAAATTTGTTCTCAAAGTAGTCCTTCGAAAATGATACAGTTAGAGGAAAGCCTATGAGTCCAAATTTTTTCATGTGTCAAAATAATATTCCGCAAAGATACGAAAAAAATAATTGAAAATTTTGTGCCGTTGTAAAAAAAGCACGGACGAGACCGCACCAACTGGTGATATTCTCCGCATTCTGTTAGGAATGCATTGCTCGAGGGACTCTACATACAAACAACATTCCATAGGAGTGCTACCTCTGATCGGTTGCGTAACTTCAATTAACAAATGCAACTTTAAGTAGCAAAAAACAGTTGGGGACATACCCCCAACTGTTTGGGAAAATGACTACTTTTACAGTTGCTATGAAAAAAGTACACTTAACCCGAGAAC
>WQWI01000018.1 GCA_009785425.1 Bacteroidales bacterium | reverse complement strand
TGGAAGATTCAATCCCAATGCACACATCCTTCCGGGTATTATTCCAAGTTTGGATTGGTTTGATCCGCTTGAGCGTTTGGGAACTCGCAGCGATTTCACAATGTCGGCAAGTATGGCAAATGACAGATCAGACTTCCGTGCATCTTTGGGTTACATGACTGAACAAGGATGGATAAACCCTTCTTCGTTTCAACGTTTGTCGGCTCGTATGAATATGAACCATCGTGTGAACGACTGGCTTAGAACAGGTTTGAACGTTAGAGCGGTGCACTCCGAACAGCGTTCTGTCAATGCCGCCAGTGCTACAGGACTTGGAAACTTTTTTGCCCGTGCAAGAAACATGGGTCCGATTTTTCCGGTTTGGGGGCATGATTTAGGAACCGATCAAATTATATATAACCCTGTTACGGGAGAAAGAACCTGGGACTTTGGTGAAGATAACCCTCTCAATGGAACGTTTGATAGAGATGGTAACCCACTTACGCGTCCTTTTGGAGGGAGTCGTCATGTTATTGCCGAACTTTTGATGAATAGCGATGTCAATAATCGTTTTGAAGTAGGAGGAAGAGGCTTTGTGGAGCTTTCGTTTTTGAGAGATTTTACATTTACGGCCAATTTCGCGAAAGATGAGATTTTCTTTTTCCGCGACAGCCGAAGAAATCCCTATGTAGGTGATGGAAGGGGGCCTGGCGGAGATTTTTCCGTGAATCGCCATAGAACGTCTACGCTTACTATGAACCAGTTGTTGAACTGGAACAGAAGTTTCGGTGGGCACCACATTGGTGTTCTTTTGGGGCACGAAACTTATGAATGGGACTTCCGCAGCACGTCCGGACTTAGAACCGGTGTGGGTGAGCAAGACCGTGTGCTAAATAACTATACTAACTTGGGATCCTTGACCGGTTTTCATGACATGTATCGTTTGCGATCATATTTTTCACGCGTCACTTATTCGTGGAACGACAGATTCTTTGGTTCGGCTTCTTGGCGTACCGATGGTTCGTCGAAGTTTTCTCCGGAAGCCCGTTGGGGACAATTTTGGTCGGTTGGAGCCGGTTGGCGTATAGACAAAGAGCCGTTTTTACAAGGCATTCGTGAAATTCAAATGCTAAAACTTCGCTCGTCTTTCGGACAAATAGGTAACGATGCAGGTATTGACCTTTATGCTTGGCAAGCACTTTATGACATGGGACCTGCTTTCAACAATGCAGGTGAAGTCGGTGCACGATGGGGAAGTTTAGGTGGCATGAACCTGACTTGGGAATCAAGCAACAGCTTTGATGTAGCAATTGAATTTGGTTTGAGAAGCGGCTTCAGAGGTTATGTGGAATTCTTCAATCGTCAATCGTCAAACCTACTCTTCGAAGTTCCTGTTCCGGTACACTTCGGATTTGCTCCCGGCGTAGCATGGCAAAACATTGGAACGATGTTTAACCGAGGAATCGAACTTGATGTGTCATACACACTTAGAAGAGGCGATTTCTCATGGACACCACGTTTGGTTATGACTCATTTCAGAAACAGAATCACCAGATTAACTACAGATGATCCGGATGAGGCAATCAGTGCAGCTCCGTTTAGATTGAAAGTCGGACATTCGCGTTTCGAGTATTGGTTACGTGAGTGGCACGGTGTTGACCCTGCTGACGGGCGTGCGTTATACGTATGGGATCCCAATGCAGCAAATGCACATGTCGCAGCCAACATCCGTATTATCGGAACGGATACTTTTGCTTTGAATCCTGCGGTGGCTATGGAAGGTTTTCACGGTAGCCCAATCCCGGCAGTAATGGGAGGTTTCACCAATACATTCACTTGGAGAAATTTTGATTTGTCAATCTTGTTGACTTACCAAATCGGCGGACAACTTTTGGACAGAATTCACACATCTTTGATGACTTTTGATCATTCCGGCAATCCGGGCCGGGCGTTGCACGTAGATCTATTGAATGCGTGGAGACAACCCGGAGACATCACCGATGTTCCGCGTATAGATGGACACGCAGAGACCCTCTCTTGGGCAAACACCAGCAACAGTACTCGATTCTTGACGTCTGCAAGTTATCTCCAAATTCGTTCAATCAATTTTGGGTATAACCTGCCAAGAGAATTTACAAACAGAATGCGTTTGTCGGGTGCAAGAGTGTTCTTCTCTGCAGAAAACCTCCATATGTTTGCTGCACGTCAAGGTATGAATCCTATTCAGCGATTCAGCGGTATTGTTAGTCACGATGATGCTTTTACTCCTGCTCGAACCTTCATGTTCGGCGTTAATGTTAACTTTTAATTCTTTACAATCATGAAAAAAATAACTTTAATTTTTGGTATGTTAGCTCTTTTGCTAACACAAACCAGTTGCAGCAGCGACTTTTTGGATACATCGTCAAGTACTGATCTTTCAGAAACGGTATTGTTATCCACTTTCGATGGATTGATGATGGCAATGAATGGAGTTCATCGAAAGATGGCGGGAACGAGTACGGGCAATCAAACAGCCACTAATATGTGGCCCGGTATGGCCGGTTCTCAAGGCTATGGTGGCCTATACTCACACGGTATTGTTATCGACCACATGGGCGATGATTTGGTTATACGTCATCAAGGTAATTCTTGGCACCACAGCGCTATGGACTGGTCTCAGCACCGTAACTACGCCAACGCTAACACGTTGCGTACGTATTCGTTCTTCTTCTCAATTGTGGGTCAAATGAATATGATTTTGGCATACATTGACGATGTTGTTGCCACTGAACACCAGAGAAATATGATTAGAGGTCAGGCTCTTGCCTATCGCTCTTTTGCCTATTGGTGGTTGGTTCAGTTATGGGGCGAACGCTACGTCAGAGGACAAGCAAATGACGCTCCTGCTGTGCCTTTGGTTATAGAACGCATAACAGCACCACAACCAAGAGCATCGGTTCAAGAAATTTACGACCAAATCAATGCAGATTTGCTCCTTGCTATCGGTTATTTGACCAATAATCCGGTTTCGGCAGCACTTTCCAGATCACATATCAGTGCCAATGTAGCACACGGCTTCAAGGCTCGCGTAGCACTTACACAACAAAATTGGGATGTTGCTGCACACCATGCAAGATTAGCTCGTGTCGATGGTGATGGATTTAGATTGGCTACTGCAGCGGAGTTGTTGAATGGATTGTACGATCACAGACATCCTGAATTTATGTGGGCAATGCACCAACCACCGGATCAAGGTCCTGTTCAAGCCAGTTTCTCCGGCTATATGTCGATTAACTATGCCGGAACGTTCATTCGTACCTCTCTCAGAGGTATCACTACGACATTGTACAATGGTATGGATCCTAACGACATCCGTCGCGATTGGTGGGTATCAGATCCTAACGATCCAATTTACGATATCATAAGAACTCCTGCTCCCATTGGTAACGGTACTAGAATCGAAAGATATGCGGTCAGAAAATGGAGAATGAATGGGGTATGGACAGTTCCGGATACCAGGGAGTCTGTTGATCCTGCTTTCATGCGAATAAGCGAAATGTACTTGATCGAAGCCGAAGCTGAGTTTGAGGCAGGCAGAGAAGCCAATGCACGTGCTGTATTAACTACGCTTATGGAGATCCGCGTTCCCGGGTTCACCACGACCAATACCGGACAGGCGTTGCGTGACGAGATTAGAACCAATCGTCGTATCGAACTTTGGGGAGAAGGATTCCGTTGGTTAGACCTCAAACGCCATGGTGAAGGAATGACTCGTTCCTCTGTGGGGTTTGGTGGTCTATATGACGCAGATGGTGACCCGGTTGATCCACTTTTCACGGGGGGGCTCCTTGACGTCCATGTTCCTGCTGATGATCCTCGTTGGCTATGGCAGGTTCCAAGAAGAGAAATCTTGGCAAGTCATGGCTTAATTACACAAAATCGGTAAGTAAACCAATTTATCACCTAAAAAACAAATAACAATGAAAAAATACTTAAATATAATTATGATACTTGGGATCCTGCTGGCGACGGCTTCTTGTCGAGAAGAACAAGAGTTCAGATGGGTATCCGAAATACAATTTGGAACGATTGGCGGTGTGGCTAACGCTAACTCCGTCCAATTCGATGGTTCCAACCAAGCAACGATTCGTGCAGTAACATTCACGGTTAATCCATTAGCGGACACTGGACAGTTGGTTTTTGACCTTAACATTGCTTTGCTCCTTCGTGGTGAAGTAAACGAACCCGTTAATTTCACAGTTGCTTTAATGCCTGATACAGATGCTCAATTCTTTCCAGGTACTGACACAGCACGTTCTGCGAACAGTACGGCAGCTAATGCCATAACCCTTAACGGAAATGCGGCATCAGACGGTGCGAGCGGTACTATTGCTGTTGGACAAACTACAGGATCAGTTGAAGTTAGAGTTGACTGGAGTGCATTGATCGCCGGAGGAGCAGATCGATACGGAGCTCGTAATAGAGTTTATTTATTACTTACTTCAGATCATCCCAGTATTCCAGCATCACAAGCACAACGTCGTATAAGGTTGAACTTCACCAGAACAGTAAGTGCCCCTGCGATTGCTGCACCAACATTTGGAGCATCGTTCTTCTTTGTTGACCTTAACAGCAATGTTACGGCACAAGGAACGTCTGAGGTTACTCAAACAGGTTTTATCTATGCTACGGATACCGTAGGCGGTAGAGCGGCATTCAGACTTGGAAGTGCTGGTGTTAATCAAGTTGATTCAACCCGAACAGGGCACACCGGTGCATTCACAAACAGAACTGGAATCATAACCGGAAACGGAGCCACACGCATTTGGGTACGTGCTTTTGCAATCAATGGTACCGATACGATTTATAGCCCTGCGCTCACAGCCGCACCGGCAACTGTTACGACAGTTGTATTTGGGGGAGGTACAACAACCCTTACAGCACCTAACTTTACCCTTCACGGTTTGGATACTGCAAGAGTTATCTATAGCCTTACAGCCGTTGCAGATACGTTTAGAATGAACATGGAAACAAGAGCGTTGGCTGATACAATTCAACAAACGGGTATTATTTGGTTGTCCGGAAACACTCCTGCACTTACACCTACTCTAACGAATGGTACTGTGGTTCCAGGAAATTTGAGAAGAATGGGAGCAGATACACTACTGGTTTCAGACTTTGGTATGACGGGTGACGGATTCCTTGTGTTCCGTTCGTTTGCAACCAGCTTTTCAGGTCTTACCACGTTAGGTCCTATTCAGTCTGTTCGAGTTCAAGCTCCAATTGGACGAACGTTGGACGTACAAGCACCATCAATAACAGATTCTTCTGCGATATTGCGCGGACAGTTGGATTTCAATGGAGGTATTGCGCTGAGCGAAGCAGGATTTTTATTAGGAACATCAGCTGGGCTTAACTGGACTACCAATGACACAATCATTAGAGTAGCCACAGTTCCTACAGCTGCGATGAACCACACAGTTGGTAGAGGACTTCTGCCATCAACAACATATTACGTTCGTGCGTTTTTCCGTAATCATTTTGGAGTGTTAGTACTTGGCGATGAAATGTCGTTCACAACACTGGCAGCTCCACCACCGCCGGTAGAAGATTAATAAAGTTGTAGCTTTTCTTTTACTGAAAGGAAAAAGACCGCCTTTCGCAGGCGGTCTTTTTTTAGCAAATAACAAAAAAACTATTGCTATGAAACGTACAATTATCTTACTGTTTTGTTTGACCGGATGGTTAGCAGGTCAAACGCAAGAGGCTCGCGCAATGAATCCATTTCTCTACGATGAATTTCAACAAGGGCAGGTCTTTTTCACTGAAGGTGATCCGGTTGATGTAAAAATCAACTTCAATATTCTTGATCGGGATATGCAGTTTATCAACCCTAAAGATAACGATCAAGTTTTGTTTTTAGTCAGAGATCCGAATATAACTCACATTGAAATAGGTTACGATATATTTGTCTTGGTGGATAGAGAATGGGCCTTGGTTGTTCAGTATGGACCGCTCTCTTTGTTGAGAACGATGCGTCCTGCACCAGAACGCCCCAGAGGTCCTTATGGCGTTGTATTAACCACATCGGGTGCACAGGAATTAAGTCATCTTAATATGAGTAGTCTTTCGTTTGCTCTTAGTGCCGGTTCCGGTTTTGGTTCTAGTTCCGGTGGTGCAACAGTTAGCGCGGCTGCTTACTCACAGCCTTTGAGGGCTTTGCCGGTGAGAGAGGGATTCCGAATCGAAACTGCGTATTGGCTGACAAGAGATTTTCAAACCTACCGTCCGGCTACACGACGGAATTTCCTTAGGCTTTGCCCAAAAATTTCTCCACAAGTCGGAGAATTCCTTTCGCAACATAGGGTTAATTTTAGTGATATGGAGGAGTTGTCGGCATTGGTGAGGTTTTCTAATTTTTTGCTGAGGAGCAGTAGCATTGAATAAATATCAATCATTGGCAAGGTGGTTCAACAATCAAAAAAGGTACTCGAACCCCATCAGCAGTCACAGCCCATAAATCGTTAGGTGTAACCATCATTCCCACACTTTTTCCTGTTGCGATATTGTTTCTTCTGACGTTAGTTACATCCATACAAAATATTTTTCCGTTGTAAAACGACGTAACTTCGTTTACTCGAGTATGTCCGGTAATCATCTTCTTAATAGGTCTATCTGTAGTTCCGTAGCGAGCTAAAATCTTATCAATAGTGGATTCCGGATGGACATTATCAATAAGTCCGCGATACCAAAGTGGTCCGTTAGTTCTCATAATTAGATGGGCATGCGGAGAATTTTCAGTTGCACTTCTTGGCAGTGCGATATATTTTCTAACCGTATCGTTGATTTGTTCGATTGTGAGTGGAAGTTCAATAAGCTGTGGGCTTATTCCGGCGTGAACAAACATAATGTTGCCCATGATTTGGATGGTGTTGCGAGAATTAATCCAGCGCCCTAATTCTGTAGAATTATTGTACAAATCACCATATCTTTTGCCCATTTTTTTAGCAATTTTTAGATTTTTCGGTGTGAGAAAACGTTCGTCGTGTTGTGCAACCATCACTTCGTGATTTCCTAAAAGAAAATGAACATAACCACCGGCTTGACGAGCTTCGGTAAACAGCTTATACAATAACCAAAAAATAGGGGTATGATCGTTGCCTCGACCATGAACATCGCTAAGAATCATCAAGTGTCCATCACCAAAAATCCAGTTCAAATTTTCGTCTATAACCTTGTTGCCTTTCAGTATTCTTACTAATGAAACTATGTCGCCGTGCGGATCCGAAAAAATCAACATTCTTTCCGGCAAAGAATTGTATCGAGCCGGAGGTGTGTAAATTTTTTCATGAAGTTTGAACGAAAACTCATAATCGCCTTCGTACGACCAAACTGTGATAAGTCCTATACTGTCGCGGTGAGGAAAATGTTTTGTAAACATGTTAAAATAACTGTCGAAGCTGACTTTAGTAACCGTGCCATCGTCGTGATAAATGATGTAAGGTCCACCCCCACGAAGAGGTTGCTGAGTTGTTTGTGCCCACAGGCCAAACGACAAAACGATTGCGAGAATTGTTGTGATTCTTTTCATATTTTGGTTTTTTTTGCAAAGATAAGAAAAATTTTTCAATAAACGAATTGTGGATGAATACCATGACAAACCGCATCTACCGGAAAGATTTTACTAATAGCTTCTTCATGTCGGATTTTTTTGTATCTTTGCAAAAAAATCACTCTATGGAAAACTCAGATCCCGTCCGAGTCAGTTCGGAAATTGGAGAATTGGAAGCCGTTATCATTCACAAGCCTGGCGAAGAAGTTGAGCTGATGACGCCTTGCGATGTGCAGGAGGCTTTGTATTCTGACATTCTAAATATGGATGTTGCACAAGCGGAACACGCCCACTTATCAGGTGTTCTCTCAAAAGTTACAAAAACGTTATTTGTAAAAGATTTGCTAACAGATGTGGTAAAAATTCCTGAGGCGCGCCAAAATTTGATCGACCGCATTTGTGACGCACAACATATTCGAGGCTTGAAAGAATATATGGAGTCTCGAACATCCGAACAATTTGTGAAAAATATCATAGAAGGTGTACAGTACAGTGAACTGCAAATCAAATCTCAACAGCGTTTTGCACACCGTCCGCTTCATAACTTGTTTTTCACACGCGACCCGTCGGTTACTGTGAATAATCGTATTCTGGTTGCTGATATGAACTATCCGATTCGTCAGCGAGAAGCGGTTATGATGGACGTCATTTACACTTATCATCCGATTTTTGAAAACACGAAAACATTTTCGCTGAAAAAACAAAATCGAGCGGCAACACTTGAGGGTGGTGATTTGTTTATCATTCGAGAAGACCTGTTCTTGTTGGGAATTCATCCGCGTACAAATATCGCAGGTGTGCAAGCCTTTGTTGATGCACAAAGCGAAGTGATGCAAAAATTTCAACTCATCACGTTTGAATTGCCGACTGAGCCGGCTTCGTTTATCCACTTGGATATGGCGTTTACGATGCTGAATAACGATGAGTGCATGATTTACGCACCGTTGATTTTGAATGACTCCAAATATCATACGCTTCGCACCGTTGTTGACGGAAATTCGGTTCTCTATCACGATGAGTCAAATCTCTTGAGTGCCTTGAAAAACGCAGGTGTTGACCTTCGTCCGATACATTGCGGTGGAACAACAGAGGAATTTGCACCAAGTCGTGAACAGTGGCATAGCGGAACAAATTTCTTTTGTTTCGCTCCTGGAAAATTGATTGGCTATGCTCGAAATCGCCACACGATCGAAGCATTGAGCAATGCGGGATACAGCGTAATACCATCAACAGAGGTTATCAACGGAAACGCTGACTTATCGAAAGAAAAAAAGGTTGTTGTAACCATTCCGGGTTCGGAATTAGCAAGAGGTGGGGGAGGTGCTCGATGCATGACCATGCCGATTAAACGAAAAAAAATCTAAACGAAAATGTCTATTGTTGCAAGTCATTTAACTAAATTTTACGGAACACAGAAAGCACTCAACGACGTATCTTTTGAGATTCCAAAAGGACAAATCGTAGGACTACTCGGACCAAACGGTGCGGGAAAATCCACATTGATGAAAATCCTCACAACCTATCTGCCCGCAGACGAAGGAACTGCAACGGTCAACGAATTTTCGGTAGAAGCAGAGCCGTTGAATGTTCGCAAACATATCGGTTATTTACCTGAAAATAATCCGCTGTATTTGGATATGTACATTCGTGAATATTTGGCATTTTCAGCGTCACTTTACCTGCCGGAAAGCAGTATAAAATCAGCCGTTGAAGAAATTATAGAAAAAACATTGCTGACATCAGAATCACACAAAACCATTGGGCAATTAAGCAAAGGTTTTCGCCAGCGTGTAGGCTTGGCAGCTGCTCTGATTCATCAGCCTGAAGTTCTGATTCTGGACGAGCCCACAACAGGCTTAGACCCCAACCAATTGTTGGAAATCCGCCAACTTATCCTCGAATTAGGCCGCGAGAAAACGGTGCTGTTATCAACACATATCATGCAAGAAGTGGATGCACTTTGCGATCGTGTTTTGATTGTTCACAAAGGAGATTTGGTTGTCGATACGCTCAAAAAAGATGTGGACAACATTGGGGATTTGTTTCACGAGGTTACGAAGTAACGCTCGCAAGGGTGTATGCAATACGCCCCTACGGTTTAAAATCCTATTATATTTCGTACCTCATCAACTGTCTTTCGTGCGGAAATACGGGCTTTTTCAGCACCTTCGGCAGCGATGGCATCTAAACTTTTTTCGTCGGCAATCAAATCGTTGATACGCTCACGAAACGGAGCGGTAAATAAAATCATGTCTTCTGCCAACTGTTTTTTCATGTCGCCATAGCGGATTTGGCATGTGCTATATGCACTTTCAAAAAACTCCAAAGTTTCAGGTTTGGAAACAACGCTCATCAATTGAAAAATATTTTTTATGGCTTCGGGTTTTTCTTGATTAGGTTCTGTCGGACCGGAATCCGTAACAGCTTTCATCACTTTTTTGCGAATGCTTTCAGGGTCTTCGCCCAAATAAACCGCATTGGCTTCGCCTTCCGATTTCCCCATTTTTCCGGAGCCGTCCAAACCCGGAATTTTGACTAAATTTTCGCCAAAATTGTAAGCTTGCGGTTCTGAAAAGTACGTCGTTTTATACAAGTGGTTAAACCGATTTGCCAATGTTCGTGCCATTTCCAAATGTTGCTCTTGATCTTTTCCAACCGGAACAAAATCCGCTTTGTGAATGAGGATGTCGGCAGCCTGCAATACAGGATAAGTCAATAACCCAGCATTCACATTGTCAGGCTGTTGACGAGCTTTGTCTTTGAAGGTTACACTGCGTTCCAGCTCGCCCAAATATGCATTCATATTCAAAAACAAATACAACTCTACAACTTCCGGAACATCGCTTTGAATGTACAATGCACATTTTTTCGGGTCTAAACCCGCTGCAATATAATTCGCCAAAACACGACGTGTGTTTTTACGCAGATTTTCAGGATTCGGATGAGTTGTCAGCGAATGATAATCCGCAACAAAAAAATAGCAATTGAACTCATCTTGCATTTTTACAAAATTTTTCAATGCACCAAAATAATTGCCGAGGTGTAAATCTCCGGTTGGTCGTATGCCACTAAGAACGGTTTTTTTCATGTTAATTTCGTAATTTTTTGCAAAGATACGAATTTTTTTTTGTATCTTTGCAAATTAGAACTCCAAAATTGATAACAATGAACACAACCCTAATTTTAATCATCGTAGCAGTAATCATCGTACTGCTTGTGATCTCATCTTACAACAGATTAGTCAGATTTCGCAACAACAGAGAAAATGCTTTTGCCGATATCGACGTGCAACTAAAGCTGCGTAGCGACCTTATTCCAAACCTTGTAAATGCTGTTAAAGGCTATGCTACACACGAACAGGAAACGCTGACTCGTGTTGTCAATGCAAGAAATCAAACTGTAGCAGCGGCATCTATCGACGATAAAATCGCTGCCGACAACGCATTAACATCTGCTCTATCGGGCTTGCGTGTAACGCTTGAGGCATATCCGGATTTGAAAGCCAGTCAGAATTTTTTGCAATTGCAAACCGAACTTTCCGATGTGGAAAATAAACTGGCTGCGGCTCGCAGGTTTTTTAACTCCGCAACCAGAGAATACAACAACAGAGTGCAAATTTTTCCATCAAACATCATTGCCTCGATGTTTAATTTCAAGAGAGAAGTTATGTACGATCTCGGAGCAGATCAGCGTGCTACGTTGGAAGTTGCACCCGAAGTTAAATTTTAACAATTATGGCTTACATAGGAATTCAAACGCAACAACGTAGAAATAATCTACGTTCGACCATTCTATTGATACTTTTTCCGGTGTTGGTGTTGGTGCTCTCGTATGCTGTTTATCTTTTTGCTTTTGCATACGAAATCCAAACTGCCGGATTAAGTTTGTTTAATTCGTATTTTCTCAAAAATTTCTTGACAAATGTCGCACCTTTTGTGATTGCAGGTGTAGCCATTTGGTTTTTGATTGCTTATTGGGCAAACACAACCATTATCAACAGTGCCGTGCATTCAAAGCCGTTGGGAAGAAAGGAAAATATGCGAGTTTACAACCTTGTTGAAAATTTGTGCATTCAATCCGGAATGAGAATGCCGAGGGTAAATGTCATTCAAGACGATTCGCTAAACGCTTTTGCCAGCGGAATAAACGAGAAAACCTACACAGTAACATTGACAACCGGAATAATCCAAAAACTCAACGATCAAGAGCTGGAAGCCGTTATTGCACACGAACTCATGCACATCAAAAATAGAGATGTAAGAGTGCTGATTATTTCGATTGTTTTTGTTGGAATTTTTGCTTTTATTTCACAAATGGCTTTGCGGATGCTGTTCTTTTCAAATATGAGTGGAGGAAGAAGCAGTGGTGGTGGAAACAGAAATGGTGGTGGGCAAGCTTTGATGTGGTTAGTTGTTATTCTCGTGGCAACCGTTGGATATTTTTTCACAATTTTAATGAAGTTTGCTATTTCGCGAAAACGAGAGTATATGGCTGATGCCGGTGCTGCCGAAATGACCCGAAATCCACATGCTTTGGCAAATGCTTTACGAAAAATCAGTGGAAATCCAAATGTAGATGCTATCACAAGAGAAGATGTTGCTCAACTTTTTATCGAGCATCCGATAGCTAAAAAGAAATCGTTTATGAGCAATTTGTTTGCTACGCATCCGCCGATAGAAAAGCGGATTGCGATTCTCGAAGGGTTTTAGAAAAGCATTTTGTTTTTTCTTACCAAAACTCTTTTTTGTTGATTCGTTTTCTGACTAACAGCCCGTTCTACTGCGGATCAACATCCGTAACAATACGAAGACTCTTGTGCGGAGAACTTTTTGAAAAGTTTTGCAAAACTTCGGCTAGTTGATTTTTCAAAGTAGTGATGTTTTTTTGACGATCAAATTTTAGCAAAAACTCTTTGATATAATACGTGTTAATCCGTGACACAAGCGGGAAATTCGGACCCAAAACTTGATTTCCGAAAGCATTCTTCAGCTGATGCGATAAAGCCGTAACTCCTTTTTCTAAAACATTAAAATCTTTGTGTTTGACCGCAATCCGAATGAGTCGATAATACGGCGGGTAGTGAAATTGCTGTCTGTCGCGAAGTTGCGAAAGATACATTTCGAAATAATTATTGTCGATAACCTGTTGCAACACCAGAAAATTTTTATTGAACGTTTGAATAATAACCGTACCCTGCGTGTTGCGGCGCCCTGCCCGTCCACTCACTTGCGCCATTAACTGAAAACTGCGTTCGTAAGCTCGAAAATCCGGAAATGAAATCAAATTATCGGCACTCAAAATTCCAACCACACTCACATTGTCGAAATCCAGACCTTTTGTAACCATTTGCGTGCCGACCAAGACATCTATTTTTCTATCCTCGAAATCCTGAATGATTTGTCGATAGGCATTTTTAGAGCGTGTGGTATCTAAATCCATTCGACGAATTTTGGTGTCCGGAAAAAAAACAGCCAAATCGTCTTCGACTTTTTCAGTGCCAAAACCTTTCATCGTTAAGTGTGAATGTCCGCATTTTGGACATTTTTCAGGAACCGGAACCGCCAAGCTGCAATAATGACATTTTAACTGATTACTGTGCTTGTGATAAGTCAGCGTTACATCGCAATTCTCGCATTCGGGCATAAAATTGCACACATCACACTCCAAGCGAAGCGAGAAACCACGCCGATTTTGAAATAAAATTATTTGCTCTTTTTTTTCTAATGCTTTCGTCATTTCGTCGATCAACATTGAGGAAAAATGGCTGTGCATAGTTTTTTCGCGAGTCTCTTGCTTGAGGTCGGCAATACGGATATTTGGTAGATTCACGTTTCCATAACGTTTTAGAAGTTCGACCAAGCCGTATTTTCCGGTTTGTGCATTGAAGTAGCTTTCTACCGAAGGCGTTGCAGAGCCTAAAATAGTCTTGGCTTGATGCAGATTTGCAAGATAAATTGCAGCATCTCGAGCATTATAACGCGGTGCGGGATCGTACTGTTTGAACGATGTTTCGTGTTCTTCATCCACAATGACAAGACCTAAATTATCAAACGGCAAAAACACCGCCGAACGTGCACCCAAAACAATTTGAAATTGCTTCTCGCCTTTATTCATCACACGTTGCCAAACTTCAACACGTTCTTGCTCGTTGAATTTGGAGTGATAAATTCCCACTTTCTCGCCAAAATATTTTCGCAACCGCTGAATAATTTGCGAGGTTAAAGCAATCTCCGGAAGCAAATACAAAACCTGCTCTCCCCTATTGACAGCTTGTTCGATAAGTTTGATATAAATTTCCGTTTTGCCGCTTCCGGTTACACCGTGCAAAAGTACAACATTCTTTTCTTGAAAGTGATTTTGAATTTCATCAAATGCATTTTGTTGTTCGTCGGAAAATTTGATATGGTCTATCTCGTGTGTAGAATCTGAGGTTTCCAAGCGTGTTTCTATCTTTTCAACTAACTCGAAAACTTGTTTTTTGACTAACGCTTGAATAGTCGCCGTTGCATTTTGTAATGCATTCGAAAGTTCCGAACGCTTGATCTCTCTGATAGTTTGACCAGCGGTCAAATGGATAAACATCATCAAAACTTCCAGCTGCTTAACCGCTTTTTTCTCTAACGTATTAAACAGATTCTGTAAGTTTTCCTCGTTGTCGTAATCGGCGTGAAGCCTCAGATAAACCTCGATTTTTGGCTTTATTTTTTCCAAAACTTCATCTTTGATCATCACGATATTTTTGTCGCGAAGATTTTTGATCAAGTGGATGGTTTTGACAAGTCCTGTGATTTTTGAAATTTCATCAATAGTCAGTTCCGGCTTGTGATGCAGGGCTTCTGCAACTCGAAATTCACGTTCGGAAAGCATAGAAACATCGCCGTCAAAATCGGGATTCAGTACAATTCTACTCTCGTTGCTAAGTTTGAAAGCGGAAGGCAAAGCGGCAGCCATCACATCGCCCTGCGTACACATGTAATACGACGAAATCCATTGCCAGAATTCAAGTTGAATGTCATTAATAATTGGCTTTTCATCCAAAACCGATTGAGCATATTTCGTAGTGTAAGCCGTTGGTGCTTCGTGATGAATTCGCACAATTAAGCCCGCATATTTTTTATGGTTTGCAAAAGGAACCACCATACGCTTACCCACGGCGATCTCGCTTTCCAATTCCTGCGGCACACGGTATGTAAACGTGTTTTGCAACGGAAGCGGGAGTAAGATATCAACAAAATAAGTTAGGCGTTCCATGTTATCATCGTTTACTCTTAAAGAAATCTGAAACAATTTTTCCGCAAGGGTCTTCCAAAACACCGGAAATTACAACTGTTTTCGGATGCAGAATAGAGGGATTTACTTGAGAGTATCCTCGTTTGGAATCCGAAGCACCATAAACCAGTTTTCCCAATTGCGTCCAGAATGCCGCACCAGCACACATTACACAAGGCTCTAAAGTAACATACAGCGTACATTCATCTAAATATTTTCCGCCAATATAATCAGAAGCCATTGTAAATACCTGCATTTCCGCATGAGCGGTAACATCGTTCAAACGTTCGGTCAAGTTGTGTGCTCTTGCAATAATTTTATTTTTACAAACAACTATCGCACCAACAGGCACCTCATCTAAGGCTGCCGCTTTTTGAGCCTCTTTCAAGGCTTCATTCATAAAATATTCGTCGGAAAAAATTTGCAAGTCTGCCATTTTTTTTGTACTTTTGCCGGTAAATTTACACACAAAGATACAAAAAAAAATCGAATGGAAAGCATCACAAAACTGTACAAAATCGGGAATGGTCCTTCGAGCAGCCACACCATGGGGCCTTCGCGTGCAGCAACAATTTTCAAAACCAAGTATCCGGAAGCGGTAAAATTTCGCGTTACACTCTTCGGAAGTCTTTGTTTGACCGGAAAAGGACACTTAACAGATGTCGCAATTTACAACATTTTAGGACAAGATCGAACCGAAATTTTATGGAATCCGGAATTTAAAAAACGCCATCCAAATGCCATGTTTTTTGAGGCATTGAGCAGCGAAGATTTGATTTTGGGAACATGGATGGTTTATAGTATCGGCGGCGGAGAAATCGTGGACGACAGTTCTGAATCTGCTCAAAAAACACATATTTACCCACATACAAAAATGAGAGATATTTTGGCTTGGTGTAGAGAAACCAATCATACCTTTTGGGAATATGTAGAAATGCACGAACAATCTGATTTCTGGGACTATTTGAAAGAGGTTTGGAATGTGATGAGGGAAACGGTAGAAGAAGGTTTGGAAAAAGATGGTGTATTGCCGGGGGGATTGAAATTGCAACGAAAAGCATCATCCTATCACGCCAAAGCACTTGCATACAAAAATTCGTTACGAGGGCGTGCCTTGACTTTTGCTTATGCTTTGGCAACATCCGAAGAAAATGCGTCTTGCGGAAAAGTGGTAACAGCTCCAACTTGTGGCTCTTCCGGTGTATTACCCGCAGTACTTTATCACAGCCATAAAGCACACAGCGTTACAGAAAAAAGCATTTTAAAAGCATTGGCAACAGCGGGATTAATTGGAAACTTAGCTAAAGAAAATGCGTCTATTTCCGGTGCAGAGGTAGGATGTCAAGGCGAAGTCGGTGTTGCTTGTGCAATGGCTGCCGGTGCCGCAAATCAGATTTTCGGCGGAAGTGTTTTTCAAATTGAATATGCCGCAGAAATGGGTTTGGAACACAACCTGGGACTGACTTGTGATCCGATGTTAGGATTGGTGCAAGTTCCCTGTATTGAGCGTTGTGCATTTGCCGCAACACGTGCATTCGACAGCAATATATACGCTTTGATGTCGGACGGGCGACACCTGGTGAGTTTCGACAAAGTTGTGATGGTTATGAAAAAAACCGGTCACGATATGCCAAGCCTTTACAAAGAAACGAGCGAAGGCGGGTTGGCGGTTGTTGAGGGATAATTTGTAGGGGCGAGGTATGCCTCCCCCTACGGTTCAAAAATTTTTTGTATCTTTGCAAAAATAAAACCAAACATCATGTCTGACAGCCTAATTATCATCCCAACGTATAACGAGAAAGAAAATGTCGAAGCCATTATTCGCAAAGTGTTTTCGTTGCCAAAAGAGTTTCACATTCTCATCGTGGAAGACAATTCGCCCGATGGAACGGCAGATATTGTCAAACGCCTAATGACCGAGTTTCCGGAACGTTTATTTATTGAAGAACGCAAAGGAAAGTTAGGACTTGGAACTGCGTATATTCACGGCTTCAAATGGGCATTGCAACGCAACTATGCGTATATTTTTGAAATGGATGCGGATTTTTCGCACAATCCGAATGACTTGGAACGTTTGTACGCTGCTTGTCACAACGATGGTGCAGATGCCGCCGTAGGCTCTCGTTATGCAAATGGCGTTGTAAATGTTGTGAATTGGCCTATCGGACGTGTCTTAATGTCGTACTATGCTTCAGCTTACGTTCGCATGATAACGCGTATGAAAATTGGTGATGCGACGGCCGGATTTATTTGTTACAAGCGAGAAGTACTCGAAGCTATTGATTTGGACAATGTCAAATTTGTAGGTTATGCATTTCAAATCGAAATGAAGTTTACAGCCTACAAACTTGGCTTTAAAGTCGTGGAGGTGCCCATTGTTTTTACCGACAGAACGCTCGGGCAATCGAAGATGAGTAAAAAAATCTTCAAAGAAGCATTTTTTGGCGTGATACAGCTCCGTTTCCGGAAATACAAACGTGTGAAATAATCCATGAAAACAGCTATTCTCGGAGCCGGAACGTTTGGCACAGCCCTTGCCAACGCTATCAACCCTGAATCGGACGTGACAATTTACACGATTGAGTCGGATGTTGTTGACGACATCAATAAGCATCGAAAAAACAGCAAATATTTTCCGAATAAAACCTTGCCAAGGCATATCAAAGCGACAAGCAATTTTGCAGACATCGTAAATGCAGAATTGGTGTTTATTGCTATTCCTTCATCGGCAATTGCAGACTTTTTTACCAAGCACAAGTTCAACGCAGGAACGATTTTGGTCATTGGAGCAAAAGGTTTTGCTCACGATGGTGTACTTATCAGTACTTACATTTCCGAAAAACTGCCCGATTGCTGTATCTGTTCAATGAAAGGTGCTTCGTTTGCAAATGAAATGATTTTTAAAATTCCTACGGCGTTTACGCTGGCTTGCAAATCCAAACACACCTACGAAACCATTCGCTCTGTGTTATGCAGCGATTTGATAATAACGGAATACTTCGACGATATCGACAGCGTGGAATACCTAAGTTTGTTCAAGAACGTGTACGCCATTGCCATGGGAATTGTGGACGCTTATTACAATTCGCCAAACGTCAGATTTCTTGTGTTTACAAAGATTTTGAATGAGATTCGATTGTTGATGAAGTATTTCAGTGTAAATCCGGAGACACTGTTCAAGTACTGTGGAATTGGCGATTTGAGCCTAACCGCATTGAACGACTTGAGTCGAAACCGAACACTCGGATTGCTTATCGGCAAAGGGCTTTTTGACTCTTCAATGACTAACAATGTTACACTTGAAGGAGTTCGCGCTTTGGAAAAAATCATGCAACACATTCCCGAAAATGAACATGAGAAATATCCGATCATGCAGCAAATGCACCGCCTGCTTCACAAGCAAACATCTGTGAAATCATTTATTCACCGAACTATTTTTACTGAAAAAACTTGCTAATTTCAGAAAAAAGTCGTAATTTTACATTGCAAAAGTATGGCTTTTTATGAACAAAACACTAAAAAAAACAGCAAAAATTTTCAGCAAAATCGGATTGGGTCTGCTGGGAGTGCTTATTTTATTGCTGTTTGCGATAAGTTCTCCGCTTTTGCAAACCCAAGTAGTCAATCGGTGGCTCGCTCAACAATCCAAAGAACTTGGGATTTCCGCACGAGTTCAACGTGTAAATATAGATTTTTTTTCGAGACAAATAAAAGTTTCCGGAGTCATAGTTTATGATCATCATCAAAATTTGCTGTTTGATGTCGGAAGTTTACAAACTTCGGTTCGCGAGTTTTCTGCACAGCATCTGACTTTAGGAGCAACTCATATTTACGATCTTGTTTTTCAACTTCATCGTTACGAAGAAGACAGCGTCAGTAATTTGAAGCGCATCATCGAATCGCTCCAAGCTTATCCAGAAGATACGAGCGTATCAGATTTTGTGTTCAGAACTTCGGCAGTTTTTTTGAGAAACGCAAGTTTTTCGTTTGTGGATGAAGTGTATTCGCAAGGCGACACATTCCAATTTATCGACTTCAGTAATCTGTCGTTGAGCAATATCAATCTTACCGCAAGAAGTTTTAATATCTTCGGTGACAACATTCTGGCTACAATCGAAAATCTTTCGTTCAAGGAACAAGGCGGTTTTGAAGTTTGGAATTTTTCCTCGCGTGCAAACGTATCTCCAAGAGGCATCATTGCTCGCAAAACAAGCATCAGCACATCAAATAGCGACTTAGACCTCGACCTAAGGTTTACAACAGAGTCGTGGGATGATTACCGAGAAGATTTCATATCGAATGTGCGGATATACGCGAACTTCAGAGATTCGTATTTAAGTTTTAATGACTTGATTCATTTTGCTCCGGGACTCGAAGGGAAGCAAAATAACTTTCACATTTCGGGAAGTATTTTAGGACATGTTGATAATTTTCGAGCCCATAATTTTAGGGTATCCTATGGGCGAAACACCGCGTTTTACGGAAATATTTTAATGGCAGGATTGCCGGATTTTGATAATACATTTTTGGATTTTTCAATTCAAAACTTCACAACTTCTCCGGAAGATGTCGATGGATTTTTGCTTCCAAATTTCAGGGAAATTACAATTCCTGATGAACTTCACAATCTCGGCTTGTCCTCTCTGTATGGACAAATCACAGGATTTTCGTCAGATTTGAGGGCGAATATAAACCTAACTACTGAAGTAGGAAATATACAAACGATTTTCAGTTTTTCGCACGATACACTACGAGAAAATTTTGATTTCTCCGGGCATATCAATGGGACAGGATTGGCTTTGGGGCAGTTGTTGAACGAAAAAGCACTAGGCAATAATTTAGGACTGAACGGCTCGTTCGATGGAAAATTTTCAACGGAAAACGGCATTGATTTTTCGACCAATATGGTTTTGGAAAATGTCGAATATCAAAACCGACAAATCAATACAGTCTTGATAGAAGGCGATTGGGTTCGACAACATATTGCTGCTGCAATTTCTGTGACTGACTATCATGGAACTGCCGAAATTTCAGGCGAGTTATCGTTTGATCCAAAAAATCCATATTTAGAGGTAAGCGGAGTTTTTAATGATGTCGACTTAGCGGAATTTGTGTTTCTAAATGACACAAACCCTGCATTGTTGAGTTTCGATTTCTCCGGAAAATTGTACAATCTTAACATTGACTCTTTGATTGGGAATTTGGATTTATCCAACTTGAATTTAGCACTCAAGGATACGACGTTTCGCATGAATAGCCTCTCTGCTTCCCAACAAATTTTACCGCAAGGCACTTCGACAAAACTAATCTGTGACTATTTCAGCATAAACGCTTTCGGGAATCACAAGCTTTCCAACATTGATGCGATTTGGAACGATATTATAATGAATTATTTATCAGCACTTCGTTTGGTTGTTGAAGATGCTGAATTACTTGGATCTCGAGAAATTCTCACACGAGATCGTCGGGATACAATATACCACGTCCCTACGTCCTTGGATCTGACCCTCAATGTTTACAAAACAGGAGGATTTCTGTCGTATTTTTTGCCGGAAATAGACTTGCCTCAAGGTGCGAATCTACAACTTAAATACAACGGAACATACCAACCGCTATCTTTGACTGTTAGAGCAAACCACGCAACCGTGTATGGTTTTTATGCCTCTTTCTTGGACATCAAAGGAGAAGTTCACGATAGTATTTTTGAAGTTAATTTAGACGCAAGAGATTTACGCATCAATGATAGTCGCTATTTTGATGAATTTTCCGTTGTCGCCAAATTTAAAAATGATTTTGTTTTGTGGGAATTGGATTGGACTGGAAACTCAGATGGAAACTTGCAAATCAATGGAAACTTAGGCGGACATATGGCTACTTTGGCATATAACCAAATTTTGTTCAATGTTCAAAATTCTGAGCTGTCTTTGGGTAATCAATCTTGGCGATTTGACCCAAATAATTCAATTCTTATTGATTCCGTGGGTGTTCATTTCGAAAACATACGTTTTTACAATCAAAATGACACTTTGGAATACCTAAGTCTAAACGGTGACTTGTCAAGAGAACCGAACAGTATGTTGGAACTTCGTTTTGAGCATTACCAATTAGGCACTTGGTCTCCTATCATTGAGCGAATAGGGATACATTTCGACGGAGCAATTTCGGGCGATATTAGCATTTTTGATTTTTACACAACAGTGCGCTTCAACTCGAATTTAAGAATCGAAAATTTTTCGGTAAACGAATTTAACTATGGAACTGCATTTTTAAGCACCATTGTGGAGGAGGGAACTACCAAAAGTTTCATCAGTCTTAATGTTCAAGATGGTGGTAAAACTTATCTTTCGGCAAACGGTTATTTCTATTCGATCGATGAAGAGCGAAGGCTTGACCTAAATATATCTGCTTCGGAAATGGATTTATCACTCTTGAAAAATTACGTGGAAACCTTTTCTTCATCACTGACCGGAAAATTCAGTGGAGAACTAACACTTGACGGATTGTTGAGAAGCCCCAATTTTTATGGTGATTTGACACTTGACGGTGCAGTCATGAAAATAGATTTCTTGAATACATATTACGCCATAAGACCCGAAAAAATTATATTTAGTTTGGACAGCATCATCTTTGTTAATACGAATTTGGAGGATATGGTTAATCAAACACAAGCCACGTTGTCGGGTGGATTGCATCACAACAGATTTGATGATTTCCGATTAGGTATCAACATTGAAGCGAGCAATTTTTTAGCCCTAAACACCACTCGTTCGGTTAATGAAGATTTTTTCGGAAGGGTTTTTCTTAGCGGAAATGTGAATCTTAGCGGACCTGTTGAGAATATTCTTATTGATGTTCAAGGGCGAACGGAAAGAGGTACGGAATTGCAAATCAATTACAGTTCGAGATTCAATATTTCAGAGGCTAATCAATTTATTCATTTTGTTGTTCCTGAAATAGACGAGGGGGGAGATATTTTTTCTACTGCAAACAGGGCAGCGGCAGACTTGGACGTTCCGACAAATATTATCGTGAGATTAAACATTGACGTTACACCTGATGCATCTGTGTTTTTTGATATGGATGCCCCGCCGATTTCAGGTCTCATCCATGCACAAGGAAGCGGTAATTTGCGAATGAATTTTGACTCAAGAACACAAGAGTTCACGCTGTTTGGCGATTATGTTCTGCAGGACGGTTTTTACGATTTTACGTTTGAAGACCGTGCATTAGGGTTGGGACGACTGGTTACTCGACGCTTTTATATTGAGCGTGGCGGAACTCTTCAATGGACAGGCGACCCGGGCAACATGATTTTGGATGTCTCGGCAGTTTATTCGACTCAAGCGAGCTTGGCACCAATCTTTGCCAATCAACCTTCGACGAGTGGTATCACTATGCGAAGAGTCAATGTTCAAAATGTGATCAATCTATCAGGGCGTATGTCGCAACCCGACATACGATTTGATTTTCGACTACCGACAGTTGACGAAAATACACGTACGGAATTTTTCACTGCAATAAACAGAGACGACGAAAATGAAATGATGAGACAATCCTTTTTTCTCTTACTTTCAGGGGGGTTCACAGTACCGGGCGAAAATCTCGCTCAAGGCATCAATACCGGGGCGATGGCATGGGATGTTTTGTTCAACCAAGTTAACAGCATGCTAAATTTTGATAATTTCAATGTTAGCATGAGCTACAGACCGGAAGATCTTCACAGTACTGCACAAACACAGGTCTCCATGGGTGCACAGTTTCTTGATAACCGGCTGCTCATAGACGGGCATGTAGGCCAAGGTGGTTTGGCAAGAGATGGCCGAGTTGAAAATCCGACCCAAACAGTTATGGAGTTCAATGTAGAATATCGCCTTACGAATAGGCTCAGTTTTAGGCTTTTTAGACGTCCGAACGTACGAGATTTTTTACGAGGTCCTTCGCAAATGGCTTATTCACAAGGTGCCGGCATTGCATACCGCCGCGAATTTGACTCGTTCCGACCACTGTTTAATCGGCGGAGAGAAGACGATGATTAATTACCTCACCGCCCGAAACATGCGATGCCAGCGGATATTTCGCGGAAATGATCGGTCTCTATCTAACGAAAGCCATGTAAATACAGGTCTTCCGACAACATGATCTTCCGGTACAAATCCCCAATTACGTGAATCTGCAGAATTATGGCGATTGTCGCCCATCATCCAAAAATAATCCATTTGGAATGTATAAGTAGTCGCTAATTCGCCATTGATGAAAATTTGCTCTCCCCTAACCTCCAAATGGTTTCCTTCGTAAGTTGTGATAATGCGATAATAAAGCGGTAAATTTTCGAGTGAGATTTCGATTGTGCTACCTCTTTGAGGAATAAAAATTGGTCCAAGATTATCAACATTCCAAGGAAATCGCTCATCGTGCGGGAAAACTCGCGGATCGAATCTGCTTTCTGAAGAAATTAACGATCTAACCTCTTCAACACCCGGAAGCATTTTTACCCTTTCACGCATTTCGCTCGTCAAAGGCACAGCTCCAAATGCGAAAAGTATTTCAATATCTTCGTTGGAAACGCCTATCTCACGCCATCTTGCTCTCGGAATCACCAGCGGACTTGGAAAAATCTGATAATTGAATTGAATATGTTTCGGACACCTTTGCAGTTCGCCATTGACGAAAATCTGCCCATTGATGACTTGCAACGTGTCTCCCGCAACAGCAACACTGCGCTTTACAAAATTTTCACGTTTATCAACCGGTCGAACAATGATGTCGCCAAACCTTGCCCTGTTTCGCCAAACCTCATCTCTGCCGTATTCTCGAACAAGAGCATAATAATCTCTTGTACTTTGGTACACCGTCGAAACCGTATCTCCAACCGGAAAATTGAAAACCACAATATCGCCACGTTGCACGGTGTTTCGCTGAAAAAATCGGCGATAATTCAACTGAACGGCATCAATATACGACCTTGTTCCAATCAATGGCAACGTGTGATGAACAAGCGGAAATGAAAGCGGTGTTATCGGCATTCTCGCACCATACGCCAATTTGCTGACAAATAAATAGTCGCCAACCAACATCGACTTCTCCATCGAAGACGTTGGAATCATGTAGTTTTCAAAGAAAAACATTCGAACAATTGATGCGGCAATCACCGCAAAAATAATGGTATCAAACCATTCGCGTGTGATGCCTTTTTTGTACACCGGCAAATCTTTCGGTTGAACAAAAACTTCCTTTTTCACAAAAACCAAATACGGAAAATACAAAAACGGCAACACCGCTGCAGCAAAATATTCCCATATCGCATTGCGTCTGAAACCTACCGAGACCTCCACAAAAAGCAACATCAACACAAAGAAATTGAGAAACGGAATGCAAAGCAGCAAGATCCACCACCAAGATTTATTTGTGATTTTAATCAGTATCCACAAATTCCATGGCGAAATAATGGCTTCCCACCAGTGTCTGCCTTGTTGTTTGAAAATAACGGCAAGACTTGCGATGATGGGGGCAATGATGATTAGTGTGATTAGGAGTGTTAGCATATTTTTTAGTTTGTAAAGTTTGTAAAGTTTATAAAGTTTGTAAAGTTGTTTGAGGTTTACAAGACCTCTTTATGAACTTTATAAACTTTCTAACTTTATGAACTCATTTTAATATATCCGACATTGTATAAATTCCTGTTTTTCCGATGAGCCATTCGGCTGCCAAAACCGCACCTATTGCAAAGCCTTCACGTGATTTGGCTTCGTGTTTAATTTCGATAATATCTTCGTTCGATTCGTAAAGAACGGTGTGTACACCAAAAACATCTTTTTCTCGAAAAGATTTTATGTTTGAAATTTCCAGCGGTAAATCTTTTGCTAATGAAATCGCTGTACCGCTCGGCTTATCGAGTTTTTGTAAATGATGAACTTCTTCCATACTGACCTTGTAATCCGTGTAGTTCTTCATCATTTCTGCCAGTTTTTTGTTCAATTCAAAAAATAAGTTCACGCCGATACTGAAATTTGATGCATAAAACAACGTTTTTTGATGTTGTTTGGCATACGCCAAAATTTCATCTTTTTGTTCGTCCCAACCGGTAGTTCCGACCACAATCGGGATATTTAAATCAAAGCATCGAAGAATATTTTTTATTGCCGTCTGCGGTGTTGAAAATTCGATGGTCACATCGGCTTGCTTCAGCTTGCTTTCCATGAGTCCCCAATCGTTTTCATTGTCGATTCTCGCAACAACCTCATGATTGTTTTGTAAGGCAATTTTTTCGATTATTTTGCCCATTTTTCCGTATCCAAGTAGTGCGATTTTCATTGATTTTTTGGGCGGGCGAACCCCGCCCGTACATGGTTGATTATATTTGATTTTTCATCGTAGGGGCAGGGTTTACCTGCCCCTATATTCATTTTAGTGTAAAAGTTAGTCGCAAGCCCCCTTGCATCGGGACACGTTGATTATTGAGGGCGTGAAATGACATATCCGGCGTTGCGAAAGGCTCTACACGCATGGTTAAATTGTCGCTCACATCAAATGCTGCCAGATGTGCGAACACAATAGCATCAACAATGTTCAGAAAATATAGCAATGCGGAAAAAACATAGACCAATTCCAAATTTCTTCTATAAAAATTTCGAGCACTTAAGATTTGATCCGTGCTAAACAGTGCCAACGCCGGATCATTGTACTGTTCTAGTGGATTATTCAGCCTCCAGCGATACTCGCTTTGAAATCTATTGCGCTCTGTTCGATTGAAGTTGTGAAGATAGACCAAAAAACCCGCACCTCCGTAAATGATCGGCACTTTCCACCATTGTCCATTGTAAATTTGTCCGGCACCCGGTATTGCTGCCGAAAGCCAGCCGGCTACTCTCGGGTTTCTGTGTCCGGGTAGTCGAAAGGGTTCGTTTGCAGCAATTATTGGCGGTGTCTCCGAAATTATTCGAGGACCCTGCAGGATTTCTGCTTGGTATTCCACTTGAATTTCCGGAGGCTGTTCTGCAAAAATTGTATCTTGCGAAAATCCCACAGAGTTCAGCATAAACAGAACGCCGATAAGGCTCAATTTTATGTTGGTTAAATGTGTCAAAACACTTATTTTAGCATCGAAATAATGCGATGAAAATCGTCTTCCGAGTCAAATTCGATGGTAATTTGCCCTTTGCCGGCTTTCGAGATTTTGTATTTGACCTGCGTTGCTAATTTTTGCGACAAATCATCGTGGATTTGCACTAATTTATCAGAAATTGTAGTTCTATTCAGTTTTGCAAATTTCTCGGAAGAGTCGGCTTTTTTGCAAAGTTCTTCCACCTGACGAACCGATAATTCATTTTGCAAAATTTGATGTAAGATTTTAATTCGCTCTTCATCACTTTCGAGCGTAATTAGAGGTTTGGCGTGCCCGATATGGATTTCTTCGTTTTTCAACGCCATTTGAATTTCGGCAGGAAGTTTCAGCAAACGCAAGTGATTTGCGATAGCCGCACGACTTTTACCCAAGCGGTTACTCAATTGTTCTTGCGTCAGATTTTGTGCTTCCCTCAAGGCTTCATAAGTGAGTGCGATTTCAATCGGATTTAGGTTCTCGCGCTGGATATTTTCGGTGACTGCCATTTCCAGTGTTTGTATGTCGGTAGCAACTCGAATATAAGCGGGAATTGTTTTTTTTCCTGCGATTTTAGATGCACGAAAGCGACGTTCACCGGAAATAATTTGGTATCTACCTCCGTGTTTTCGAACGGTAATTGGCTGAATAATGTCCATGTTTTTGATGGATTCTGCCAATTCGTTGATGTCCTCATCGGAAAAATCTTTTCGTGGATTTTCGGGATTAGGATCGATTTCTGCGATTGATATTTCTGCGATTCCGGCAACTACCGATGCTTCGGGAATTTCGGAGCGATGTCTTTTCGGTCCGGCTTCAAGATCTCCCATCAAGGAGCCAAGACCTCTGCCTAATGCCGGTTTTTTAGTCATGTTCGGAAAGTATTTTATCAGCGTTTTTAATATTTGTCAAGTCGTTGTTTTGCAAGATTTCCCTTGCTAAATTAAGGTAGTTTATGGATCCTACCGATTGAGCATCGTAGTCTAAAATCGTTTTACCGTGACTTGGCGATTCACCTAATTTGGTATTTCGATAAATCAGTGTATTAAACACCAATTCTTTAAAGTGCTCTTGAACCTCTTCAACCACTTGTTTGGCAAGGCGAAGGCGTGCGTCATACATCGTTAACAAAATTCCTTCAATGCCTAAATTCTCGTTAAAACGTTCTTGAACGAGCTTTATCGTGTGAAGCAATTTTCCAAGACCTTCCAGTGCAAAATACTCGCATTGCACGGTAATAATAACCGAGTCCGAAGCCGTCATAGCATTTAAAGTGATCAACCCTAACGAGGGCGAACAATCGATAATCACAAAGTCATAGTCGTCCTGAATTTTGTTAACTGCCATGCGCATAACTTGCTCGCGGTTAGGCTTATCCACCAGCAAAATTTCCGCTCCAACTAAATCAATATGCGAAGGAATTAGACTTAGGTTTGGTGTAGATGTTTTGAGGACAATCTCACGCGGATCCACATGATCTACCATACATTCGAAAATGCTTGTCGTAACGTTATTCGGATCAAAGCCCAATCCCGATGTTGCATTAGCTTGCGGATCGGCATCAATCAGCAAAACTTTCTTCTCCAATATGGCTAACCCTGCAGCCAAATTGATTGCTGTTGTGGTTTTTCCCACACCTCCTTTTTGGTTAATAATTGAAATAACTTTACCCATAAAACAAACGAAATTTTGTAGTGGTTAGAACTTGCAAAGATACAAAAAATAATTGAGAATTGAAAATGGAAAATGGGGAATTAAAAAAAATTTGGTCAATTCAAAAAAAAGTGTTATCTTTGCAGCGCTTTTTGTTCAGCTAAAGCACGGAAAGATGGGTGAGTGGCTGAAACCAACAGTTTGCTAAACTGTCGTACGGGTAACTGTACCGGGGGTTCGAATCCCCCTCTTTCCGCGCAATCTTAGGAGCTCCGCAACTCACTTTCACGTATCCAATACTGCGTTCGACCGAGCAGTGAGATTCCCAAAAAACCTCTTATTCTAAGTCTTCCGTCTTCGGCGAAGCGAGCATTTAAGCGAAATTCACGACCTTCGAACATTACTCTTCCATTACGCCATTCGTTGCTTTGCGAATCAAACGTTAGGTTCCGAATCTGTATTGTGCCTATGGTGTGTAGTTGTCGAGCGTCCTCAACCCAAACAACACGTGCTGAGAATGTGCCATCTGAAGCCCTAAAAATCTCCATTTGAGATGTATAATTGGTGCGTGGGTCGTAAGCAAGGAAAAGCCCGGTAATGTCATTTGCACGTGTTTGAGGAAAAATAATCGTAAAAGTACAAAGGGTAAGAGCGGTTGTGAGAAGTATTTTTTTCATCGTACAAAGATACGAAAAAAAATTGACCGATTATTCCTTCGAAAAAAATGCATAATACGATAAAAGTAAGCTAATTAGACTCTCCCAACCGCCAAACTTCCGATTTTTAGCAAGTTTGGCGGTTAGGCAACAAGGTATTCGCTCCGCTCATAGTTTCTTGCGCTTCGCCGTGCCGTTAGGCACGGAATGTTGGTAGAAAATGTACGTTCTCATTCGTTTGTTTGTCCCGTATGGGACAAAATATATCTCGTCCCATACGGGACGAAAATGGTGTTGGGGTGCTGGTTTTTCTACCAATATCTGACCTTTGACGGGATGCACGGACGGGTCCCCACGAACGGAATTATTTCTGCTTACTATGCCACCTTCCGTTTGGCTTTAAAATCAGTACAAATCTTTGGCTCTTCTTTCCAAACTTTACCCAATAAGATATTTCCATTTTCTTTTTTATTTCGTTTTACGCCGTCCGCTCCCCACGTACCCCATTGCTTGAAGAAAAATGCGACATTTTGTTTCTCACATTGTTTTTGAACATTAACAGCCCATTGTGGTTCCATCGGTCTTGCACAAACCCCACTTTCTCCGCCAACAATTACCCAATGAATTCCGGATAAATCCAACTTACCAACATCACCAATCAACGGCTCAATAGAAACAAAACGAACGGTAGCGTCAATACCTCTCAAAACATCTATCCGGTGTTTTGTGCTTCCATTTTCAACAGTTACACCCAACCATACATTTGGCGGGACTGCTCTTTTTGAAAAATATCTTTGAAGTTTTTTTTCTCTTTTTGTCAATATCTGATAATGATGCTGTGGAGTATTCTTAATAGTTTCGAATATCTCATCCAGATAACTGAACGGCATTTTTTCGTGAAACAAGTCGCTCATCGAATTCACAAAAAATTTTGTTGGCTTTTTGATTGTTGTCGGCTGATGCAATCTTTCGGGAAGAATTTTAAATTCAAAACCGTCTTCATAACCGGAAGCACCCATCGCTTGCAATCGCCTTGCCATGATTTCCGCATAGCAATTTTTACAACCATCCGTTTTTTTAGTACAACCTACAGACGGATTCCATGTTGCTTCTGTCCATTCAATTTTTGTGGTTTTCATAACAATTCAATTTTGATAGGGTTTTTAATCTTATGAATATCTGAATTAACTGTCTTGAACTCTTGTATGCGTTTGGTCTCCATTAATTTGTTCAAAACAGTTGAAGCATGTTTTGGTTGAAGACATTTTTGCAAAGCATACCTATAACACTCTAAATCGGTTGTTATTTTTGCATCAACGATCAATTTCTTCAGATCATCGTTGAAGGCTTTTATTTTTAGGGGGATTTCGTTAAATAAATCCTGATTTCCGCCGTATGTTGGCTCGTTATCAATATTATAATCCGCCTCACCTATTTGTGGATCTATTTTCCAACAAACCTTCTGAAATTTTTCTGCACCCAACGTGTTGTTAGAACCAAAAATTATTCCATAATAGTTCTTTCCCGTGCCGGTTTTTTGCGGTTTTTCTATAGAAAAGTGTCCAATATAGTACTCTTTGTCAGGAGGCACTAACTTTCTAATATAGTCTGCAATTATTCTATGACTATGATTGTATTTTGTTTGGCTAAACATCAGCCCGTACTCCTCAATAAATTTTTTGAATGTTGGCTCTGTCGGAAAGCGTCGCAAATATGTTGTAGGAATAAAACACATAAAGTCAGTCTTTGGCAACGATGTTAATTTATTGAATACCTCATTGTCCATCACAAAATTAAAAGGATCAAGAAATATCAATTTCATTGCGTCTGGTCTATTTTGTAATCTGGGATATATGGTATCATTAAAATACTCCTTAAAGTCATTGCTTTTTACGATTAGGTTGTTTTTGTCAAATACGCATTGAGGGGCTTCACAGCGACTCTTACAATCTTCGAGAAAGGCATTTACATTCTGTTGCAAAGAATCTTTCTCTTCTTTGTCATTCAGCACAACATATAAGTTTTTCTTGTTTTTCACTATGGCAACGCAATGACGCGAAACACCTTTAAGAATGTTCAGAGCAGTACCATACTCTCCGTTTTCATCTAATCCTTTTCCTGCAAAAAGATCATAGATAAAAATGTCGCTCCAGTATTTTTGATGTATGAATACCGGTAGTGATTCATTCAGATAGGCATCAAAAAGTTCTACTTTTGTTTTTGTGCCTTTATCAAACGGTTTTTTATGAAAAATTAAGTTTTTTGCCATATTTCTATTTTCTTATTGTTCATTTTTTTACGACACGGACGTGGACATCCGCGCGAGCAGACCGGTGGTCTTAACTGCGGAAACTTTACTTTCTTTTTCCTCCGCCCATCAGGGCGAGAGAGCAAGCGAAAATAGCAAATACGATGATAATTAGTTCCATTTTTATTGAGTTTTGTTTGTTATTTTGCCTGTTAAAATGGGTAGTTCATCAAGAAAATTCATCATTTTTTTATATTCGGCTTTAACTACATCGGGAATTTTGTCTGATTGCATTATTTCTTCCATTTTTGCATCAAATTCGTTTGGTCGAGATGCTATTTCTCTATCTTTCAGTTCAAGTATTTCGGTCGAAAATTGCCATAATTGTTGTGTGAGTGCCATAAATTCAATGGCTTTTAGACATTCAAAATCGGCATCCAACGTTAAGAGCATCGAATACGTTTTTTCAACATCTATGTCATAGTGCACAGAAAGGTTACGGCGTTTTCTATCAAACATCCCAGTTTCGCCAATTTTGATTATTTTATCTGTCAGATTTTTATATTTTTCAACACATTCGGAAGATATGGATTCACATATTGACTTTATTGACTTGTTCCAAAATGATTTTTTTTTCTCATCTGTGCTATAACCATAAATACTTCTATACCCCTCAACCATTATGACGTTGATATGTTTTACAGCGTATCGTTTTTCGTAATTTAATTTTGCTGTGCGATAATGTCTTACAGCCGTTGCTAAATCGCAGTATATAAAACTCAAATGTATGGCAAAACTTAAAATATCATTTGCAAACGTAATATCGTCAATAGATTTCTCTTTATCAGTATCTTTTTCCCAATCTCTAAGCACTGGAAAAACTTTATTTTTATACTGCATCCACCTATCAATTTGCTTACTCATTCGAACAATCATTTGTTCGGTTGTTGCATCAAAATCTTTCATCACATCGGAAGGCGTTGGTTGGTCGCTCATATCTAACTTGTTTTTCCAAATCTGCGTTGTCGCTCGTTCATTTTAAACGATTCGTCGAATGCTCTCATTGAGGCGGTAGCGAGTTTGCAGGCTGATGTGCTTTCGAAATCCAAAATTTTTAACATCTCATTTAACCTTTTGTCTAATTGTTCATTAGGCATATCTATTAATTTTTGCATCTCAATAGACCTTTTATTTGCTTGTTCGTTTGATAAATTAAGGATTTTTTGGAATCTTTCAGCCCTTTGTCGGTTTTCGTTCTCACTTTGAATCAATAGTTCTTTTAATGATTTTTGATTGTTTGTACTCATAACACTTTGTTTTTAATGGTTAATAATTCAACTTCTAAATTGCTGTAAATTAGCAATATCACAAAGATAAGAGTTTTTTTTATATTTTCCAAATTTTTTAGTAATATTTTTTATTGCTTATTGTTCAATTATCTCTATTTCCTCTTGTGTCAAGCCGTACAACGCATAAATTAACGTGCCAATCTGTTTTTCCAAAGCGGTTGTATCGGCTTGTGGATTGGCTTGTTTTGTGGAAATTATTTTATCAACCACATCAACTATTTCAGATTGCTCTTTCTTTGTCGCAAGTTTAATCGGGATTTCGGAAAGCGGTTGTTGATAAAGTTCTAATGTTTCGCCTTTGCGTTTGCCTTTGTTGTAGAGCCAAACATAATATAATTTTGAGTTTAGTAATGCCAAGATGTATTTCAATTCATATTTTGGCTTTGGCTCTGTGATGAAATAAACATCTGCACTTGCATACCATTCCGTTTCATTATAGCCAAATGTGTTTTTTCTATTACGTTGTGGTGCTACGATTTTGGGATTATTAAAGATATGCGGATTGGATGCACCTCTTCTTAAAAAACACCAATCATTAAGATTTTCCCTATTAATTTCTCGTATCTTTTCCAAAATTTTCTTAAATTTATTCAAATGAACATTCAGTACATTACTCGAAATGCCTGCTGTTTTACTCGAAAAAACAATCTGTTTGTGAGTTTCTATGTTGGTCACATATTTGGAAATGTCCGAATTTTTGTAAAACGGTTTGGTATCTTTTAATTGTTCTAAAATGATTAAATCTCGTGGATGTTCCGAGTCAAGAACAAACACCCCATCGTCTTTCTGTATATCGTTATTTCTGACATATTCGATATCTGCATATAGAATGTTTTTTGGCGTTATGTAGTCGCATCCGCCCATAATTCCGGTATTAACTTCACAAATATTTCCTAATAATTCGTTGCCATTTGCGATTTTATTAAGTATGTTTGTTAATGTGTCGCCTGCACCTTTATTTCCAAGTCTTATATACAATTCTTTTCCATCATATAGTTCGTTTTGAGGAATTGTTGTATATGTGGATTGTTCGTCTTTTTTATTGAATATATCTTGCAGTGTTTTTCCACCTGCAAACCCTTTCCTATCTACTAAACAACAATTACATATTTGAGAATCCACAGTAGATTTTTGTAATACAGTTATCATATTGTGCTGTCCCATCGCAGATTCAAAAATTTTCAATTCGCCAAAATTGATGAGATGTAACAATTCTGTTCTTGTTTTGAAATCTTGTCGTAACTTACTACCACCGGTTGCTGTAATAAAATAGTTTGTTGTTATGAATGATAGAATACCACTATCTTTTAGCAAATTTATTCCTTGATGAAAAAAGAAATAAAAATAATCCATTTTGCCTTGATAAAACTCTTTTAACACGCCCTCTTTGACCGGCTCAAAAATATGTTTGTTTCCTTTTTCTCCAATGTACGGCGGATTCCCAATCACAATATCAAACCCATCACTCAATCCAAACATCCACTCCATATCAAAAAATGTTGATGACGCATTTTGGTCGTAAGGATTCCACAAAGCAAGTTTTTGAGCGGTGCCTTCTGCGTAACCTAAACTTGTTAAAATTTCGGCTATTTCGTAGCGTAAAACTTGGTCTTTTTCTCGGTATTTGGCTTTGGTTTCGGGTGTGCGTGCTGAAAAGTGTTTGTGTCGCACGTCTTTTAAGTCGTTTTCCTTTTCGATAATCTCGGGCGTGCGAAATAGGTTTGTTTGTTCGGGTTTATCAAGACCTATCAGCGTGTTTGCCGATACAAATTTGGTTTCGAGGTTGGGCAACGGACGTATGCCAAAATTCGGTTTTTCGGGTTTGAGCGTTTGCTCGCAGATCAAAGAAATGAAAAAACGCAATTTTGAAATCTGCACAGCAATGGGCTGAATATCTACACCAAAAATACAATTTTCAATCAAAAACAATTTTCGCCCATAGTCAAGTTCGTTTTCTTCAAAGGCTTCTTCGATGTTTGCCATAGCAACTTCGCGTGCCTGTACGTCTTCTATTTTCTCTGCAAGGTCTAACTGTCGCTGTTTCCAAAGTTTGTTTTGCGGGTCTAATTTCTGCAAAAGTTGCACCATTTTTTGCAAAATTCCCATCGGAAACGCACCCGAACCGCAAGCAGGGTCGAGGATTTTGGCATCGTTTAGTTTTTCGATAATTGTCTTAACCACGATTTTATTAATATTTACAAGATTGTCAAGATTATCATCTAAAAATAAATTGTCAATGGTTGTTTTGTAATCTTGCAAATCCTGCGAATCTTGTAAAAATCCGGGTTTAGACAAAAGGTACGCCTTCAAACTCTCCTCCACCATATAATCCACTATCTCTCGTGGGGTGTAAAACGAGCCGGTTTGCTTGCGAGCGGTAGTTTGTGTTTCGGGATTGAAACTTGCCAAAAGATTTTCAAACACTTTTCCCAAAAGTTCGGGATCAAGTGCCACCTCAATATCGGTTGGTGTGTTTTCTTCAATCGTGAAATGGTAGGTTTTCAAAATATCAATCAACCCACGCACGTTGTAGGTTTTGTTTTTTGTGTCGTAGATTTTGTTCAAATCAACCTGTTGTTCTTCGCCGAAAAACAAGAAATCCGGCACTTTCAAAAGCAGTTCCTTGTCTATTCTGTTCGAGAAACAATCAATGCGTATTTCATTTTCTTCGCCTATGTTTTTGTCGAGATTTTCAAACAATCCGCCATTGAGAAACGGCGTGTTTTTAGTCAATTCCACAAAGCGTTCTTTGTTTTTGAAAAAACGCTCGTAGCGGTAAAAACCTTGTATTCCGCTCTGCCGATTGACAAATTTTCGCTTGTCGCCCATTTCGGTATTGAGCGTAGCAAAAAACAGGTTTTGCAAAATCGCTTTGTAATATGTGCTATCTGTTTTATCTTTGTAGTTTAGGATTTTATCGAGTTCTTGTGTGTCGAAAAGTTCGTCATTAATCAATTTTTTCTGTTTCAAAAACCACACAAATATCAAACGAGTGATTAGGCGAATAACTGCCGTCGAGTTATTGACTTCTTTATCTTGTTCCAAATCATTCGGAAACTCAACATTTTGCAACGCCCAAAAATACCAATCCGAAAGTTCTTTGTAAAATTCTTTGGTCAACGTTTCCACCGAAAACGCTTTTTTTACATCCTCCAACGTAGCCGTTCCTCGTTTATCGGCAATGGATTTTAGGCGGTCGGCAGGTGTTTTTGTTTTTTCGTTTTCGCCAAGCACGTATGAAAAACGTTTGGGTGCGGTGGCTTGTATTTCAAAAGTTCCGTCTTCTTTTATTGTTGGTTCGCTACTGATGAATGATAGGCGGTATTCAGCACGGGTTTCCCACCCCCGTCCCTGCGGGACACCCCCGCCGGCGGGGGATACGTCCGCACCAGCGTTTTCAGAATGATAAAACGCCAAAATGCCGTGATAGCGGTTGTGATCAATAAATTTTCCAACCAAGTTTCGCAAGCCCACTCGATTACGTGCAATCTGTACGCCCGCTTTTGTTTCAATATCCAACACCGCCAAATTCTTGCCATCGGCAAGTTTTACGGTGGCAAAACGATGAACGGATTTTATATGTTCTTTATCAACATCTACTTTTTCTGCTTGTGCTTCAAACTCCATTTGTTGAGCGAAGATGTCGTTGAGCCAATTTTGCCAGTTTTGGCGATTGTAGGGCAGTTTGAGGTTTTGCTGGGTCATCTTATCGTTTATTATTATTTGCTAAAATATGTTTCCTTTCCAAAGTTCTGACAAAAATTCGGTGGCAGGAAAAATTTCTACATCGTTCATCTCACGCTTGTATTTGTCCATTGAAACTACGACAAGACGTGCATTTGGGTATTCTTCTTGAAAGGCTTTCAGTCCTTTGGTGTGGCGTGATTTTACTTCATCGCACGACTTAAATTCAATAGCAACACGCCCGTTTCCAATAATACAATCCACTTCGTAACCGCCTGAGGTTCGCCAATAGGTCGGCTTTTCATCTAAATAGTTGTAACCCAAATAAGCGATAATTTCTTGCATCATCAAATGTTCAAAAGCACGTCCGAAATCATCTGTGCCCTGCACGATATTGTTACGTTTAAGCAAATAATTTGCAATTCCAACATCAAAATAGTAAAATTTTGGAGCAGTAATCGTCCTACGCTTGGTGGTTGCCGTAAATCCGGAAATAGAATAGCCAACCATCGTTTGTTCTAAAATTTGGAAGTATTCTTTTACCGTGTTTGCACTTACTCCGCAGTCTTGTGCGATGTTTTTATACACAATCATTTCGCCGTTGCTTTGTGCTGCAATCTCCATAAAACGTGTGAACGAGAGCAGATTTCGCGACAAGGCTTCTGCACGAATTTCCTCATTCAAATAATCTCCAATATACGCTTGTAAACGGCGTTGCGGATTTTGTGCCGTGTAATGTCGTGGCAACATACCGTTTCGAACGGCTCTAAGCAAATCAAAGCCAGGAATTTCCGCGCTCACAAGCGGATACATAACCGTTCGTAATGCTCTTCCTCCAAGCAAATTTGCACCGCATCGTAGCAGTTTTCGAGCACTCGAACCACAAAGTATAAAGCGGATATTTCGGTTGCTTATCAGCCAGTGAACCTCGTCTAAAAGTTGCGGTATTTTTTGTACCTCGTCAATAATAACCAAATTAGAATGGTCTGCATTTTTCAATTCCTCACGCAAAAGTTCCGGGTTGCGAAAAAAACGCTCAAATTCTTCACTATTCAGCAAATCATATCGCCTAACATTTGGAAACAATGTTTTGAGCAATGTGCTTTTGCCTGTTTGCCTTGCACCCCACAAAAATATGGAGTCTTCTGCGGCTTCTTCTAATTTTGCTATTCGGACATACATAAGTTTAACTTCATTTTATCTTGATAAAACGCAATTGAAATGCAAAAATACAAATTATTTTTCAACTACACAAGTGCCCAACGATATTTAGTTATAAAAAACTTTCGCTAATGATGATTTTAGGGGTAAAATCTTTGATTTCTTTTGTGGTTTCGGGTTCTTCTTTTTCTTCGCTGTTTTGCAAAGGGTAATTTTTGATGATTTTTATCACGGCTTCGAGTTGTTTGACGGCGGGCATCGACGCTTTTTTTAAGTTTTTTTGCAATTTGTAAATTTCTTTTGGTAAGTTTTGGTATTTACCCAAACCGATCGCTTCTTTTGCCAAACGTAAAAGTTCCTGCTCATCGCTATCAGCAAGTTGTAGTTTGATGATGGCATCGAGATAACTGTTTGCCGATTTTTCCGCAGGACTATACGTGATAACCACCGAACGTGCGGATTGTTTTTCCTCTGCCAATTGTTGTTTGAAAACTGCAATCGCTTTTTCTACTTGCGTGTGGTGGTTTTCGTTAAGCGGTACGGGCTTTTCCGCTTTGTTGGCACGATAAATTTCTTCTGCTTGCAAAAATGTCAGTTCTTGTGGTTCAGCATCGTCTTTGACCAACAAAAACGAGTTTCGTTTTTCGTTGCGAATAAAGGTAATTGTGCTGTTGTGCAATTGGCTTTCGCCGAACTTCGTTTCCGTGTTTTCTCGACCTGTTCTTGCCCGCAGGGTCATATTTTTGATTTTCTTAAAGAGTTCCGGATTTTCGTCTTTGAATTTGCGTAGGTCGAGCAAAATTTTGAGTTTTTCGTCTTTTTCCTCTTTTGTTGTTTTATTAAAAAGTCCGAAACTTTCCACAATTTCATCTTCGGAATAAATTTGGCTATCTTCGCCCAAAGCACTGTGAAATGCTTGCAGTTTGAGGATTGCCTTTTTTTCCAACTCAATATCGTCATTCACTTTTGTTGTTGGAAAAAAATTAAAAATATGCACTTCTTCTGCTGTGCTACCGATACGGTTTACTCGTCCGATACGTTGCATCAGCCGTGTCGAATTCCACGGAGTATCGTAGTTTACAACCACATTCGCTCGATGCATATTCACGCCCTCTGCCAGCACTTCGGTAGAAATTACAATATCGTAGTCGTCTTTTTGGTCTTCTTTTTTTATGTTTGCATCAAAGTTTTCACGAATAAACGGAAACATATCTTTTCGGTTTTTACTGCTACACACCAAGATTTTTTCAAAACCCGCCTTTTCCAATTCTTTGGCAAGATAGTCGGTTGTTTCTTGCGATTCGGAAAACACCACCAACTTGCCTTCTTTGTTGATTTTCGCAGAAAGAAGTTTGGTTTTCAAGTATGCTTTGAAAATATCCAACTTTGGGTCAGTATTTACTTTTTTCCATTCATTGACAAGATTTTGTAGAATGCCAAAATCTGTTTTCAATCCCTCTAAAAAACCGTCTTCAAAATCGCTTGCGGTGCAGATTCCAATTGTTGGGTCGGTGCCTTTTAAGTCGATCAATTTTTGCAACAATTCTTCTTCTTTGTCCTCCTCAATATATTTATTCACATCGAAATTCGGTGCTATAAAAATTCGGTTGTCGTCAAACATTTTGACCATATTTGCCGTTGCTTGTGCAAAGCGTTCGAGAGACCTGCGAAACGCATAAAAACTGCTATCTAACCGTTTGACGAGCAAAGTTTTCATAATATGTTTCAACTGCAACGATGCCAATTCGGCATTTTTATACTTGCTTTTCTTTTCAGGAATGAGAAATTTTATGGCTTGATAGCGGTAAAAAGTCAACTCTTCGGTTATTTTTTTCAACGTGTCATCGTACAACGCTTCTAAATCTGTATCTAATTGATACAGTATTTTTTCGGGAGTTTGCACCACCGGAAACTTAATACCTTGTTCGTCCAAGTCTTTCTTGTATGCTTTGTTTTCTTCAAGGTCTGTACGGGTTCTACGAACGGTTAGTGGCTCAATAACATCTTTGCGAATATCCTCGTAAAGTTCCTTTACGCCCTTTGCCATTTTCTTGACATCGGTTTCTTTTTTCAATTCTTTGTAGCGTTGAATTTTTGGTGCAAAGAAGTGTTGCAAGTTGCTAATTTCGAGCGTTGAATCTTTTTTGTCTTGAAACAAATAGACTTGGTTGGCGATGTCTTCGGGTTTGTTGTTGAGCGGTGTAGCCGACACAAGCATTACCTTTTTATTGGTGTTTCTGCGTGTTGAAGTTTTGCATATTTTTTGCAAAGCATTGTACCCATCCGTTGAATCGTGACGAAATTTGTGGGCTTCATCCACAATAATCAAATCGTATTTTTTAGCATCTCGTATTTTGTGCAAACTGCCGTTTGTGCAAATTTTGTAACCGTTGATACCGAAATTTTCAAACGTTTCGTGCCAATTATCGTACAATGCAGGCGGACAAATAACAAGCGTATTTGAAAGATAATCAGGAAAGCCGTTGTGATAGAAAAAGTTTTTGGCAATTTGAGCAGACACAACTGTTTTCCCCAAACCCACAACATCGGACAAAAAGAAACCGTTGTGTTTTTCCAATTTCATATAGCCGTCACTTACGGCATCGGCTTGATACGACAGTTTTTTGTATTCCTTTGGCATATCACGCAACGTATTTGGGTCGTATTCAATGCTTTTGCCAAAATACTCAATCAGAAATTTGTAATAGATTTCAAAAGGTGTAAATGTATCGTTGAGGTAGGTTTCAGTTTTTAGTTTTTCTATAAATTCTTTTCCGATTTCAACGCTTTGTTTCCAAAGTTGCTCAAAGGTTTCGAGGGCAAAATCAATGTCGGCATCTTCTCGCAATTCCACATTAAATTCAAAATTGTGTTGCAGTCCGTTGTCGGTCAGATTGCTTGACCCCGTAATGACTGAACCGTAGCCGTGAGCGTGTTTATGTTCCTCTCTGAAAATGTAAATTTTAGCGTGTAAATTTTGTTTCGGGTAAACTTTAATTTTCACTTTTTCATCAATCAAATCCCGAATAAATTGTAGCATTCCGTCTTCAACGGTTTTGTCGTATTTTGCGTTTTGAATATCTTTTTTCAGATTGTCGATGTAAGTATCAACGCTGTCTTCCTCGTTTCCGGTAAATAACAAGCCTTTGTTGTTGGCATCGTAAATCATTTCATCAATGTTGATACCGACCAAAATACGGATTTCGGTTGCATTTTCAACAAATGGTCGCACGTTGAAATATCCGGATGCCCGAAAATAGCCGACAAGGGCATCGAAAAAATGAATGTTTTTATGCTCGAAAACGCCTTTAATCTTGTTGAGTAAGGTGTTTTCGTGTTCGTTTGTAAAGAATTTTGTGGACATAGGTGGAAGTTTAGGACAATCGAATAATAGCAAATCGCTATTTCAATATGTTAATTTCGTTTTATCTCATATTTTTTTGATTTTTTGATAATTTCACGATACAAAGATACGATTTTTTTTGTATTTTTGCGAATTGTTGATTAGAGAGTTGCGTAGCGGTGTAAAAATATCGGAAAAATCGGAAAAAATCGGCTTGCTTCTGTTCGGGAACGGGCGTGGTTACTGCCGATATATCGCAATCGTAATTTATGTTCGTTTGAATTAAACGGGGATTTTCGGGGGATTTCCGAAAAAGCAAAAAGCCTAAAACGCTTCATTTATTAGCGATTAGGCTTTTCCTTTGCAGGGACGGAGGGATTCGAACCCCCACCAACGGTTTTGGAGACCGCGATTCTACCCTTAAACTACGTCCCTTTATGATAAGGGCGACCGCGGAGAGTCGCCCTTACGGTTATCTACACAAGCAGTCCTTACGAACTGCTCTTGCAGAAAAATTAGTCCAGAATCTCAGTTACCTGACCTGCTCCTACCGTACGTCCACCCTCGCGGATAGCGAAACGAAGTTGCTTGCTCATTGCGATTTCAGAAATCAACTGAACTTCGATAGTCAAGTTATCTCCCGGCATAACCATTTCTACTCCTGCAGGCAAGAAGATCTCTCCTGTTACGTCAGTTGTGCGGAAATAGAACTGCGGACGATATTTGTTGTGGAACGGCGTGTGGCGTCCACCTTCTTCTTTTTTCAAGATATACACCTCTGCCTTGAAATTTTTGTGTGGTTTAACCGAACCCGGCTTCGAGATAACCATACCACGAGTGATTTCGTTTTTGTCGATACCACGCAACAACAATCCTGCGTTGTCACCTGCTTCACCACGGTCAAGGATTTTGCGGAACATCTCAACTCCGGTAACTACCGACTTCAATTTTTCTGCACCCATACCGATGATTTCAACAGGGTCTCCAGAGTTGATGATACCTGTTTCGATACGACCTGTAGCAACTGTACCACGACCTGTAATCGAGAATACGTCTTCAACCGGCATCAAGAAATCTTTATCAACGTCACGAACCGGAAGCTCAATCCAAGTGTCAACAGCATCCATCAATTCCATAACCTTCTCCGTCCATGTTGGTTCGAGGTTCAATCCACCAAGAGCAGATCCGCGGATAACCGGCGTGTTATCGCCATCAAATCCGTAGAACGACAAGAGGTCGCGGATTTCCATTTCAACAAGGTCTAACAACTCAGGGTCGTCAACCAAGTCAACTTTATTCATAAAAACAACGATACGAGGTACACCAACCTGACGAGCTAAAAGGATATGCTCGCGAGTTTGAGGCATCGGACCGTCTGTTGCAGCAACTACAAGGATAGCACCGTCCATTTGAGCGGCACCTGTAACCATGTTTTTAACGTAGTCAGCGTGACCTGGACAGTCAACGTGTGCATAGTGACGATTTTCTGTTTCGTACTCAATGTGAGACGTGTTAATTGTGATACCACGCTCTTTTTCTTCTGGGGCGTTGTCAATAGAGTCAAAAGATTTTTTCTCTGACCATCCTTTTTCCGCCAAAACTGTAGTGATAGCAGCTGTCAACGTAGTTTTACCATGGTCAACGTGTCCGATGGTTCCAACATTTACGTGCGGTTTACCACGCTTAAAGATTTCTTTTGCCATTTTTTTATTGTTTTTTAGGGTTATTATTTTGTTGGGGCGAACACGGGTTGCCCTTACGTTTTTCTTGTTGAAATGCGATTAATCGCATTTTTATGGTAGAGCTGCTGGCGAGAATTGAACTCGCGACCTCTTCCTTACCAAGGAAGTGCTCTACCCCTGAGCTACAGCAGCGAGAGCGGAAGACCGGGCTCGAACCGGCCACCTATAGCTTGGAAGGCTA
>WQWI01000017.1 GCA_009785425.1 Bacteroidales bacterium | reverse complement strand
TTTTACAAGATCAGGACAAAAAAATAAAAAAAAATTTGGCAAATTCATTTTTTATGCTTACCTTTGCGGTGCGTAATCACTCATACACGTCATAACTTATTTACCGTCTCTTTGTAGAGACAGAACAAAATAGACGATCAACGAACACAATTATCAACCAAAATTAAAAACAAGATGAAAAGAACGATGTTACTATTGGTGGCTCTGCTATTTGCAGGGGCACAAACGCTGTCGGCACAACGGACTATCACGGGTACGGTGATCAGTGCTGATGACAACATGGGCGTACCCGGAGCACAGGTTATTGTGCGAGGAACTACAATGGGTACTACCACCGACATTAATGGTCGGTTTTCAATCAACGTGCCAACCGACGCAACACACTTAGTGTTCTCTTTCATGGGTATGGAAACCCAAGAAATTGAAATGGGTGGACGGACTACAATTGATGTGACTATGGCCAGTGGCGCTGTAGGCTTGGACGAGGTCATCATTACCGGTTTCGGTACAATTAGAAGAGAAGCTTTTACGGGGGCTCTCGATGTAGTCGGAAGCGAGATGCTCGAAAGAACTCAAACCTCTAACGTAACCAGAGCGCTTGAAGGCGTTGTTCCGGGTTTGCAAATTTCCGGTACAACCGGTCAGCCGGGATCCGGTGTGGATGTCCGTTTGCGTGGTGTAGGTTCGGTAAACGCAGATAACGCCCCACTTTGGGTTGTTGATGGTGTGCCTTTCTCGGGTGGTATCGAGCAGATTAACCCAAACGACATCGAATCTATTGTTGTATTAAGAGACGCTGTTGCTGCTGCACTTTACGGTGCAAGAGGTGCAAACGGTGTTATTTTGGTTACAACACGTAGAGGACAAGGTGCTCCAAGAATCAACGTTAGTGCCACTTGGGGTGTTGTAACTCGCGGTATTCCGGAGTACGATGTTATGGACGCACGAGAGTATTATGAAGCGATATTTAGAGCACAACTCAATCGTATGACAACTCCATCAGCAATAGGCGGAATGGGTCTCTCAGAAGACGTAGCTCGACAAATTGCTGCTGGTACGCAATGGGCACATCAAAACCATACAGCGGCTTTTATGCGTGATAACAGTGTGTTGGGATGGCTTGGTAACTATAATATATTCAATGTGCCTAACAGCGAATTGTTCGATCCTGCCACAGGACGAGTAAACGTTGGAGACGGTAGCTACAGATGGGACGCCAATTGGCAAGACCGCTTGGTTAGACCGGCTTTCCGCCAAGAATACCAACTCTCTTTTTCTCAAGGCGACCGCAACAGCAGCGTTTTTGCATCGTTGTCGTACTTGGACGAGCAAGGTATCGTTCCGAGCACCGGATTTACGCGTTTAACGGGTCGTTTGAATGTAGAAAACCAAATCAGACCGTGGGTGAGATTAGAATTGGGCTTGAATGCAACACATCAACAGCAGAAGAACGACCAAAGAGATGGTGGAGGCGCAATAGCTAATCCGTTCGGCTTTATTCGTAACATGCCAGTAATATTCCCGTTCTATTTGCACAATTTACAAACGGGAGAGCAAATCTTTCATGAAGACGGAAGACCAGTATTTGATTTTGGTAACAACGATATTTATTCTCAATTTGATCCGGGCAGACAAGGGACTGTTCGTCCATTCTCTACCGGGCATAACTTGGTGGCTGTGTTACCATTGGACAGAATGGTTTCAAACGTGGAGGCTTTGAATGCCCGTTTTGCTGCGGAATTCAGAATTATAGAAGGTTTAACATTCCGTACGCAAGCTGCTTTTGACGTTCGCGGCAACTACCAATACACTTGGCAAAATATGCAGTATGGCGATGGTCGTGGTGTTGAAGGTCGTTTGACACGCAGTCACTTCAAAACGCAGTCTATGAACTTTACGCAGTTGCTGACTTATAGCACAACATTTGCAAGAAGACATAATGTCACGGCAATGATTGGTCACGATGCTCACTTGTGGGAATTTAACCACTTCTCTGGACAACGTACGCATTTTCCATTTCCTACCAACGATTTGGCTTTGGGTGCAACAATTGCGAGTTTGACATCTTGGACAAACACTTACCGCACGGAAGGTTTCTTGGGAAGCGTTCAGTATGATTATGACGGTAGGTTCTTCGGTTCGGCATCGGTACGTCGTGACGCATCGTCGCGTTTCCATGCTGACAACCGCTGGGGTACATTCTGGTCGGTTGGTGGAGGATGGACAATTTCTCGCGAAGACTTCATGAGCAATTTGGCCTTTTTAGATGTATTGAGATTAAGAGCATCTTTTGGACAACAAGGAAACGATGCAACTATGACCGCAGGAGCGCAAAACTGGTTCCCTTGGATGGGACGTTTTCCGGCTCGTAACAACCAAGGTATGAGTGGATTTTTCCCAACTACAATGGAAAATGCTGACTTGGTGTGGGAAAGCCAAAACATGTTTAACGTAGGTTTCGACTTCCGTATGTTCAGACGTTTGAGCGGTAGCTTTGAATACTATATCAGAGCAAACTCCGATATGTTATTCCAAAGACCGGTTGCTAACTCTGTTGGAGGAATTTTTGACGTGTGGGAAAATATTGGAGAAATGCGCACAAGTGGTGTAGAATTTCAATTGAATTATGACATCATCGACAGAGGAGATTTCAGATGGTCGGTTGGATTTAATGCAACGCATTGGTCGGATCGTATCACGCGATTGGCTCCAGAAGATTCTTTGGGTATTGGAGCTACGGGTAATAGAAGAATTATGGAAGGACATTCTGTGCATGAACTTTGGGTTCGCGAACAATATGGTATCGACGAATTCGGACGCGTGCTTTGGGTAACAGCAACTGAAACAATGGGAGGTGCCGGTCTAATAGGATTAAACAGAGATGGAACACCAACAACAGTTCATGGTTCAGCACACTTGTTTGCTCAAGGCAAAAGGGTCACTCCTATTGTACACGGCGGTATAAACACGATGATTTCGTGGAGAGGTTTTGACTTTTCTGTAATCATGTCTTATAGCCTTGGTGGCTATATGATTGATGACAACTTCAGAGGATTAATGCACGAAGGAATTGGTACAAATGCCCGTAACCTACACAGAGACATGCTTAACGCATGGACTCCAGATATGGGACGCGTGCGTGGAAGCGACATCATTCCATCAATGAACCCTGCTTTCACTACTGCAAACTGGCAAGTCTCGAATCGTGATATTATTAGTCGCTCGTTTTTCAACTTGAGAAACGTAACCCTTGGTTATACACTTCCTCAAAGTGTAAAGGAAAGAATTAGATTCCAAAATCTTCGCGTGTTCGCGTCGGTAGACGGACTCTGGTTAGCAACAGCTCGTAGAGGTATGGATCCACAACAAACGTTTATAGGAACTACAACTTATACGTTCTTCCCAACCCGTACAATGACATTTGGTATTCAAGCCCAGATATAATTATAAACCATTAAAAACACACTATAATCATGAAAAAATTATTGATATTAATAGGTTTGTCGGTGGCACTAATGCTGAAGACAACAAGTTGTAGCAAAGATTTCTTGGATACAGCACCGAGTGATGGCACAACTATCGCAAACTTGACAAATTCTTTCGAAGATGCAAGAAGCTTGCTTGTGGGGCTTAATCGTTCACGTTTTATGATGGATTCTTACAATACGGGGACACAGCCATTCCTCGCCGGTGAATATCCTATCATAAAGTTTTTAGAGTATTTGGGAGACGATAAGTTTAATCAAGGTGCTACGAGCCAACAAGGTAACTGGGCACTACTCAGTAGTTTGCACTCTGAAATGGCGACTTCTGCTATGACGGCTCTACCATGGAACAGATACTATTATTGGATTCTTTCTATGAACATCCTCTTGAGTATCGTTGATGAGGTAAATGCCACGGAAGCAGAACGCAATTGGCTGAGAGCTCAAGCCTTGGCTTATAGAGCGTACTACTTCCACAAGCTGGTAAGAATGTATGGCCCTGCGTATAACCATTCACCCGATGGTTTAGGTATTGTTCTGACCTTGACACCTCCGGAACCACCTTTTACAGGTATTCCTCGCTCTACAGTAAGAGAAAGCTATGAACAAATTGAGGGAGATTTACTTGAGGCAGTTCGCTTAATGGGACTTCCAGGCGTAGCAACAATTGCGGCAGCTCACGACATTACATTTATCCGATTAAATGTGATTCACGGTCTATTGTCTCGCGTTTATTTGGATATGCACAACTGGGCGGAAGCTGCACGTTTTGCCTATTTGGCCAATACAGTTCCATTGATGACCAGAGCACAATTTGCGGATGGATTTTTGACAAGAAATGCCGAATGGATGTGGGCATCGTTTGTTCCATCAGACGAATCGCAAAGTTGGGCTACGGCTCCGGTTTGTTTGACAAATGCACCTGGATTCAGAACGGCTTCTTGGGGATTCTCCAACGCCATTAATAGAAACTTGATTGCTCACACTGACTCAGCCAACGATGCGCGTATAGGCGGAGTACCGGGTACACGTCCTATGATGAGCCATTTCATGGGTCACGAGCTTGCGTATAACAAATTTCAGTGGGCTGGCTTAAGCAATGCTTATGATTTGGTTTACATGAGAGGTGCCGAAATGAGGCTCAACGAAGCAGAAGCCTTATTGATGGGGAATCTTGATATCAACAGAGCAAGAATGTTGACACAAGAGGTTATCAATGCACGTATTGATGATGGTGGGGCATTTGCTGCTACTCTTGATGCTATGGATCGTTATGAACTTTTGAATGAAGTAATCATGCAACGTCGTCTTGAATTTTGGGGCGAAGGACACCGCTTCTTCGACCTAAAACGTCGTATAGGTAGTATTCCTGTGGGCAGTAGTACGCCTGTTGCTGATATCTTAGATAGAAGAACAAGCGGACATCCAAGAAGTTTTAATTGGCAAGGTGGTACTGGTACTGTGGGATGGTTCATAACCAATCCGCAAAGCAGACATTGGGTATGGCTCGTTCCTCAGCGAGAAATAAACGTTAATTCGACCGTGATACAGAGCCCTACGGGTCTTCCTTGGTAAGACAAAAAGAGCCCTCGTGCTTAGTAAAACAATTTATCACCTAAAAATACAATAACAATGAAAAAATATTTAAATATAGCCATGATATTTGGCATCTTGTTAGCGACAGTTTCTTGTCGACAAGACGAAGTGTTCAGAGGAGACCCCGAAATGCAATTTGGGGCGATTGGCAATGCGAACACAATTTTTGTGAACAATGCTCCAGTCCTATTCAATGGTGTCAATCAAGCATCGATTCGAGCGGTAACATTCACGGTTAATCCATTAGCGGATGAAGGAGAGTTGGTTTTCGACCTTAACGTTGCTTTGTTCTATCGTACTAATGTAAACGAGCCGGTTAACTTCACAATTGCCTTGATGCCCGAAACAGATGCTCAATTCTTCCCGGGTACAGACTCTGCACGTTCTGCAAACTCTACGGCAGTTAATGCTATAACCATTAATGGGAATCCTGCATCAGAAGGTGCGACCGGATATGTTGCTGTTGGTCAACCTACAGGATCAGTTGAAGTTAGAGTTGACTGGAATGAATTGGTCGCTGGAGCAAATAACAGATACGGAGCTCTTAACAGAGTTTATTTGTTACTGACTTCAGACCATCCGAGCATTCCTGCAACAGAAGCTCAGCGTCGTATACGCTTGAATTTCACAAGAGCAGCAACTGCCCCTGCGATTGCTGCACCAACATTCGCCGGTGCATCATTCTTCTTTGCTGACCTTGCCGGTTCGGTAACCACACAAGGAACGTCTCAAGTAATCAAAACAGGTTTCATCTATGCACTTGACACGCTTCCGACGAGAGCAGAATTCAGAATTGGAAATGCAGCTGTGAATCAAGTAGATTCAACTAGAACAGGACACACCGGTGCTTTCACAAACAGAACCGGACATATAAATGAAAACACACGCGTTTGGGTACGTGCCTTTGCAATCAATGAAGGTGGAGACACAACTTATAGCCCTGCACTTACAGCTGTTCCGGCAACATTCGTAACAAGAAATCGTGCCGGTGGTACAACAACCATTGCTGCACCTAATTTTACTTTGTTCGGCTTGGACACAGTGAGAGTTATCTATAGCCTAACAGCTGTTGCAGATACGTTTTGGATGGACCATGCGACTAGAGCGTTGAAAGATACAATAGCTGCTACCGGTATTGTTTGGCAGACTGCAAGCACACCTGCATTCCTACCTGAGGTTGCTACTGGAGCTACTGTAGTTCCAGGAAACCAAGATACCTTGAGAATGGGAGCAGATACATTGGTGATTGGAGGCTTTGGTTTGACGGCGGCGAGTGTTGTGACTCCTACCTGGCTTATTTTCCGTCCATTCGCAACCAACTTCTCAGCTCGTACTGAGTATGGTCCAACACAGGCTATCCGTGTTCAAGCTCCAATTGGAGTTACTAATACCGTAGTTGTTGGTGCAGTAACAGATACTACCGCAGCATTTACATTGCGTGGTACGTTGAGCTTCAACGGAGGTATTGCACTTAACGAAGCCGGATTCATATTAACATCAACATCAGGTGTAGGAGGAGTTCCTGACTTCAGTAACTACGATACGATCATCAGAGTAGGAACAGTTCCTACAGCTGCAATGACTCAAGCGTTCATAACTGACCGTGAATCTACGAACACGACTTGGCATGTACGTGCGTTTTTCCGTAACCAGTTCGGAATATTAGTCCTTGGTGAAGAGCAGTCATTCACAGTAGCTGCCGTTGCCCCTTAATAAAAAACTGTGTAACCTTTTGTAACAGAAAGGGTGAAGAAGACCGCCTTTCTTAGGCGGTCTTCTTTTCTTTAGTAGATAACACCAAAAAACAATCGCTATGAAACGCTTATTAACCTTAATCCTTTGTTTAATCGTTGGGTGGGTGGGGCAAACACAACCCCCCTTTTCTCAAGAAAACACTTTTTTTAATGACGAATTCAAAATCGGATTTGTGTATTTTTTAGATGGAGAAGTTGGCAGTTCAATGCTAAATTATAATTTTGTTTTACAAAAAATGCAGTTTGTCGAAAATGGTCAAGTATTGAATCTCCCTCACGACCGCAACATTTCGCACATCATTATCGGAAATGATATTTTTGTGCCTGTCGGACGGCAAGGTTTTGCCGTCGTGATTCAGAACGGACCGGTCACGTTGTTGAGAAAAAAACACTTGGTTAGAGAAGAAAGACAAAAGGGTGCTTTTGGTACCCCAACAGCAACAGCTGCTGTTGACGTGGTGACGCAATTCGACTTCAACAGTGTGGTAGGGTTGAGTACATCGCCCACAAATATTGAACATCGACAGTTCAACTATTTGGCCATAACAGGGTACTATTTAATGAAAGATCGTAATGCACACCAAGCCACCAGACGAAATTTTCTCCGTCTCTACCGTCCGGTCAGATCTCAACTCGAAACATTCATGCAAGAAAACAACATCGACTTCGGAAACGAACAACATTTACGCGGACTGACTTTATTCGCCAATAGCTTGCTCATAGCGAGGTGAAAATTAAAGGTTCAGGATTAGAGTAGCGGATTTTTCCTGATGTCTTTTTGCAAATATACGAATAAATTTTGGTTTCTGCCCTCGTTTTGCAAAGGTACAAAATGTTTTGAAATAACAAAATTTTTCGTACCTTTGCATTTTAAAACTTGCCCTGAGCGAAGCGATGCATTGAGCGTGTCGAAATGTCGAAGGGTCAAAACCTAAATTCAAATGGCAGACGAACCCAAAATCATTTTCTCGATGGTCAATGTTTCCAAAACATTTCCACCATCAAAACAAGTACTTAAAAACATTTATTTGTCGTTTTTTTACGGTGCAAAAATTGGTATTATCGGCTTGAACGGCTCGGGAAAATCCACGTTGCTTAGAATCATTGCCGGCGAGGAAAAGTCGTTTCAAGGCGAAGTGGTTTTTTCGCCCGGTTACCGTGTGGGATACCTTCCGCAGGAGCCGATTTTAGACGGTGAGAAAACTGTGCGACAAATTGTGGAAGAAGGTGTTCAGGACGTTGTAAATTATCTTAAGGAATACGAGGAAATCAACGCAAAATTTGCCGAACCAATGAGCGACGATGAGATGAATAAACTTATCGAACGTCAAGGCGAACTCACGGAGTTGCTTGAGCAATACGATGCTTGGGAGTTAGACACCAAACTCGAACGTGCAATGGATGCGTTGAATTGTCCGCCGGAAGAACAATTGGTTAAAAATCTTTCGGGAGGCGAAAAACGTCGAGTGGCTCTGTGTCGCTTGCTGTTGCAAGAACCCGAAATTTTGCTTTTGGACGAGCCTACTAACCATTTGGATGCAGAAAGTATTCAATGGCTCGAACTTCACTTGCAACACTACAAAGGTACGGTCATCGCCGTGACGCACGACCGCTATTTTTTGGATAATGTGGCTGGTTGGATTTTAGAATTGGATAGGGGAGAGGGCATTCCATGGAAAGGAAATTACAGTTCGTGGCTTGACCAAAAAACCACACGCATGGCACAGGAAGAGAAGACAGAATCACGCCGAAGAAAAACCTTAGAACGTGAATTGGAATGGGCACGAATGGCTCCAAAAGCCCGTCATGCAAAGGGAAAAGCACGTTTGAATGCATACGAAAAAATGCTTGCGGAAGACGGCAAACAAAAAGAGGAAAAACTCGAAATTTATATTCCCGATGGCCCGCGTTTGGGAACGAATGTTATCGAAGCGGTCAATGTTTCTAAGGCTTATGGCGATAAATTGTTGTACGAAAATTTGAACTTTTCGTTGCCTCCTGCCGGAATTGTTGGGATTATCGGGCCAAACGGTGCCGGAAAAACGACATTGTTCCGTATGATTATGGGTTTGGAAACAGCCGACAACGGCGAGTTCAAAATCGGCGAAAGCGTGAAACCTGCCTACGTTGACCAACAACACGCAAGTATTGACCCCGAAAAAACCGTGTGGGAAGTGGTTTCGGAAGGCAACGAACAAATTCGTTTGGGCGGACGACTAACCAATTCACGAGCTTATGTTTCACGTTTCAATTTCGGTGGCTCGGATCAAGGTAAAAAAGCGGGCGTGCTTTCCGGTGGCGAGCGTAATCGCTTGCAATTGGCATTAACCTTGAAATCGGAAGGTAACGTATTGTTGCTTGACGAACCAACGAATGATATTGATGTAAACACGCTTCGTGCATTGGAAGAAGGCTTGGAAAATTTTGCAGGTTGTGCGGTAATTATTTCGCATGATCGTTGGTTTTTAGATCGTGTTTGTACACATATTTTGGCGTTTGAAGGTGATTCGCAAGTTTATTTTTTCGAAGGAACGTATTCCGAATATGAGGAAAATAAGAAAAAACGTTTGGGCGACACTACTCCAAAACGATTTAAGTACAAGAAGTTAATGGCGTAGTGAGCAAAACCGTCTTTTACAACAACACACCGATAACGCTTGACGAAACAAGCTATGAATCGCTAAAAAAAGCATTCAAAAACGAAAGGGCAGGTGGTGGATTAGTCAAAAATTCCAAAGGCGAATTTTTACTGATTTTCCGACGTGGAAAATGGGATCTCCCAAAAGGGAAATTAGATGCCGGCGAAACAATCGAAGCGTGTGCACTCCGTGAAGTACAAGAAGAAACAGGAGTTTCAGAATTGAAAATCGTCAAGAAAATGCCACGAACGTATCATCTTTTTGTTGATTCAAATAATGAAATTGTGCTAAAAAAATGCGATTGGTTTGAAATGGAAACTTCTGACGAAAGTCCGTTATCACCACAATTTGAAGAAGAAATTTCTGAAGTGCTTTGGGCTTCTCAAACAAAAATCGAACAGCTAAGACCGTTGATGTACCCTACTATTCGGAATTGTTTCGAATGGTATTTTTCACAGTATAGTCTCCACTAACGGCGTCTTTGCGGAGAGGTTAATTGCCGAATACCCTGCTCTGCACGATTGCTCGGTAATAGAAAATTGTACGACTGAATGATATTTTCGGAATCCAACCAAATAGCAGTCGGAAAACTGAAAAGACCAATACTTTCAAGTGCTTCAAAATCTTTATTGAAATGTAAAAACGTGATATTTCCCAGATTTCTCGGCATGTTTTGCAAGGCTCGACTGACTTCATAATCGCAACTCACGACATAAAAATCTACGATATGGCTAAGATTTTCAGCGATGCCTCGCAAGATACTGATTTCTGCTTCGCAAGATTCGCAAATACCTGTAACAAACAAAATGTATTTGTATCTTGATGATAAGGAAAAATCATGAGGCAGTCCTGTTTGTGGATTTGAAAATTGGAAATTGGCTGTATTGATGCCCGGTTCGAAACGTAGCAGCATTCTGGTAATTCGATACGCTAACTCCGCATGTTGGGGAAATATAGTTGTGCTTCCAATATCCGACAACAATTTCAAAATAGCCCAATTGCTAAAGTCCGGATTATGCCATAATTCTCGTAAGCCCAGTAAAAACACAAACTCTCGAAGTTGTTCGTTTTGTAGAATTGTGTCACGCCCCAACGAATCCATAATCGCCGTCAAATTCTGAGTTAGATTAATTTGATCCTCAAAAACCAAACGATTATATCGGATTTGGTATGGAAAATAATTCTCAAAAAAACCTGTGATAAAATCTGCAAAAGCAACATTGTTGTAAAGAATCGGTCGGTCTTGAATATAGGTTAAAAACAAATTTGCGGGTGAAGTTAGACGGAAAATCCGCTTTATATCCGCCATAGCGTGTCGTTTGTAGTCGAGAAAATAACCGTGTCCGGAGAATGCAAATGTCTCCCGAACTAAATTTTCGAAATCACTGAATGCTTCACGGGAAATTGTTCCGTCTTCCAAGAAATTTTCAAAAATAAACTGGTTGTACATGTTTTCAAATCTCCAAATGAGGCGATTCAGCTCGTTAGAATCGGCTTCTTCGAAACGGTAGGATAAAAACTGATCCAAACTGAACGGATTGACTCGCTCATCAATTCTAAAATCGAAGGAATCAAAAATAATGTTGTAAGTTTCGCCGGGCTGAAGAAAAATAAACGTTTGAAAAAAATCTATTCTGATAAACGCTCTCAATGTTTGAGAAATTTCTGCAGACAGCTGAAAACACCCGTCACTACTGATGATTTGCTGATCAACTTTCCACTGAAATCGTGTCATGGCACATTCCAGATACAGCCGTGCGGTACGATTTTCGGCACCTTCGGCACAGGCATTGATTATCGTTCTTTGGATTTGTGCTTGCGTAAAACCAATGCTTACGCAGAAAATTATTAACAAAAAAATGGTTCTTTTCAGTTTCATAGTACAAAGATACGAAAAAAAAATGAATTGTTAATTGATCGTCATCCCCGCGTAGGCGGGGATCTCCCTGCTAATTGACCGTTCCCCCTATTGCAGGGGGATTCCCGCCTGCACGGGAATGACAGTTTCACGCATAGGGAGGGGTAGGGGCGAGGTATACCTCGCCCCTACTATATATAACGCAAAAAAACCGATTTTCGTATAAACTTTTAGTTAAAATTTTTTAACATTTGCCACAATGTGTTGCAAAACAGAACGAAAAATTATTAACAGCGGTGTTGATAACGCAAAATATTTGGCTGTTTCAAAAAAATGTTGTATCTTTGTGGTGCTTAATGCCTGATCGCCATCAAACCGCAAAATGATATAGATTAGTCCAAGTTATATACCATTAGGCAAGGTACGCATATTGCGTGCTCTTGCTTGCGGTATATAAAGGTTTTTGCGGACCTGATGGCGTGCAGTCAAGTTGCACGCTTTTTTTATATCCGAAATCCAATCAATAAATAATGCTATAACACTTTCAAAATATAGAGGAAAATCATGAGAAACAAATTAAAAACCGCTTTAAAAATTGCAGGTACAGCCACAGCAATTAAGTTGGGTGGTGATGCACTTGCGCACGAAACTACTGTTGCTAATGAGTTTTCGGCGAACTTTCCAACAACAAATGTACAGGCGGGTGGAAATCTTGAAATATCAGGAAGATTTGGAAGACGTGGGCGCATTGAACCATCTCTTGAGCTCGTGAACAGGTTCAGAATGAAGGGGGAGGGGTTTGATGAAAAAGAAGTCTTTACTAATCCTTTCGGCGAAACAGTAAATACTAGTTCATATAATATTCCACGTTTCGCAAATCAAACAAGTATTAATGTGGGTTTGGGCATCTGGTTGAGTGAGCGAGACAGGATAAGGGCGGCAATTGGGTTTTCACCAAGTGAACTTAATCTTCCAGCTCAAGGGCAACACTCCAATCAAACACTTTTTGAATACCTTAGAAGAATGCGGTTGTCGAATAGAAAGAGCCTTGACTTATTCACTCAATTCGCAATAAATAATACTGGTATTGCAGAAACATTTAGAAGCAGTGGGTGGTATATGACAGGTAGCAGTTTTGACGATCTTGAGAGACGTGAATTTGATGAGACAAGCAGGGTTAATGGACGCACTTTTAAGTATTCGATGGAAGGAAGAATAGGTGGAAGATTCAATTTCGAAGTCACCCCAAGGATTAATCTAACTGCTGAGGCATTTTTTGGGAGAAAGTTCATTAATGATTTTGGTGATGATAGAAGATTAGATTATACTGAGCCAACAAAAAACGTTATTTCCATCGGAGTTGGGGCGCACGTGAAACTTGGCAGAACCAATGACCAAATCAGAAGGATGCAGAGCGGTCAAAGGGGTAGAAGTCAAGGTACGCAGAGAGGAAGATGGTAAACATTAAAGGAGTTTTAGCATTATGGGGAAACTTAAAACAATAGGAATCGGATTACTAATGGGCGCAAAAGCTCTAATGTCCACGGAGACGCAGGGGCAGTTGGTAGAGGTTAACCACTCTGGTGCTCCGATTGTGGGGGCGATTCCTGGTGCAAGTTTCAAGGTTGCATTTGGTAATGAGTCAGCGGGTATTCAACCATTTGTGAGAGCTGGAGTACAAGGTGTTTTCATTGGTGACAAGTGGCGGACAGAGATGTTTCATCGTGTGTATCAGGAATCCAGAGAGTGGGAATTAAGTGTGCCGAGGTGGTCTGCTTCTGTAGGGGCTGGTGCGAATATAAGGGTTTCGGATAATCATAAATTATTTGGATCATTAAATGTATTTTCTTCGCCAGGGTATATGAGGGGTAGGGCTGAGGCAGGATTAAGTAGTAATCTTAATTTTTTATCAACAGACAATGTTAGGCTTTTGAAGAGTGTATTCTATGAGACAATAGGTATAAATGATCAAGGCACTTGGTTAATAAATCCAAACGCAGTATCCCGAAGAACAGGAATAGGGGTAGGGCTGAGGCATGATAGAATATTAACAGATAATTTGAATTTTTTTGTAAAAATGGGATACAACCATAGTTTTTTTAAATCTTTACATGGGCTCACCGAAAGGGGTGCTCACATCGGGGAATTTACAGGCGACGTCGGTTTTAGGCTGCGTATTAATCCTAGATTAAACAGAAATAACCTTGGCTTTGGTGGATGTCCACCGATTCATCATTTACGACATGCAAGGCATCAAGCGATACCACAAATGATACAACCGCATAATTGCACAGCGGTAAGAGGTCGACCACGTGATAGGTCATCAAGAGAATTCAATCATCCAGCAAGGAGTGGGGGCAGTAGAGGTAGTAGATAAGATCCATATCGTTTTCATGACTTTTGTTGGTGAGAGTTGGTGCATTTCAACTAAAATAATTTGGTGGAATGAAAAAAATGTCGTAACTTTGCACTATAAATAAACAAATTTATGCAAACTGCAGTCATTCATCCGCAAAGTAAAACCACTTCAAACCCATTGAAGCCTAAACTGACCAAAGAGGAAAAATGGTGCAGTGCCTTAACTAAAGAGGAACTGAAAGAAAGCATTCGCACTGAAATGAGAACTTGGAACTGGAAAAAATGAACATCAGGTTTTCGCAAGAAGTCAAATTTTTTATTCAAGATTGGGCGTTTGTTTTATTCGAAAAAGAGTATTTTTCGTTCTATGAAACAGCGGACGAATATGTGTCAAATATCATTGATGCTATATATGGTACTGTTGCTACAAATTCCTTTGGAAAACTCCACAGCAAGACTATTTCAAACTAATTTATAGCGAAGATGTCAAATACATCAAGTACAATGTTCCCAATAGCAGTACAGTTTGGTATGTGTTTTTTGAATATGATGAGGTTGAAAACGCCGTGCTTGTTGTGCATATTACCAATGGACAAAAAGATGCACATCGCATAAATTAGCCCGCTGACGAACTCCCTTCTATAATCTTCATTAGCACATCAATCGCCTCAGAAGCATCAACATTTTTCTGAACAGGATTTTGTCCTTTATAAATGGTAACTTTGCCGTTGCCTGCACCGACATAGCCAAAATCGGCATCTGCCATTTCGCCGGGTCCGTTGACGATACAGCCCATTACGGCAATTTTCAAACCCTTCAAATGTTTTGTGCGAAGTTTTACTTCTTTCAGTACGGATTCAACGTCGTATTGTGTACGTCCGCAGGTGGGACAAGCGATGTATTCCGCAGTAAACACACGTATTCCGCAGGATTGTAAAATGGCTTTTGCAACCGGAATTTCGTTTTCGGGCTTTTCCGTGAGTGAAACTCGAATGGTGTTCCCGATGCCGTCAAGCAACAAACTTCCCATGGCGATTGCGGATTTTATGCGACCGTCTTCGCCGTCTCCGGCTTCGGTGAGACCTAAATGAATAGGATAATCGAAGCCTTCTGCTTGCAAACGAGACACCAATAATCGTGTGGCATTGGTCATCGTTTTTACGTGACTTGATTTCATCGAAACCACCACATCGTGAAAATCTAAACTGCGAATAACGTGTACAAATTCCATCGCCGATTCGACCATCCCTTGTGGTGTGTTGCCGAATTTTGAAATGATGTGTTCCGATAGCGAGCCGTGATTAACGCCTACACGGATTACGGTTTTGTGTTTTTTGCAGATTTCTAATAATGGTGAAATTTTATCGATAACTTGGGCGTATCTCGAACCCTCATCGTCATTGCGGGCTTGACCCGCAATCCCCTTATTAATGGGGGATTCCGCATCAAGTGCGGAATGACGGACGTTAGAAATATAATTCCCCGGATTGATACGAATTTTTTCAACAATCGCAGCAGCGATTTCTGCGGCTTTCGGCTGAAAATGAATATCTGCAACCAAAGGAACGGTGTAGCCTTGCTGAATTAGCGAGGATTTGATATTTGCCAAATTTTTTGCTTCACGAACGCCTTGTGCTGTGACTCGGATGATCTCGCAACCTACGTCTGCCAAGCGTTTACATTGTTCTACAGTGGCAAACGTATCCATCGTGTCGGTATTGGTCATCGACTGAATTCGCACGGGAGCATCGCCTCCCATCGTTAAATTTCCGATATGTAAAGTTCTTGGATGGTACATTTTCGCCTACGACAAAGATACAAAAAAAAAATCATTATGCCAAATTTTTTCGGATTTCGACAGCAGTTATTAACAATTTTCGGAAGTTATCAACATTTTAACATTTTTTAAGGAATTTTTTATACGAAAAACGACTTTTTTGCGTTTATATAGGTGAACGCAAAAACAAAAATACTAAAATTATGAAAAAACGATGGTCACTTATTTTGTCGGGACTATTTTTTGTTTCGACTCTGCATGGACAAAACTTAACCGTGGTTGGATCTCCGACAGTTTTCGACCAAATTTCACATTTCGCACGAATGGCCCATTTGTCGGAAGCAAGCGTTGGCGTTCAAGTCAATAATCGTTTTGTGAGAGAACTGAATGTTTTGGATTTTTTCGGAGCACGTCCGATTTCGTCGAGCGTTATTTCCGGAATGTACAGAACTTACGGCTATTTGTCGTATCGCGAACACAGTTTCGCCGTTGGGCTTTCGAGAGTTATAACGCCAAGATGGGCGTTGGGATTGCAAGCTATTCCAAAAATCGAAACCTTTGGAAAAGAGTACAAGTCGCAGTTTTCAATGGATTTAAACGCAACAAGTTTTGCAAGACTAAATCGAAATTTGTACTGGGATTCGGAAATTAATTTTCCCGTTAGGGTATCCTCAAACACACGAAAAGATGCACCATTGCAAAGTTTTTTGAGAATGGGGCTGAGTTATGTTTTTTCGAAACAATGCCAGGTGTCTGTGAGCGTGAAGCAAACGCTGAATTACAAGACGGAGGTCAATTTGCAACTTGTTTATTTGCCGATTTCGTCATTGATGATTTTCGGAAACGTTGGCTCATCGAGCGATATTGGGCTTGGAGTTCAGTATGTTTTCGGACAAATGATGTTTCGATTTCAAACCCAATATCGGGCGGTTATCGGCTATTCAACCACTCTCGGAGTAAGCTATCAGTTTAACAGAATCCGAAAGTTATCAATATCCGTTTATGAAAAAAACACCCATTAAATGCAAAAAAATTATGAAAATCACATCAAAAATGGTGCTAAAGTGCACAACAGAAGGGTTCACAAAGCACAAAAACAATCTCGAATTACGAAAAATGGTATTTGATTTTTATCAGGAGAATTTTACTAATCCGAGCAGGCAAGTTACAAATGTCAACACGGGGATAGTTATTTGCTTTGAAAGAGGAGGTGCAAATAAAACAGCATTTGGCGGTTCTATGTACGCAAAAAAGGCGACGTTGGTAACAATTTTAGACAAAATTTGCGAGCACGGGTGTTTATATTCTGTAGGAAAGCCAAAAGAGACAGATGTTCCAAAGGGAATTATTTGTTTTCTAAACTTTAAGGCAAACGTCATTATTGACGATAAACTAGAAGAGGTTCGATTTTCTGTAAGAACCAAAAAAGACGGCTCCTTCCACTATCATATTGACACGCCCTTGGCAATTAAAAAATAAAAAAAGAGTTGCGGTACAATTGAAGTTTTTAAGGCTTCCCACAGCTCTTTTTTTGCCAGTTTGACACCACAAAATTACAACATTTTTCCGAAAAAACCAAATTTTTGATGATTTTACACAAAAAAACTACTCAACATGATTTTTAATTTTCTGTTTGCCGGTCTTTCGCTACTCACAGTTAGTGACACCGTAGATTTTTTTGACAATGCTTTGGAAACTATTTTAGAAGCTGTTGAACTCGATGAAACGGTGGATATTTCCGAGCTTCTCGAACATTTGGAACAATATCGTCATCGTCCGTTGAACCTAAATACGGCAACGCTTGCTGAACTTGAAAACTTAGGGCTTTTGAACGATTTTCAAATTGCTGCTTTTCTGCAATACCGCTCGGACTTTGGCAACTTAGTACATATTTCCGAATTGTATTATGTGCCGGGTTTTACTGCACAAATTATTGCTATTTTACAACCTTATATTTCATTTCAGAGGCCTGAGGTTTTCAACTTGACTTGGGCGAATATTCGTCGATTTGGCAGGTCAGATCTCATGATGCGATATACTCGGGGATTGAATGAAAGACACGGTTATTCCAGTACGATAATTCGCGACTCGACTCGAAGAAATGCATGGTATTTAGGCTCGCCAGATGCACTTTGGATGCGTTACCAATTCAATGCAATGAATAAACTCCGAATTGGCTTTGTAGCAAGAAAAAATGCCGGAGAGGAATTTTTTAGAGGTTCTCAAAAGCAAGGATTTCCTTTTTATTCGGGGTTTTTGGCAATTTCAGATGTTGGACGAATTAGAAATTTGGTTGTTGGAAATTATCAATTGCAATTCGGACAGGGCTTGTGCTTGTGGAGCGGGTTTTCGCTTGGAAAATCGGTTGACGGAAGCACTGTAAGAAAACGGGCACAAGGTGTGAGACCTTATACTTCATCTGCGAGATCCGGCTATTTTCAGGGTGTTGCGAGTACATTGAGATTCGGACAATTTGATGTTTCAACATTTTTTTCGTATCGAAGATTGGATGCAACCGTTTCGGAATTCGACGAAACCGGACGCCCGAAAAGCATTTCGTCAATTATACAAACGGTAAACCACCGCACACTTGGTGAGTTGGAAAGAAAAAATACGGCAGCCCAAACTTTATTCGGAACACACGTATCCCGCCATTGGCAAAGGTTTCGAGTAGGAGTAACCGTACATTACAATAGTTTAGATGTTGATTATTTGCCACGAATCCGCCCCGACAATCAATTCACAATTCCGCCAAAACATAATATCAACGCGGGTTTGAACTGGGAAGGAATTGGCAGAATTTCCAGATACTACGGTGAATTTGCAATGTCGAAAAACGGTGCAAAAGCATTTATTGCAGGCTCTCGATTTTTACTCAATCAGCGACTTTCGGCTCATGTTTCCGCACGTTATTACGACCGACATTATCAAAATTTCTTTGCGAATGGATTGTCGGAGGGTAGCAGAACAGCAAATGAAAAAGGATTGTTCGTATCGTTGTATGCGGAATTATCAAGAGTATGGAGAGTAGCTATGATGACCGATATTTTTGAGTTTCCATGGCTTTCGTTTTCTTCAAATGAACCGGTTTTTGGGCAAGAATATCAATTTCGAATATTTTTCACGCCTAACTCACGCCTTTCCGGTCACGTGCATTATCGCTACAAAACTCGACAAAGTGTAGTGCCAAACACAGGAGTTTTTACGGATTTTGGCATGCATTCCAGACAAAGTTTACGTTTGCATGTCGATCATAGAATTTCCGAAAATATGACCTTGAGAAATCGTTTGGAGTACGCATTTTCGAACAAAAACAAAGGTTTTTTGATATATCAGGATGTGCAATACAGGTTTCAAAAAATTCCGCTGTCTGTGGTGCTTCGATATGCAATTTACGACACCGATAATTTCGACATGCGAATTTTTGTTTATGAAAATGACGTGCTGTTCGGCTCAACGTTGCAAAGTTATTTTTACAAAGGTAGTCGATTTTTTGTGTTGCTGCAATATCGCCCTCTTCGAAATTTGACATTTTGGTTAAAATATTCCAATACGAATATCGCCGATAGAAATACAATTGGCAGCGGATTAGAGGAAATTGATGGGAGGGATAGAACGGATGTGAGATTTCAAGTTAGATTGCGATTTTGAGCACAACTATTTTTTATCTACTTTGTCAAAAACCTCAACTACAGCAGTTTGGTGTTTTTTAACGAAAAAATCTGAAAACTTTTTTGGTTTTCTCAGTTTTTTGTTGTATCTTTGCAATCCGAAATTGATACACAAAGATAAAATTTCGGCAAAAAAACTGAAGAAACAATGAGTAACGATGTAAAAAAACGTATCCTTTCGGAGTCCATGTCGCTGATTTTTAATCATGGTGTAAAAGCCATGACGATGGACGAATTAGCAAGACGTATCGGCGTTTCCAAACGGACGATTTACGAGCATTTTGAGGATAAAGATGCTTTGCTCATAGCAATTCTTAATCGTTACAAAAAACTAAAGGAAGCACAGGTCAATAAGATTTCGAAAGATAGCCCAACGGTTATTCATATGTTTTTCAACTCTGTACCTGAAAGTTCGACATTCACAAAAATAGTATCTTTACACGATGAAATCAAACGTTATCATCCCGCCGTTTACACAAAAATGCTGCATGCCGAAGAAAAACACGAAATAGAAAGAACAAAAAAATTCTTTGAACAGGGCATCAAACAGGGTGTTTTTCGCAAAGATTTGAACGTTGATATTGCAGCCCAATTGTTACGAAGCACGCTTCGCCAATTGTGGAATAATAAGGACGAATTTTTCGAACGGCACACTCTTGAAAATATATTTGGAACATTTGTAGTTGTTTTCATTCGGGGTTGTTGCACGGAAAAAGGACTGAAAGTACTGGAAAAATTGACATAAAAGCAAACAAAAAACACAATAATAAATGAAACGATTTTTGTTAATCACGATGATGGCAGTTTTTTGCAAGACTGTTTTTTCGCAAGAGTCAGGCGAAAATGTACTACGCCTTTCGTTGAGAGAAGCACAAGAACATGCACTGCAAAACAACAGAACGATGTGGAACGCAAACCTGTCGGTATCCGAAGCCCAACGAAGAACATGGGAGGTGATTTCTGCCGGCTTACCGCAGATAAACGCAAGCGTTGATTACTCAAACATGTTGGGATTTGAAATGAATCTTTTGGGCATGGGAATTCCGATGGTGCCAACAAGTAATTTTCAAGCGACAGTAACACAATTGCTGTTTAGTGCAAGTTATTGGGTGGGTATTAGAATGTCGAGAATTGGTGAACAAATGACTGAAACCGCCCGTTTGCAGGCTGAATTGGATATAAGACATCAAATCCAATCGGCCTATCAAATGATTTTGATTGTGGAAAAAAATCGAAGACTTTTGGAGCAAAATTTGGGACATATTCAAACTCTTGCACAAAGCACGGAAAACATGGTGCGTGTGGGTGTAGCCGAACAAACTGATGCCGATAGACTGAACATACAAGTATCAACGATGTTGCTTGCTATCCAAAATGTTGATCGAAATATCGAGATGGCATACAATTTACTACGTTTTCATTTGGGTGTTGATTCTCGTGCGGAAATCGTGCTGACGGAAACATTGGAGCAACTCTTTGCTGTAAAGGACACGGACAGAGCGTTGAACATGACTTTGGATTTGAATACCAATCATAACATGCAGCTGATTGAAGGGCAAGTTGAGTTGGCAAACAAACAAATAAGTCTTCAAAGAGCGGCATCGTTGCCGACTGTAGCGATATTTTACAATTATACGTACAGAATTACGGAGCCGGCATTCAGCATGACACCGGATCATGTCATCGGTTTTCAAGCCAGTATCCCAATTTTTGCATCAGGACAGCGTCACGCTCGAACTCAACAAGCAAGAATAGGTTTGGAAATAGCCCAAAACAACCGTGACTTAGTCGCAAACCAACTACTTATGCAGGAAAATCAGTTACGATTTAATCTTAGGACAGCCGTTGAAACATTCGAACTGCAACGCACAACCGTTGAGTTGTCGCAACGCGTGTTTGAAAATGTTTCACGACGATATGAACAGGGTATGGCATCAGTTTTAGATGTGACCATCGCAAATACAGAGCTTCTGCAAGCACAAACGAACTACATCAATGCTATGATGCAAGTGTTTTCGGCACAATCCGAACTTGAAAGACTTTTAGGGATAACGAATTAAAAATATGAAACCAACGTGTCATTCCCGCGAAGGCGGGAATCCCCCACAGCAAGGGGATTGCGGCACAAGTCCGCAATGACGACAAAAAACAATAAAACAACAATGAAAAAACACTTCAAAATCCTCCTCGTAGCCCTGCTTTTGGCAGCTTGCGGAGTAGTAGCATTCCTGTTTTTTACAAACAGAACCACGGAAGAATATGTTCAAGACGAAGCACAAGAAGCCGTTTTGGTTAGGGTGCAAACGGTAGTTGAAGAACCGGTAGAACAACTAATCGAACTTACAGGAAATATTGAAGCATACCGAACAAATCATATTGTTCCGACCATTCCCGGACGTATTGATGAAATTAGAGTAGAAGTTGGTAGCCGTGTTCGCAGAGGACAATTGCTTGTGCGAATGGACAGAACTAACCTTGTGCAGGCAGAATTACAGCTGGAAAATGCCGAAAGAGAACTTGGGCGTGTTACCGAGCTACACAAAACAGGAAGTGCTACACAGCAACAATTAGACCAATTGACTTCACAGGTGGATGTGTTGCGTGAAACAGTGCGAAATCTTCGAGAAAACACCGAACTGCTTTCGCCGATTGATGGCGTAGTTACAGCAAGATTTTTCGATGCAATGAATATCTTTGCAGGAGCACAACCCATTTTGACGGTGATGCAATTATCGCCGGTAAGAGTTATGATTAATATCCCCGAAGTGCATTTTCCACGTGTAAGAGCAGGTATGAACGTGCGTGTGAGGCTTGATACGTATCCCGACAGGGAGTTTGTCGGCAGGGTAAACATCGTTTATCCGACCATTGATTTGATGTCGAGAACGTTTAGAGTTGAAGTAACCATTCCAAATGCAGATTTGGCACTTCGTCCGGGAATGTTTGCTCGTGTAGAATTGGATTTTGGTGCGGTTAATCACGTGGTCATTCCTGATGTTGCCGTAAACAGACAACCCGGAACTAACACTCGATTTGTGTTTGTTATCGAAAATGGAGTGGCACACCGCCGAGAAGTGCAATTGGGACGCTTAATCGGAAGTCAATTTGAAGTAATTTCGGGAGTTGAATCCGGAGCGGATGTTGTGATTGCAGGACAATCACGATTGCTTGACCAAACACCGGTTAGAGCAGAACGATAAATGAAACTAAAGCGTCATTCCCGCGAAGGCGGGAATCCCCCTGAACAAGGGGATTGCGGGACAAGCCCGCAATGACAACCATGAATAATAAACAATAAAACAAAACATGAAAATCTACGAAACCGCCGTCCGAAGACCCATATCAACCATCATGCTTTTTCTTGGTGTGGTTGTTTTCGGTCTGTTTTCTTTGCAAAGGCTGTCCATCGACTTTTTTCCGGAAATGGATATTCCTGTTATCGTCGTTTTTACGCCCTATCCGGGAGCGAGTGCTGCCGATATTGAACGCAGTATAGCTATTCCGATAGAAAATGCACTCAATACGGTGAATAATCTGAGGCAATTGACCTCAAATTCGAGTGACAATATCTCGATTGTTGCTCTACATTTTGAGTGGGGAACCAATCTCGATGAGGCTGCAAACGATGTTCGAGACGCTATTGCGATGGTCGAACAAATGCTACCCGACGATGCATTACGACCTTCCGTGATGCGTATCAATATGAGTATGATGCCGATACTCTTTTTAGCGGTAACCGCTGAGGAAAGTTTTGTGGCATTGGACAAAATTTTGGAGGAACGGATTATCAACCCTTTGAACCGAATTGATGGAGTTGGTTCGATTGGTGTTACCGGAGCACCGGTGCGTGAAATCCAGGTCAACCTCGATCCTGCGAGAATGGAGGCATATTTTTTGACCATTGAGCAAATCGGGCAAGTTATACAGACCGAAAATATCAATATGCCGGCAGGTATTATGGACATAGGCTCGGGCTCATTTGCTATTCGTTCGGAAGGCGAATTTGCGAGCAGTGACGATTTAAACCGTTTGGTCGTAAGTCGTATGGGTGGAAATACCGTGTTTTTGTCGGATGTTGCCGAAGTGCGAGACACTATCCGAACCATCTCACAAGAATTGATGATTGACGGTAGGCAAGGTGCTCAAATTGTAGTACAACCGCAGTCGGGGGGCAATACTGTTGCCATATCGAGAGCCGTATTGAGCGAATTACCCAGACTGAAACAAGACTTGCCACCAGATATAGAAATCAGCGTTTTGCTTGATATGGCTGAATTTATTCAAGGCAGTATCAACAGTTTGGCACAAACGGTTTTGTTAGCGTTTTTGGCGGTTTCGATAGTCGTTTTGTTTTTCTTAGGACGCTGGCGATCCACATTTATCATTGCTCTTACGATACCGGTTTCTTTGGTCGCTGCTTTCATTTATTTGATGGCAAGTGGCGGAACGCTCAACGTTGTAACACTTAGTGCATTAATTGTTTGTATCGGTTTGGTTGTAGATGATGCGATTGTTGTTTTGGAAAATATCACCAAACATATTGAACGAGGCAGTTCGCCACGAGAAGCTGCCATTTACGGCACAAACGAAGTTTGGCTTCCGGTAATTGCCACAACATTAACGCTCGTTGCGGTATTTTTCCCGTTTACGCTCATTGGCGGAATGGCCGGAATGTTGTTTGCACCGTTTGCGTGGATTGTGATTATTGTAACAACAGTAGCAACGCTCGCCGGTATCACGCTTACGCCGATGCTATCCTCAAAGTTGCTTAAATCTCATCAGAAAAACACCTACAAAGGTTTGGGCGTAGTCTTTAAGCCAATTGATAAATTTTTGGATAGATTGGACAACGGTTATGCTAAAATTCTTACATGGGCGTTGCGTCGTCGTGCGGTAATTATTATTTCTGCATTCGTGATTTTCATCGGCAGTATCGTGTTGTTTGCAACGCAGGTCGAAACCGATTTTATGCCGGAATCTGACGAAAGTCAGTTGACTGCAATCATTGAATTGGAGCAAGGTAGAGGCTTGGAGTACACCCGACAAGTAACCGCTTATTTGACCGAATACATTCAAACGAATTTCCCTGAAGTTGAAATGATTGCTTCGTCTACAGGAGCTCCTGATGGTGGTCATTTCTGGTCTGCAGTAGGTACACAAGGCTCGCATGTGATCAATTTCACGATGCGATGTGTGAATGTTCGCTATCGCGACCGATCGGTTTTTGATATGGCTGAGGAATTGCGTACGAAATTCCAATCGATGCCACAAGTTGTTCGATATACCGTTGGAACAGGAGGTATGGGACCAGGCGGAACAGGTATAGAAGTCAAAATTTTTGGTTATGACTTTGATGTGAGCGAAACGTTTGCAAACTATTTGAGAGATCGTTTTGCGGAAATCGAAGGTACACGTGATGTACGATTGAGTCGTGATGAACAACGTTTGGAATATCGTGTGATTTTCGATCGCGAAAGGCTCGCTATTCACGGTTTGAACACGGCTACGGCTTCATTGTTCATTCGTAACCGTATCAACGGTTTGACCGCAGGTCAATTCCGCGAAGACGGTGAACAATTCGATATCGTTGTGCGTTATGCCGAACCATTCCGCCAGTCGCTTGAGGATGTCGAAAACATTCAGTTGTTTGGCTCCGGTGGGCAAATGGTGCGAGTGAGAGATGTTGGACGTGTAGAAGGGTTTTTCTCGCCACCAAGCATTCAGCGTGAGGACAGACAACGTCGAACTACTGTAACAATGGCGACACACGGCGTTGCACTGAGCGAGGTCGTAAGAGAAGTCAATCAAATTTTGGAGGAAACGGAAACTCCACAAGGCTTTTTTGTGAGCGTTGGCGGTGCTGCTGAGGATCAAGCCGAAGCGTTTGGAGATATGATCTTGCTTCTTCTGTTGATTATTTTGTTGGTTTACATCGTACTCGCAACACAGTTCGAATCGATGCGAATGCCGTTTATCATTATGCTTACGCTACCGTTTGCATTTACCGGCGTATTCCTCGCACTATTCATAACCGGCACATCGTTGAGTTTGATCGGCTTTGTGGGCTCGATTATGCTTGTGGGAATTGTTGTAAAGAACGGTGTAGTTATGGTTGACTTCACAAACTTGTTGCACGAACGAGGACTGTCAATCAATCAAGCTGTAATCAACGCCGGAAAGTCGCGTTTACGCCCGGTTCTGATGACATCCATCACAACAATTTTAGCGATGACACCGTTGGCACTCGGTCTCGGCGAAGGCTCTGAAACGTGGCAACCGATGGGGATTTCGATTATCGGAGGATTAGCGTTCTCTACACTCATCACACTCATTATTGTTCCGGTGATTTACTCGATTTTCGGTGCACGCACGCTCCGCCAAAAGAAAAAAAGACAAGAAAAAATGGCGGAAGCCTACTCATAATGGAGTTAAGAACTAAGAACTAAGAGTTGCTTCGCCCAATCGTAATCATTAACCACTAACTCATAACTTTTAACTTTTAACTCTTAACTAAAAATGAAAGCAGTATTCATATCCTACAACCAAGCCCTTACAGAGGCAATCAGCACAATCCTCGACCTTCATAATATCAGAGGTTATACCAAATGGCAAGATGCACAAGGACGTGGTTCTTATCACGGCGAGCCCCATTACGGCACACACACGTGGCCTGCGAAGAACTCGGCAATTTTGACCATCATTGATCAATCCAAAGTGGAACCGTTGCTCGAAAGTTTGAGAAAATTAGATGCAAAAGCCGAACAGCAAGGTTTGCGGGCGTTTGTTTGGAATGTCGAAGGAATAATGTAATACGAACGTCATTCCCGCGAAGGCGGGAATCCCCTTAAACAGAGGGAACGGTAAATAACAAGGAGATTCCCGCCTTCGCGGGAATGACAACAGAAAACACATAACAATGAGAAAAATTTTAATCAGCACAATTATTATCGCCATGATAACGGGTGGTCTTTCCGCACAAGACGTTACATTCGGAGTTAGAGGAGGCGTGAACTTCTCAAACATGATGCCTGCCGGCGAAGCAACGCCGTTGAACGACGGATTCAGCATGCGACCGGCACCAAGCTTTGGCATTTTTACCGAATTGCAGGTCAATCCGACTGTTTCTTTCCGCCTTGGCGTAGAATACAACGGATTTGGCGGCAGAAGAGATGGTATGCAAGCATTTCCTACACAACGACTTGTTACCGAAATAGCAGGCAGTTTGGGAATGATCGGAATGGTGCTTCCTGATGTGATGGAGCAAGCGATGGGCTTTATGAATATGTGGTCAGCAGACAACCCTTTTTACTACGCCAATGTAGAAAACACGATTAAGATCAACTACATAACAGTCCCGCTTTTGGCACAATTCGGCACAAATATCGGAACATCGCCATGGCGTGTGTATGCCAATGTGGGACCAACCGTATGGTTTATTCTATCTGCAGAAGAGGTTACGAGAGGCACAAGCCAACGATATATGGATGCCGCCGGAACAACGACCTTGTGGAATACAGTGCCGTCAGCAGTTCAGGACATTGTGGAAGGAACTTTTCCAGGTATTGCTGCCACATTCAGAGACCCTGTTTCGTTCGGAACAACCGACATAACAGGCGAAATGAGAAGTGTAAACCTTGGCGTTTCCGGAAATTTGGGAATACGCTATCAACACAATCGTCATAATTTCTTTGTCGAAGTTGGTGGCAACTATGGCTTCCTTAGAGTACAACAAAACACCAACAACGGAGGAAACCGTTTGGGTGCACTATCGGTTGTGCTAGGGTATTCATTTTCATTGTGGTAAAATGCGTACCGTAGGGCGAATTTTAAACTTGTCCCTACGGAACTAACGCCTCCTCCTTTGCCCCTCTGGTGCCGGCATTCGAGCCCGAATGTCGGGTTTCAACGTCCAGCGATTATCTAACCAGATATAAGCGTGGTGAACACCGCCTGATGGAATATAAGCCTCACGCCGACCTCGCATATCGGACGTTCTTGTACCTGAGCGACATTGAGGTACTAAGTGATCAAACACAATCATGTTTGTTTCTACATATTGATGCCTTTGCGGATGTCTGCGTGTTGGAGCAGGTTCGCGATATGCTTGAAGATCATAACGTAAAATCATCGAGCTTCTGCGTGCATATTCGAAAACTTTTCGCACAAACCGTTCTCTCCTGCCTCTCTCGTCGGTGAAAATCGCAGCACCAAACACCGGATCTCCGTTGGGTCTGAAAGTCATAACTTCGATTATGCTTCGACTGACAGCCGGGTCGTTTCCATTCCAACCCAAAAGCGTGTAATACCTGCGACCATCGTTTCCTTCAGTTTGAATTACCTGACGATAATGTGCACCATACCAATTATTCGCCTCAAGTATGGCATTAGAGCGGTCAAATATAGTTTCACTTTCGTCAATCAGTTGAATGATTCGAATTTCTTCTGCATGCTCAACACGAACCATCATTACGGCAAAAAATTCCATGCCAAGGTCTCGTCGCACGATCCAGTTGAACATACGAAACTTTCTGTCGGGAGGCTGTAGTATTTGAGTGCCAAGATTTGCAAAAGGGTGATCAAATGCACCTTCTTCTACCAGTGTATTTTTCAAAAGTTCCAAGAAACGAATATTGGCGTTGTATCGAATACTCTCGGCTTCGCCTCTGGTAACCACCGCAAACAATTCAGCCAGTTGTGCTTCTGCTGTTTCGAAATCAAACGTTGGAGCTATAACTTGAGCTTGACGCTGAGAACCCCGTTGCGAATGCCCGCAAAATGCAAGAAATAAGCATATCGCAATAAGTGAGATATTTTTTGTAACTTTGTACTTCATTTTGTTGTTGAACTTGCAGGTTTACTTACAAAGATACAAAAAAAATATGACTTTTCAAAATCGATTGTCCGCATTTGTGAAATTAGGCAGTTTTCTAAACGAACAACTATGTTCTGAAAATGCCGAATTTACTAATGTTTTGACCCGTGCAAATCAAAAAAATCCATGGTTCACGAAAGAAAACATTCGATTCGCCTTACATGCGGTTGTTTTGGACCTGGAAGAAAAAAATCTGAACAGCTGGACATCGCATTATCCGTTTTTGTACAATGTAGAGACGCAATGCATTGCGTCTCTACGGCAAAAAACAATTGCCGTAATCATGGCAGGAAACCTGCCGTTGGTAGGATTTCGGGATTTTTTGGCAGTGCTGATCTCCGGACATAAAATTCTGTGTAAACTCTCATCGAAAGATAGCATCTTATTGAGATTTTTGGCTAAAAAACTCATTCAAATCGAACCAAAATTTGCAGAACGAATTTGTTTTACAGAACACGTGACTAAAGGATTTGACGCAGTAATTGCTACGGGTGGAAATCACACCGCTGGACATTTTTACGAGTGTTTTTCAAAATACCCGCACATCATTCGCGGACATCGAAACAGTTGTGCAATTTTAGACGGCTCAGAAACCCCCGATGAATTGCAAGGCTTGTTCGAAGACATGTTTCGCTACTTCGGATTGGGATGCCGAAATGTAACCAAATTACTTTTGCCCCAAAACTACGACTTTCAGCCTTTGATAGAAGTTGTGAGGAGTCAAAAAGACCTGTACGAAAGTTTGGGGCAACACCACTTGTACCAAAATAATTTCCGGTATCAAAAAATAGTTTCTGCATTGAATTCACAAGAAACGATTGATACCAATGTATTTTTGCTGATTGAAAACTCGTCTTTGACACCGCCGATTTCGGTAGTTCATTACGAATATTATTTGGATTTAACAGAAGTGAAAAAAAGTTTGGAAGTACAAAAAAATCAGATACAGTGCATCATCTCCCACACGGACACACCACTCGGACACGCTCAAAAACCAACTCTTTTCGATTACGCCGATGGAATAGATACGATGGAGTTTTTATTTAATGGTTAATGGGTGGTCTTAGCGCTAATCATTAACCACTAACCATTAATCATTGTTCTTTCTTGCTTTGAGCGTATTATTCAGCAGGGAAACAATCGTCGTAGGTCCGACACCACCCGGAACAGGCGTGATTGCAGAGCATTTCAGAGCCACTTCGTCGAATTTTACATCGCCGGCAATTTTGTAACCTTTTTCGCTGTTATCTTCGACGCGGTGAATGCCAACATCAATCACAACGGCACCTTCTTTGACCATATCTGCCGTAATAAATTCGGGCTTACCGATGGCTGCTACCAAAATATCTGCGGAAGCACAAACTTCTTTCAAATTTTTTGTGCGACTGTGACACAAAGTTACCGTGCAATTTGCTTTTTTTGAGTTTCTGGAAAGCAGTATGGAAACAGGTGTTCCAACGATATTACTTCGTCCGACAACGACGCAGTTTTTTCCTTCCGTTTCGATATTCGAACGTTCCAAAAGCGTCATAATTCCTGCCGGAGTGGCGGGCAAAAAACACGGCATATCCATGACCATACGCCCAACATTTTGCGGATGAAAACCATCAACGTCTTTTTTGGGATCTATAGCAGAAATTACCTTGTCTGTGTTGATGTGCTTCGGCAAAGGAAGTTGTACGATATAGCCGTCAACATCTTCGTCGTTATTTAGAAAGTCAATCGTTTTTAGAAGTTCTTCTTCGGTTGTATGCTCGGAAAGTCTGTACACCGACGATGTAAAACCGACTTCTTTACAAGCACGTTCTTTTGAGGCGATATAGGTTTCGCTGGCGGGGTCACTTCCGACTAAAATAGCGGCAAGATGTGGTGTTCTTAAATCGGCATCGATCATTTTTTTTACTTCATTTGCGATTTCGCTTTTTACAGCTGCAGCAATGGTTTTTCCGTCGATAAGTTGCATGATTGTTGTGTTTTTTTGGTTGAATAACTTTGTTTACTACGGCAAAGATACAAAAAAAAATTGAATCGTATTCACTGAGTTTTTATCAAATGGTTTCCGAACGCGAATGTAATTTTCCGTAAAGCCATACATAAAACCGCTGTGATTGTCGGATTCCCAAAGCACTTTTGATGGATTTTGAAGATGGTTTTTACAAAATTCGGCGTGTTTTTTTTCAGATAGTTGATGTAAACGCTCGCTACGCAGTTTTTTCACTTGTGGAGAAATTTTTCCGGGAAAATCTTTCGCCGGTGTATTCGGGCGTTCGGAATACGGAAACACGTGTAAAAACGCCAAAGGCAACGATTCAATAAATTGATACATATCCTCAAAATCCTCGTCAGTTTCGCCCGGAAAACCGATAATAACATCAGCCGCAACAAACGCATGAGGCATCGCCGTTTTGATTTTTTGCACACGTTCCGCAAATAATTCTCGCGAATAACGCCGTTTCATCAACTGCAAAATTTTGTTCGATCCCGACTGCAACGGAATGTGAAAATGCGGTAAAAAAGCTCTTGATTTTGCTACGAAATCAACAATCTCATCGGAAATTAAATTCGGCTCAAGCGATGAAATTCGGAAACGCTCGATACCTTTAGCGTTATCAAGTGCTTGGATTAACTGTAAAAATGTTTCGTTTGTGGATTTTCCGAATTCACCGGTATTTACACCGGCTAAAACGACTTCTTTGGTGCCTGTTTTTGAAATTTTTTCAGCGAGTTTCAGGGTGTTTTCGATCGTGTCGTTGCGATTTCGTCCGCGTGCATATGGAATTGCACAATACGTGCAAAAATAATCGCAACCATCCTGAACTTTTAGAAATGTTCGGGTGCGGTCGTCTGCAGAATAGGCGGCGACGAAATCCGCCGTAGGGGCGGGGTCTACCAGCCCTTGTAGCAAAGATTTGCAAATGGGGCGGGTAGACCCCGCCCCTACGAGGTATTCCAGCAATTTGTGTTTTTCGTTTGTCCCTAAAACAAAATCCACGCCTTCAATCTTGGAAATTTCATCAGGATTGACTTGTGCAAAACAGCCAACAGCAGCAATTTTTGCATTCGGATTTTTTCGACCGGCTTGACGAATTGCCGTGCGACATTTTTTTTCTGCCAAAGCCGTAACCGTGCACGTGTTAATCACATAAACATCGGCAACTGTCTTGAAATCGACAATTTCATAGCCGTTTTCAACGAATTTTCTGCTCAAATCCGATGATTCGGCGAAATTCAGTTTGCAGCCTAAGGTATGGAATGCTACGGTTTTTTTCATTGGTTATTTACTTGGTCGTCATTCCGCCGTAGGGCGGAATCCCCAGTAGCAAGGGGATTGCGGGTCAAGCCCGCAATGACGGTTAATGCTTTAGATAGTTCCTCAAAGGTTAGATTTTTTACTTCTTGTTTCTCCGTTGAGCAAATGCTGATTTGATGCTCATTTTGAGTGAATGTTGAAAATGTGAGATCGGGCGTTTCGACTTCGCTCAACGACCGTTCCGCTGGCATGTGGCGTTCCCTGAGCGAAGTCGAAGGGAACGGTATAGATTGTAAGTCTATTCTTTTATCACTCAGCCGAAATTCTACTGTTTTCAGAGGAAATGTAAGTCCTTGTCCGATACATTTCACAAAGCTTTCTTTGAGTGTCCAAAATTTGAAAAATGTAAGGGTTGGATTGTCGGAATTTTCTATTTGCTCGATTTCCACAGGAGTAAACACACGTTTACAAACAATTTTCGGATAGGTCTTTCTGATAAATTCCACATCAACACCAATTGGGTTTTTGCTGAAGCCGACTGCCACAGCCGATTTTGCATGTGAAAGATTGATCTGTAAATTTTCGCCAATTAATGAAGGCTTACCATGTTCGTTGTAGGAAAATTTTTCTAAAATTCGTCCTAAACCCACACACAGCAACAGATATGCACACAAGGATCGCACCCGATCGTCTCGAAAACGGTATCGCAAAACCTCGTCTTGTCTGAATTTTGGCAGTTTTTTTAGCCAAACATCAAACACGTCATCGGTAATTTTATTCAATTCGAAAAACGTTAAAACCATTTTGCAAAGATACAAAAAAAAGGAGACTATAGGGGCGAGGCATGCCTCGCCCCTACACAGTTGATTTAATTTCCTGTATGATTTGTTGCGTTTCCGCCATTTTTGCACGACTCAAAGGATAAAACCGCATGCAAACGATATTGATAATCCAACCAAGTATAGGCAAAAAGCAATAGGCAATCATTCCTACCCAAAACAGTCCGGGGGTATATAGCGAGTGTACCGAGGGGAAGGCATCTCTATAACCGGCAACAAATATCAGTAAAGCTCCTATAATTACGGTGTTCAGCGATAAAATAAGTTTGTCGACTGTGGTAAATAATGCTCCAATCATTCCCGGTAGATATTTACCGCTTCGTGCCACTTCCGAATCAGCAACATCGGCAATCATCGGAATAACAATACTGTTGTTGACAGACATAAAACCACCGCGAAATGCCATAAAAATCAAAAGCAAAATTGTAAAATATCCCCAATCTGTGAAACTAAGCGAGGTTGGATCTCCAAACAAAAATAGAAGAAAAACCAGCGTCGAAAAAATTATTCCTCCGTAGGATCCAAATAAAAATGCCTCTTTTTGTCCTAATTTTCTTGCATATTGAATGCATAATAGCGAAATAATTATACTTGGTATGAAGACAAAAAGATTAAACTGTCCGGAAAGTGCAAAATTTCCACAAATAATTCCGAAAATAATGACTACAACGACTGCGTTTGTCGTTATGTTTGAAAACAATCTATCTGTTCCTGCAGAAATCATCAACATTTGCACAGCACGGTTATTTCGTAGGGCATCCCAGCCATCTCGAAGTCGGATTTTTTGTGCGTTTTCAGCCAATCCAAAAAATTCAGGTCTATCTTTTTTCCAGATTCCGATAATTGCAAAAAAAGTACATATTGCTGAAGCAATTGCAATAATAACAAAAAATTCGCCGAACATTGAGCCGGTGAAATCACCATGTTTTACAACTAAATAATTGCTTACAAGTAAACTCACACCAACAAAAAGAATAACATTCATCACCATATCAAATGCCGAAAAAACAGGGCGTTGTTCGGGGTCGTTGGTGAGTGCACTCTGTGCTGCACGCGTTACACAAAACTGAAAACTATACCCGATGACATAAACAAAATACGCAAAAATGAAAAACGGTATTTTTGCAGCTTCCATATATTGCGAAATGTACATCAACGCCAAAGAGCCCGCCATTACTACGTTTCCGAGCACCATAAACGGACGGAATTTTCCGAATTTTCCGTTTGTACGATCGATAAACCAACCGATAATTGGGTCTGTAATTCCATCGAAAAGTCGCATCGCCATGATGAGCGTGGAAACAAATGCCACCGTCAAACCCAATACACCGCCTGCAAAATAGGCGATGAAAATAATCATCATAGCGTATAAATTAACAGCGGTATTGTTCAGTGCAAATAGTCCGATTTGCCATATTTTTGCACGATGGTATGTTGTTGTTTCCGACATTATTCAGCAGAAATAATTTCACGGCGTAGCCAAATATCTCGGCTGATGCAAACGTCAGAACCATACGTTCCGGGAACAATTAAATTGTGCTTTTGATATAATTTTGCCGTTTCTTTTCGTAGCTTTCGGTAATAGTCAAGGCTGAACGGTTGCATTTCAGCAATCACTTTTTGACTTACACCGAATGGCATCAGTGGAGAGGGTAGGGGAACAATGCCTTGCTCTGCCAAAAACGTTGCTCCTTCAATCAAGCTTTCTGCCGACTCTATTCCGCCTACAAAAACACAGCTTGCACGATTTGATCCGTAACGATCAGCAATATACGACAAAGCATCCAAATAGCGCTGACGAGCGTTTGTTTTTGCTTTTCCGGGACAAATTTTTTCAAACAGACGCTCGTCCCAAATATCCACATCGCAGGCTATTTGGCTCACGCCTGCATCAAACAACCGATCCAATTGTTTCAAATCGGCAGGCGGTGTGATGTAAATCATGGTTGGAACTTTTTCTATTCCGATAGACTTATCAATGGTTTCAAGAATTTTCACGTATTGATCGATTTCCTTCTCGGGATTAAAGGTTGAACCGGCAGTGAGTTGAAGCATTTTTGTTTTTGGGCTTTCATCAACAGCATAGCGAACAACTTCCATCATTTCGGAAAGCGAATGTTCGGGCGATGCAAAATTCCCTGTATGGCAGAAGCCACAAGCATTTCCGGAGGTTGTGATTTCACAACGCCACAAACAAGCGAATGCGAGCATATCCAAACCTTGGATTACGCCGAGATTTCCGAAAGGAATCCCACTCGAGGTTTTTTGTTTGTAAAACGATGTTTTTTCCGGAAAAGAAATTTTTGTCAAAAACCTGTTATTGTACGTAATGACGGGATTTCCTTCGTTGAGTGTTAAACGAAAAGGCGTTTCTTGCTCTGTACGAGAAAGCGAACAAAAAACTTGCCTGTCCAAAATCATCGCATTGCAACTGAACGGATTTTTTGACAGGCGTACTTTTCCTTCAAACGTTTCATATATTTTTTCGTCCACACGAATTCCGTGGTACAAAAGTGCCACTTTCAGATCGAGCAGGTCAAATTCTATACCTTCTTCTGTTTTGAAGATAGGGAGAGTTTCGTTGTATTTGTTGAGAATTGCCATTTTGTGACTGTTTCTGCAAAGATACGAAAAAAAAACGAAATGCATTGCATTTCGTTTTTGAATATTGCAGGAGAGGATTTTTATCCTTTTATTTTTTGCACAAGCCCTGTCAGTACATTGCCGGGACCGAATTCGGTAAATTGATCCGCTCCATCGGCAAGCATATTTTGCACGATTTGCGTCCAACGCACAGGTGCGGTTAATTGCAAAATCAAGTTTGCTTTGATGTCGTCAGGGTTTGTATGCGGTTTTGCATCCACATTTTGATAAATCGGACAAATAGTGGTTTTGAACTCGGTTTGTTCGATGGCTTTTTTCAGTTCTTCAGCGGCCGGTTGCATCAGTGGTGAGTGAAACGCTCCGCCTACTTTTAACGGCAAAGCCCGTTTTGCTCCGGCTTCTTTCAGTTTCTCGCAAGCGAGCTCTACTCCGGCTATTGTTCCTGAAACTACTAATTGCCCCGGCGAGTTGTAATTTGCGGGAACAACGGTTTCGCTAATTTCCGAGCAGATTTTTTCCACGATCTTGTCGTCAAGACCTAAAATTGCTGCCATCGTCGAGGGTTGTGCTTCGCAAGCCTTTTGCATCGCCTGTGCACGTGCATAAACCAAACGCAATCCGTCGGCAAACGATAAACCTTTTGCTGCAACCAATGCCGAAAATTCACCGAGCGAGTGTCCGCCTACCATATCCGGCATTCCGTATTCCGCTCCTCGTACCTCGTACCCGATTACGCTATGTAAAAACACGGCAGGCTGTGTAACTCGTGTCTGTTTCAAATCATCGTCAGTACCGGAAAACATTAAATCGGTAATTCTAAATCCTAAAATTTGGTTTGCTTCTTCAAACATTTCATTTGCCTGTGGATGCTGGTCGTATAGGTCTTTCCCCATACCAACAAACTGAGCACCTTGTCCCGGAAAAATACAACTGTGTTTCATATGCATAATAGTATATGTTGCAAAGGTACGAAAAAAAAGTGAGGTGTGCAAATTTTTTGTATCTCCCGCAGGTAGGGGACTACTTTCGTGAAGTAAACAAGAATTGCGACAAAAAGACCAGAACAAAGGTAGCCAATGAACTGTAAATTATTCGTAAAAAAGTTGTTCCGAGTTCGTTCAAACGGAACACCTCCAAGAAAAATATCGCCGAATGGTGTATGACAATCATAGCTACAACGTAAACAACGAACCAAAGTATTCCCAAGCTTTTCATGTTTGGAACGTCGTCATCTTCATAATCTCGTTCGGGAGAAACTAAGTTTAGCACGGCGGGACGAACAAACGCAGCAATCAGAACTGCCGACATATTGAGCCCCATTGTTCCGGAAAAAACATCCAAGAAAAAACCCAAAACAAATGCAGAAAATAGCAACAACCATCTGGGAGTATTGAACGGAAGCATAATTATCGCCAAAATATAAATAAACGGCGTAATCATACTCGAAATTTGAATATGGTCGATGACCAAAACCTGTAAAAACAGAAGGCCTACAAAACGCAGAATATTTTTTGTTACAATCGGCTTCATTCCGGCAAACGTTGTTCTATAAGTGTGTTTAATTCGTCTCTTGCCAAATTTCTGACCACATACACATGGTCTAAGATGTGGAAATCTGTACTCAATTTGATGTCTAATGTGTGGAAATTATCAGTCGGACGTGTGTGCACACGGCTTACCGTTCCGATCAATATGCCTTCCGGAAAATTCAATGAAAATCCGCTGGTGATTACCGTATCGCCGATATGAACTTGAATATGCGGCGGAACTTCCAACATCTGTGAAATGCCCACTGATCGCCCGTTCCAAGAAACCGATCCGGTAGAAAAATTATTTTGTTCTATTCTTGCACTAATCCGACTATGGCTGTGAAGTAGCGACATAATTGACGAAAAATTGCTAGAAACAGCACGTACGATACCCACTACCCCGGTAGGCGAAATCACAGCCATACCTTCTCTCACACCTTGATTGAAACCTTTGTTAATTATCAAATAATTATTTCGTCGATTCGTTGTATTTTTGATAATTTGGGCATGAATATACTCGTACTGAAGTCTAAAAACCGTGTCGTTTACAACAAAAAAATTCTGATCAAATATCTGATACGACTGTTCAATCTGACGACGTAATTGGGCATTTTCGGCAGCAAGTTCGAGGTTGCTTCTTCGCAAATTGAAATATTGGGTTAAATTGTTGCGTACGTTGAATGTGAACCCCGCAACTTCGTTGTAAAAACGCATGAATTGTCCGGCTTGATAACGATTGTAATTTACCAATAAAGTCAAAGCTATACCTTGCAGAAGCAGGAATAACAGGGTAAAATGGAACCGTTTTAAGAACCGAACAAGATTATTCACGTAATGTTGAAAATTACTTAATCAGAAACACAAACTCGTCAAAATTTCTCAAAGCGATGCCTGTTCCGCGAGCCACGGCACGCAATGGATCTTCTGCCAAACGCACGGGCAGTTTGGTTTTTTGACTCAAACGTTTGTCCAAACCTCTGAGCATGGCACCACCGCCAGCCAAATAAATTCCGGTGCGATAAATATCTGCAGATAATTCGGGTGGTGTTTGCTCCAATGCGTTCAAAACAGCCGCTTCAATTTTTGCAATCGACTTATCTAAAGCATGGGCAACTTCAGCAAAGTTAACCGTGATTTCTTTTGGAATACCGGTCAATACATCGCGACCTTGTATAGGGTAGTCTTCGGGCGGATTATCCAAATCAAGAACTGCCGACCCAACCTCAACTTTGACTCTTTCCGCAGTACGCTCGCCGATATTGAGATTGTGTTGCTTTCGCATATAGTCTTCGATGTCTTTATCGAACTCATCGCCACCGATGCGGATAGATTTATTGCTTACAATTCCTCCGAGTGCAATTACGGCGATTTCGCTGGTACCTCCGCCGATATCTACAACCATGTTTCCTGTAGGTTCAAGCACATTGATTCCAATTCCGATTGCAGCAGCCATAGGTTCGTGAATCAAGCGAACTTCGCGAGCACCGGCTTGTTCGGCAGAATCGCGAACGGCACGCTCTTCCACTTCGGTAATTCCCGAAGGAATACAAATAACCATTTTTAGGGCTCTCGAAAAGAATGATTTTTTAGAATTAACCAACTTGATCATTTCTTTTATCATGTGTTCTGCAGCACGAAAATCCGCAATAACTCCGCCTTGCAGCGGACGAACGGTTTTGATATTATCGTGAGTTTTTCCGTGCATCTGCAATGCCCGTTTGCCAATTGCAATAATTTTACCGGTTTTTAGATCCTGTGCAATAATCGATGGCTCGTCCACAACAACCTTATCGTCGCAGATGATAACTGTATTTGCCGTGCCGAGGTCGATCGCAATTTCTTGCGTCATGAAAGAGAATAATCCCATACTTTTCTATTTTGGTAGGGACGAGGCATACCTCGCCCTTACAATTTTGTGCAAAGATACAAAAAAAAATCGTAACTTTGCAAAAAAATATAACCGAAATGGGTGTTTTTCTGAGCATTTTACTGGTCGTTATAGGATTGGCTATCCTTATAAAAGGTGCAGATGTTCTCGTTGATGAAAGCTCGCAAATAGCAAAAAGACTAAATGTGAGCGAACGTGTCATTGGCTTGACTTTGGTTGCATTCGGAACGAGTTTTCCGGAGCTTTCTATTTCGGTTATCGCTGCTATCAACGGTTCGGACGGAATCGCAATCGGCAATGTAGTTGGAAGTAACATTTTCAACATTTGTGTAGTTCTCGGAGTTATTGCCTTTATTAAGCCTATTGCGGTTTCAAAATCCATGGTCAACAAAGATATTCCGATGGCAATTTTAACGGCGATTGTTCTCTTTATATTACTTTTCGACACGATTTTTACGGACGCTACCGTTAATCAGCTATCACGTGCAGATGCCTTGATTTTTCTGCTATTTTTTGCAGTGTTTTTGTATTATACATTTTATAAACCCGACAAAGGTTTGATTAGTGACACCGTCATTCCCGCGAAGGCGGGAATCCCCTCGCTATCCACCGTCCCCTCTGTTCAGGGGGATTCCCGCCTTCGCGGGAATGACAGCCTAACCAAAAACATCATCCTAATAATCGTATCACTCGCCGGTGTTTTGATTGGTGCAGAATTAGTGGTTAGAGGTGGTAGCGGTATTGCCGATTCGTTTGGAATGAGCCATACGCTTATCGGTCTTACTATCGTTGCAATTGGTACATCGTTGCCCGAAATCACAACCGGAATTACGGCAGTACTTAAAGGAAAAGACGACATTGCCATTGGAAATATAGTGGGCAGCTGTATATTCAATGTGTTGTTCATATTGGGCGTAGCATCTCTGATAACACCGATTACACTGTCGGTAAATATCTTGATTGACGTTACTTTATTGATAGCGGTATCCGTATTTCTATTTTTTACATCTCGAAGCAAAGGGCATATCAGTAAAGGTGAGGGAATATTCTTCCTTGTGCTGTATGCGGCCTACCTTATTTACATCATCCACAGAGGCTAAAAGATGATTTATGAATAGCTTCGCCAGATCGCAAACAGCACACACAAACAATAACCACGAATTAATCCATAACTCATAACCCATAATTCATAACTAAAAACAAACATACACTATGAAAAAGAAACTATCACTCGGTCTATTTACCACCGTTTTAGCAACATGTTTTAACTTGTCGATGTTTGGCGCTTCCCTGCCGGCTGACCCAAGTTTCCTAAGAAACGTTGAACTATTTCCTGCTTTGTGGTGTTCGGAAACCCTCCGAACTGCACCAGCCTTCCAATGGACAGGAAACAACACGCATGACCTTGAAACGCCCGTACGTGGTGCGTTGTCATGGACACCAAGAGCCAACAAAAACAACGACTACAACATTGTTGAAGAAGTATTTATCGAATTACCCATCGATACCGATGGTGACGGAAGACGCGATTTGATTAGAGCAACCATTCGCCGTCCAATAGAGTCGGAGCGGTATGCAGACTTAAAACTTCCTGTTTTTTTAGAAATCAGTCCTTACCGAGATGGCACAATTCCTCTCGAAGCGATTAGTGTTACCAAACCAATGCAGGCAGGTCCAAACACGATGCATTTTACGTATGCCGATGATATCAAAAGCACAAGACCTCGTGCCGCCGATTGGCCTTGGGATCTTGCGGCAAATGCGGCTTTGGGCATTCCTGCTGCTCGACCTGCCGTGCCTCCTGCAAATATCGTGACGCGTGGCACGCCGGTCGCTGTAAATCACACCATACCAAGAGATACGAGCGTTTCGCCGGAACTTCCCGCGATTGTGCTTGGCGGCGGACACACCAATATTGGCGGTCTTTTTGCGCAATTTATGTTTGTTCGTGGTTATGTGATTATTTCCGCAAATTCCGTAGGTAATGTGTTTTCCGATGGTTTTCCGTCTTCCGGTGATATTTGCGAAACGCTTGCTTCTATGGCTGTTGTGAAATGGCTCAATGGAAACGCCCGTGGTTTTTCGTGTCAAAATGCTATTTATGAAGTTGATGCTACATCGTGGTCGAATGGAAATGTTGTGATGTCAGGTACATCGTACAACGGAACATTGCCAATAGCCGCAGCTGCTACGGGTGTTGAAGGACTTAGGGCTATTATTCCGATAGCCGCTATTTCCAATTGGTACTACTACACACGTGCAAGCGGAGCTGTTGTATATCCGGGCAGAAACAATGCGTGGCATGCCGGTTTTCCGGGTGAAGAGGCTCATGATCTTGCTCGATTGTGTTTTTCACGTTCGGCAGCACCAACCCCGGAATCGCTCAACGTAAGAGAAATAGCAACGCATGCAGCAACAACCAATGCGATAGAGCGAAACATTCCGTCATATATGCGTTTTCACGCCCCTCAGAATGATCCTGTTTTTGGAAATGAAGGCGTAGAACTTCGCCAACGTGCAGATGTTTTTTGGGAAAATATGTTGCATGATGCCGATTTTATAACCGGAAATTTTAACCGTTGGTGGGACGATAGAAATTATCTTGCCACGGCGAATCGCATAACTGCAGGAATTCTTGTAAAGCACGGGTTTAACGATTTTAATGTTATGCCAAGAAATTTTGATGCACTATATCGTGCGGTTACGGAACTTTCCGATGCACCGATAAAATTAGTTCTCAATCGCACGGGTCACGCAAGTTTTATGACTCATGATGCCGTTTTTGATTGGGCACATTTGTGGCTTGATCATTTTCTGAACGGCATCGAAAATAATGTAGTTGAAAATATGCCCAATGTTCAGATTCAATCGAGCATTACGGGTGCTTACGAGTCGTTTGATTCGTGGCCAATTCCGGGCTCTGTCTATCGCCGATATTTTTTGGCACCGCCGGCTTCGCCCAATGTGAGTGCAGCAGGAACACTGAGTTTTGCAGTGCCTCCGGCTCGTGAACTTACCATTCAAGACGGCAAAAACTTTTGGGAAGCCGATTGGAATTTGGAAGATTGTGGTGTTTTAATTCAGCTCGACAGCATACGTGCAGTGCTTCTACACCAATGGGAGACCGCATTGTTCAACGTTGAAAATTTGGATGCACCAAGTGCCGAACGTTTGGCGTTTGTTATCGACATTACGGAAAATGTGAGAATGAGCGGCGTTATTGTTGCGAGTATTGAAGCGGCTTCTGATGTGCCTTGGGGCAATATTACGGCGGCGTTGGTTGAAATTCCGGGTGCAGGTCGCACCGGACGGAATTTTGCCCCCGAAGAAACCGGACGCGGTGCCGCTCAGGTAAGTACTATACCTGTCCGACAGATAGCAGCACATAATGGTGTTGAAGCGTTTGATATTTTAGCACCAACGGCACCCGCAGCACCCACCGGACGGAACTTTTGGATCAACTACAAAAAATTGACTAACGGTCATGCCCATATTCAAAATCCGAACCAAACCGACCTTGTGACGGATTGGGCGGAACGTGGTTTGCCGGGCATTCGCGGGCGAACATACATGGAAGCCTCTGCAACAAACTTCATTCCGGCACATTACTTTCAAAGTCTTGTTCCTGAACCGGGGCAATTTCACACCTATGTTTTTGCTTTTGAAGCTATGGACTGGGAATTTCGTGCCGGCGATAGGTTAGCAATCATGATTTATACGACCGATTTTCGATACACCATGACACCCCCAAATCCACCGAGAATAACGATACGCACAGGACAAAATACGTTTGTGGACATTCCTTCGGTGAGACCGTTTTTACAATAAATCCGATTAAAACATGATTTTCCGATTTGGATATATCGCCCAAAACGATATGGATTTTTTCGCTGGGCAGATAGTTTAGAATTACGGTTGCATCGTCTGTTGCAACGACATTGTAGGGGCGGGGTTTGCCCGCCCCTACACCCACTGCTGGCGCCGATTCAATGCCATTGAGTTAAGGTATAATTTGCTGATATTTATCACCTTGTAAAAGGCAGCATTACTATTCCGCTTGAGACAAGAATATCCTCCGCATCCCGTTAGGGATGCTTCGCTCGGTAGAAAAATGCCCTCCCATGTTACCTGCATCCCATTGGGGATGCAACCCTTGTGACTGATTACTATCTGTTTATTTCTTAACTTAATGACATTGGGTAGAACCGGCACAGATATTGCGATGGTACATATTTTATTTTAATTGGCAAAATATTTTCAGATCGCAGAAAGATTAAAAATGTATTCTAAACCCACCAACCGGCATAAAACCATACTGATACATATTCATATATCTTCCGCGGGCGATGTCGAAATGCCTTGACCAGATATTTCTATGATTTGTGATGTTGTTCACTTCAGCAAACCATTCGATGGAAAAACGCCTGTAGTTGATTTTCATACCGAAATTCAAATCCCAACGAAAATAATTCGGCAGTCTGTTTATGTATGCCCGCGAATAGTCTAATTGATGAAGGTCGTTAAGGTTTTCGGCAAGAGTGTTTCTAACCATCGGAACATATCGCCTTCCGCCAACGAATGACGCTTTGGTATTGACAGACAGCAGTGTTCTTTCTCCGATTCTCCATTCGTAACCAAACAAGCCGTTCAAAGCAAAATTGCCGGCAAATCGTGTACGGCGCTCAATCCCGTCATAACCGGTATATTTTGAATCGAATAGCGAAGCGGTCAGCAGAAAATAATATTGGTTATCGAAAAATCTTTCAAGCGTAACTTCTATGCCGTAATTTCGTCCTGTACCTTGGTTAACAAACACATGATCCCAGTTGTTGTTAAAATCATCACCAAAGTTGAGAATAGATTCTTCCGGAATATCCGGAATAACCGGAACATTGAAAAGCGATTGGTAATAAACCTCTACTTTCAAACGCATGCCTGTGCCTAATCTTTGGTTAAAACCCACTACGGTTTGCCAACTTCTGGTCATTTCCAAATTTTCGTTTTGTCTCACGCCATCCCTTTCGAACATTTGAACCAAGCGTGGTTGCAATTGAGAATGCAACCCACTGCCCAAACTGAACGAAGTTGCCCGTGAGACATCCCACCTGAAACCAAGTCTTGGCTCAATGGAATAGTCGCCATTGAATGTGTAATAATGAGCATAAACACCCGGAATAACACTGAAACCGGAGCCAAATCTGTGCTGCCACTGGGCAAACGCCCTCAACAAAGTGGATGTTCCGCTGTAATCATTCAAAACAGTATTATCAAATGTATTGTGAACATTCAGCAGAAAAACGTCCGCTCCGACACCACTTCTTATCAAATTTTGAGCATTAACTCGATGGTTTAAGGTGGCAAGATAGGCTACTCTGCTCTCGCTATTATTTACGGTAATAATTTCAGGAAACACTTCTCCGGTAGGATATTCAATACCATCAAAAGTAATCCTGTTGAGAAAAGATTGATATGAAAGGCGATTTTCCAGCCGGGTCGTAGCACTGAAACGATGCGTATAATTCACTCCCGTAAATACCTGACGGTTTGTCATCAACATATTTTCTCCTCTTTCGCCAGGAATCCATCCGTGTTCAGGGTCATCGAAATTTGCGTTTTGTTCTATTCTACTTGTTCCCAATAATGTAGTCCACGATAAATTTCCACTTCTCAGCGGTATATTGATTCTTGCGCTTAGGTCTTGATATTCGGGGATAGCACCGCCAAGTTCGTCAAAGATACCCATTGCCCCCAAAAGTCCGAGAAAAGAATACCGGGCGTTAACCATGTATGAAGCACCTGTTTCTCTCGAAAGAGGTCCTTCGGCACCAAGTTCAAAACCATTCATGCCTACCGAACCCAAAAACTCATGGTTTTGATTATTTCCGTTGCGCAATCGTAAATCAAACACGCCCGATAGGGCATTTCCAAATTCAGCAGGAAAGGCACCTGTAAAAAAATCGGAATTGGCTAATTGGTTGCTGTTCAGCATCCCGACCGGACCTCCTGTGGCACCCATTGTTCCAAAATGGTTGGGATTGGGAATATCAAAACCGTCTAACCGCCAAAGTAATCCCATCGGCGAATTGCCACGTATTATAATATCGTTTCGCTGGTCGTTTGCCGCAACAACTCCGGCAAAACCGACTACCATACGTGAAGGATCACCACCAAATGTTCCTGCATAACGATTGGCTTCCTCGCTGCTCAACATACGGGCACTCACAACGGCTAATGCGTTCAGAGGTCGTTCTTTATCAACTACCGGTGTAATCGTAACTCCGTGTAAAACAAAAACATCTTCATCGAGAGCGATTTCCAAAACCGTTTCTCGTCCCGAATGCACCAAAATATTGTTCGATGCAAAAGGAACAAATCCCACCATAGACACAAAAATATTACACCTCCCTACCGGAACATTTGGAACTGAAAATTCGCCGGCTTCATTGGTACTTGTACCAAATTGCCTGTCGTTGGATGTTACAATCACGGTGGCTCCCGGCAACGGTTCCAACGTGGATTTTTCAATTACTACACCCCTTACCGTTTGCGTTTGAGCCGAAAGTATTATCGGACAAAGAAACAGCAGAAGTGAGAAAAATTTTACTAACTTAACCATAAGCATATTTTTATTTTGTACATCGGCGCCACCTTATATTTGCAAATTGAAAAAAATGTTTAACTTTGTAATCAATTATTAACCCCAAGTCATGAAGAAAGAGACCAAGACAGTAACCTATGTCCGCACCCGAGAAAGACTCATCCCGCTG
>WQWI01000016.1 GCA_009785425.1 Bacteroidales bacterium | reverse complement strand
GCATACCGCCTTTGTACGGTCCAATCGCATTGTTGTACTGCACACGCCAAGCACGATTTGTTTGCACTTCGCCTTTGTCGTCAACCCAATCCACGCGGAATTGAATAACGCGATCCGGCTCTAAAAGACGTTCAACAATTTTGTACTTTGTGTACTTTGGATTGGCTTTTACCACGTCTTCGATGGTTTCCAATACTTCAGTTACTGCCTGTAAATACAGGGGTTGTCCGGGGTTTTTAGCCTCAACGTCGGCTAAGAGTTTTTTTACATCCATGATGCTGTTTTTGTTTTGGTAGAGACAGGGTATACCCTGTCTTTACATCGGTTAATAAATTTTCCGCAAAGTTACACATTATTTTTGAAAAAACAAAGTATTTTTCAAAGTACGTTAATCCACGTTCGAAACAGTTTTGCGTTTGTCTGAAAACCACGTATAAACGACTGGAATCACAAACAAACTCAACAGCGTAGCCAAAGCCATACCGCCGATAACTGCAATACCCATCGACACACGGCTTTCAGAGCCTGCACCCATCGCCAAAGCAATCGGCAAAATTCCAAAAATGGTGGACAAGCTGGTCATCAAAATCGGACGAAAACGTTGTTGTGCGGACTCCTGAACCGCCTGAGCAACAGACATTCCTTGTGCTTTTTTCTGATTGGCAAATTCCACAATCAAAATACCGTTTTTTGTAACCAAACCTATGAGCATAATAATCCCAATCTGACTAAAAATGTTCAACGTTTCTTGGAAATACCACAGCGAAAACAATGCACCGGTCAAAGCCAATGGCACGGTAAATAAAATAATCAGCGGATCTCTGAAACTCTCGAACTGTGCGGCTAATACGAGATACACCAACACCAATGCAAGAATAAGTGCATACATCATTGCTCCTGCACTATCTTGCATATCCCGTGCTTGTCCGGAAAGTTCGGTGCGAAATGGTTCGGGCAGCGTGTTTCTTGCGATGGCTTGCAATTCGTCAACAGCCTCGCCAAGCGTAACACCCGGCGACATTTGCGCAGTAATTGTCGCACTCAAAAAACGGTTGTAACGATGGCGTTGTGGCGGATTAGCCTGCTCAACCATTGTAACCAAATTATCCATTTGAATGAGGCGTCCATTGCTATTTCTGACATAAAGCGAACGAATATCCGATGGCGTGTTGCGGTTGATGTTGTCGAACTGTCCGATAATTGGGAACTGCCTGCCATCTGTCACAAAAAAACCGTAACGTGTTCCGGAAAGCCCAAACTGTAAGGTTTGTGCAATATCTTGAACTGAAACTCCCATTGTTCTTGCACGGTCACGGTCAATCTCGATTCTCACTTCAGGGCTGTTAAACCTCAAATTCGCATCTACGAACGAAAACGTTGGATTTTGTTGAGCCTCGTCTAAAAATTTCGGTAGATATTCACGAAACATTTCGAGATTAGGTCCCTGCAATATAATCTGCACAGAATTTCCTCCGCCACCGCCTCTTCCGACTTGTATCGTTGCGGGTTGGCGAACGGCAACACGAGCACAACTCAACTGTCGAACTTCATGTGTCAAAATATTCGCAATTTCTTGTTGCGAACGATTTCGTTCGGATGCCGGCGTTAGCGAAATTCGCATGTTTCCAGTGTTGGTACCACCACCCCAACCGGGTGTATTTACTGCGATAGACTCAATTTCGTCCTCGTGGAGATTATCCAAAACCAAATTGTACAAGTCGAACATATACGCATCCATCATTTCGAACGAAAAACCTTCTTGTGCACTAGCAGCTAACGTAATGGTATCGCGGTCTTCCTGCGGTGCAAGTTCTGTTCGGATATTGACGTAACACAAGTAGATTATACCAAACGATGCAATCAAAATCATTACCGTCCAAATAGGCTTTCTCATAAATCTATTCAACAGCAAACGGTATCTCACAGCAAGTGCAGTGAACCAAGATTCGGTTATTTGGAAAAATTTATTTTGTTTTTCGCTACGTTTCAGAATTTTAGAACATAACATTGGCGAAAGCGTGAGTGCAACAAACGATGAAATCGTTACTGCTCCGGCTATAACAATTGCAAATTCTCGGAACAAGCGCCCCGTCATTCCTTGCAAGAAAATAATCGGCATAAATACCGCAATCAGCACAACTGTTGTGGAAACTATCGCAAAAAACATTTCCTTTGCACCTTGCACTGCCGCCTCTTTTGGAGGAATTCCTCGTTCGATTTTGGCATAGATATTTTCCATCATAATAATGGCATCGTCAACCACCAGAGCGATGGCAAGTACGATCGCCAGAAGCGTTAGAACATTTATGGAAAAGCCAAAAGCAAACATTACAAAAAACGTACCAATCAACGAAATCGGAATGGCGATGACGGGAATGAGTGTTGTTCGCCAATTTCTAAGGAAAACAAAAATCACAATGAGAACAAGGAAAAATGCGAGTGCAACGGTTTGCACCACTTCGTTGATTGAACGAACAACAAAACGTGTCGTGTCGAAACCAAGAACAACGTTGATATCGGGCGGAAGTTCGGTTTTAATTTCGTCAATACGTCTGTAAAATTCGTCGGCGATATGCAATTGATTTACGCCCGGCTGTGCAACAAGTGCAACGACAACAGACGGAATACCATCTCTACGCATAATCGTTCGTTCATTTTCGGGCGCTAATCGGGCATGACCGATATCTCTGACTCGAACAATATTTCCACCACGTTCTAAAATGATGAGGTTGTTAAATTCCTCTTCTGTTGTGAGGCGTCCGGCGGTGCGAACAGAAAGTACGGTGGCTTGTCCGATGAGCGAACCTGTAGGAAGTTCGATGTTTTCACGAACCAATGCATTTCGAAGATCTATCGGTGTCAAACCGTGAGCCGCCAAACGTTCGGCATCAATAAAAATTCGCATTGCCTGACGTCTTTGTCCCCAAATTTGCACAGCACTAACGCCCGGAATGGTTTGTAAACGCTCCTGAAACACACGTTCTGCAAAGTCGCTCAATTCCATCAACGTACGTGCATTACTCGTGATAGCGATCGCCATAATTGCATCAGCATCGCCATCGGCTTTGGCAACAATAGGTGCATCTACATCGGGCGGAAGGGCACGCATCACACGCGAAACACGGTCACGAACATCGTTAGCAGCAGCGTCCATATCAACACCCAAATCAAACTCCACAGTAATGCGACTTCGCCCATCACTGCTGTTCGAGCGTATGGTGCGAATGCCTGCAATACCACTGATGGATTCCTCCAAAGGCTCGGTAATTTGGTTTTCGATAACATCGGCATTGGCTCCGGGATAGGTTGTCATTACGTTGATAATCGGCGGGTCAACATTCGGAAATTCGCGAACACCCAAAGACATAAACCCGACAACTCCAAAAATGACAATCACTAACGACATCACTATGGATAGAACGGGGCGGCGGATACTTAAGGATGAAAGGCTCATATTTTTTTAGTTTATAAAGTTCATAAAGTAAAAGGTGCGAGGTGGCACGCACCTCACACCTTTATTCCATTCTCGGGTTCAATCGCACAGCAGTATTCGGGCGAAGTTGCATAATTCCGGAAACTATCAACGTGTCGCCAACTTGAAGACCAGATATGATTTGCGTTTCTCGTGGTGTTCGAGTGCCGATGACAAGGTCGCGCATCTCTGCTCTGCCGTTTTTATAGACAAATCCTTTGTGACCTTCTGCCTCTGAAAGCAAAGACTCGGCAGGAACCATAATCGCATTGTCTGTGGGCGTCATCGAAAGATGTACTCTTGCAGAAGCACCCGGAAACAGCCTACCATCGGGATTTGGAGCTATGGCACGCATCAAAATCGTGCGTGTATCAAGATCAATATGAGGTTCAATCGCAAATACCGTTGCATTGTATAACGTATCACTTCCGCTAACTCTAAATTGCACCGTACTGTTGATTCTCACTACATCAAAAAATCGCTCAGGAACAGAAAAATCAAGCCGAATCGGATCATTGTTGACAATTCTCGCAACTATATTTTGCGATGTGATAAACTCACCTACCGAAACCGAACGTAAACCAACGACACCATCAAATGGTGCACGAATTTCAGTACGTTCGATCTGAGCTCTAATCAAATCCGTCTCGGCTCTAAGCGAGTTCAGTTCGGTCAAAACGATTTCATATTCTTCAAGGCTGATCGCCTCTCTTTGCAATAGTATCTCACTTCTACGCTCTCTTTCCTCGGCTAATCGCTCACGATGGCGAGCACGCTCGTATTGTGCCTGTAGCTCTCTATCGTTGATTTTTACCAAAAGTTGGCCCGCTCTCACACGAGCACCTTCGGTAAAATTGATTTGTGTAATTCTTCCGCTTCCCTCGCTACGAAGATCAACCTGCTCACCGGCGATCAAAGTTCCTGTCGAAATAACCATGTCTTCGAGAGTTTCGTACGTTACAATCATGTAATCAACGGGGATTGCGGCACGTCCACCGGCAGCTCTATTGCCGCTTTGTCCAAGTTCTTGTGCTCTGCGTTCTGCACGCATGTCTTCAAGCCAAATACGATTGGCAATGCTGTAAGCAAAGTATCCCAACACTAAAATAAGTAGAATTACGGACGGTTTAAATTTCATAATATCTGTGTTTTTATTTCAATTCAACGTATAGATTTTGCAAAGGTACGAAAAAAAATGAATTATTGTAATGAAATTAATTGAAAATGTGGGTAGATTTATTAACAATGCTAATTTTCATCACTTAACATCTCCTCCAGCGTTTGCATATCTTTGATATAAACTTCTCGTGGCTTGGAACCTTGCGAAGGACCTACAATTCCGGCATCCTCGAGTTGATCCATTAATCGTCCGGAACGCGCATAACCCAATTTCAGCTTTCGCTGAATAAGCGATGTGGAGCCACTTTGAGACGATACAATCAATCGTGCGGCATCGTCAAACATCAAATCTCTTTCGTCTACCGAAAATGCACCGCCGCTTGATCCGCCCGATTCATCAGCACATTCGGGCAACTCGTAAGCTTCAGGATAACCGCGTTGTTCACCGATAAATTCCGCTATTTTTTCGATTTCCGGCGTATCAATCAATGCACACTGCAGTCGAATCAACTCGTTTCCGGTAGAAAGCAACATGTCGCCTTTTCCAATCAACTGATCGGCTCCACCACTATCTAAAATTGTACGAGAGTCGATTTTTGAAGTTACACGAAACGCTATTCTCGCAGGAAAATTTGCTTTAATCGTTCCCGTAATGATATTCACAGAGGGTCGTTGCGTTGCAATAATCAAATGAATGCCGATAGCTCTTGCCAATTGTGCCAAACGAGCAATTGGCAACTCAACTTCTTTTCCTGCCGTCATAATTAAATCCGCAAATTCGTCAACGACCAAAACTATGTATGGCAAATAGCGATGTCCGTCGTTCGGATTTAATCGGCGTGAAATAAATTTTGCATTGTACTCTTTAATTCCCTTGACCTGCGCGTCTTTCAGGAGATTGTAGCGTGCGTCCATTTCTACACACAACGAATTTAAAGTGTTCACTACTTTTTTCGTATCGGTAATGATTGCATCTTCAACATTTGGTAGTTTTGCCAAATAATGCCGTTCAATCTTATTGTAAAGCGTAAGTTCAACCTTTTTTGGATCCACCATTACAAACTTCAAATCAGCAGGATGTTTTTTGTATAACAATGAAGCAATAATTGCGTTCAAACCAACGGATTTTCCTTGTCCGGTGGCACCTGCCATGAGCAAGTGTGGCATTTTTGCCAAATCTGCAACGAAAGCTTCATTTTGAATGGTTTTTCCCAATGCAATCGGCAAATCAAATTTTGTATCTTTGAAATTCGGCGAATCCAACATCACTTTCATTGGTACAATTTGCTTGTTGGCGTTCGGCACTTCAATACCGATTGTTCCCTTTCCGGGAATAGGTGCAATGATGCGAATGCCAAGTGCTGCAAGGCTCAGAGCGATATCGTTTTCCAAGTTTTGGATTTTAGAAATTCGAACGCCCGAAGCCGGAATAATTTCGTAAAGCGTAACCGTTGGACCAATTGTGGCTTTGATTTGTGCAATCTCTACACCAAAACTCTTTAGTGTGTTTTCGATAAGTTTTTTGTTTGCAATCAATTCATCGGTTTGCTTAGAGTTATCAACATTTTTCATGCCGTAATCTTCGAGCAAGTCCAAGGTTGGAAACACGTAACTCGGTAAATCCAAATATGGATCGTAAGGAGTTTCTACACCATATTTTTCTATGGTCTCCTCAATTTTGTCTTCTTCCTTTATTTCATCTTCAACACCAGCTTCATTTTCCAATTCGCTTGGATTTTCAATAATAAACGGTACTTCATCGTCGGCTTTTAAGTCGTTTTCCTCTTCCCATTTTTCGATTTCATTAAGCAAACTAAACGTGTCTTCATCGTCAGGGGGTAAGTTTGTGACTTGCTCTTCTTCTGTCAATAATTCGTTCACATCTTCTTGCAAATCTTTTTTGGTTCTTTTTAACCAATTTTCGATGTTTTCCGACCAGTTCTTAATGATTGTGTATAGTCTGAATCTCACGCCATAAGCTACATACAAGAAAATTGCCAGCGCTGTTCCCAGCAAAAAAATCAATCCCGGAATCCCAATTGCAGCTTTCAGATAATACGCTACTTCAAACCCAAAAATTCCGCCCAAAATGCTCAATTTTCCAAGTCCTAAAGTAATAAATCCGAACATAACAGAACTCCAAACCATGAAAAATGCCGAGTGTAAAATTGTTTTCTTTAACTTGAAAAGCGGAATATTCAGCAATCTCAATCCGATAACGAATGCAACCCAAACGAATGCAAAAGAACCGATTCCAAAGCCATTGTAGATGAAAACATGTGCAAAACGTGCTCCCATTCGCCCTGCGATATTGCGGATATCCGCCGAAGAATCAACAAATAAATCATAGGTTGAAATATGAGCAATCATGTCAAAATCAATCCACCACGAAAACAAGTACGAAACAAATGCAAACAGCGAAAACAATGCAAACCCCAGGAAAGACACGCCACATATAAAGCGAAATCTCTCACTTCTCAATGTTTTCAGAGAGAGATTTTCTGCCGTTGTGTCGTCAATTTGTTCCGATTTTTTTCTTCGCTTCGCCATATCAATTACTCACTTTTTGTAATATGGAATTTTGTATTCTCAAAATGTTGGTCTGCTGATTTTCCAGACCTCTCTGAGGATTTGTGCGCTTCAGCTGAATATAATTATGAAAACCTCTGAAAAGTGTAGACTCCAAATAATTGCCGTAATTTGTATTACCAATTCTTAGTAGTTCGAGCACAAACGACATCACATCAAAACCTCTATAAGCCCGTTCGTCCGGCAAATCTTGAAAGGTTTGAAAAAACAAACGGTCAAAGTTCAGCACACGTTGGTCGTCATGATTGATGAAAAACGGCTCAATGTAATGCACTTGCAAGTTGTTCAAGTAAAAAGGATCCGTAACCTCAAATCGAGCAGATCGCCTTAGACTGTATAACGTGTTCGGAATATGGTCTCGTCTGGGAGTCCGCGTTAGAACAGCCGTAACAAGGGCGTCATCGTTGGATAGAAAAATGAAAGAATTTCCGGTTTCAGTAGCCAAATTGTTTTGAATCTGCGGAAATCCTTCTTGTGAAATGTCAAGGAAAAAGATAGTATCGAAACGATATTCAATTCCTTCAAAGAACTGTCTGGCCTGTTGCTCCAATTCTCGATCGTTCAGGTTTCGATCGTTCGATAAAACAAAAATTCGTTCTCCGACACTATTTTGCGCAGCGTAGTTCAACAAGGCTTGCAGCTGATTTGTTTCGGAGGTGTTGATTTTTATGACAAAAGGATTGTCTTCCAAAATTTCAGTTCGAATGGATAGAGGATTAACGATGAAAATTTCTTGTTGTTTGGCGAAGTTGCTAATCACACTGAACGAACGTGCAAAAAACGGACCTATAAGAATATCCATGTCATGCAACCATCTGCCATTGATCAAACGAACGGCGGTATTTGTGTCTTCGGTAACATCGAAAACATGAACATTGATTTCTACACCTTCGTGATAAAATTTTTGCGCTGCCAACATTGCACCTTGGTAAAAGGAAATAAACGAAAAGGGCCTTATCGCATTTCGGTTTGTTCTCGGTGTAATTCGAATTTGTTCAACTTCGTTTAAATAAAGCGGAAGCATTAACGCTACATTCAACACAGACCTTGGAGGATTGTCGAAAATTCTTCGGATTGTATCTAATTTTTCAGTTTCTTCGCTACCTTCCTCATTGGGCGTATGCAATATGCTCCTATGCTCGTAATCAACAACATTTGTTTCAATTTGTATTGTTTCGACCACGATTATTTCCGGCTGAACATCGACTTGTCTTCGTAGTGCTCTCTGTGGCGGATTTGTCGGAATTAATAAAATTTCGTCGATTTGAAGTTCGGGTTTTTCGGATGTTCGTCGGATTTGATCGATGGGCACTTCATAGGCACGTGAAATGGAAAAGAGCGTTTGTCCTTGTTCTATTCTGTGTAAAATATAATATCTTCCATCAATGTTTTCAACATGTTCGGAAATTTGGACAGGTACGGGCGTTGTTGTTTGTGCAGTTAAAAATACTGAAGAAGAAAGTATGAATAGAGCAAAAAAACAGATTTTTTTCATAACTTCAAAGTTAGAATACGGATTTTTTCTTGCAAAGATACGAAAAAAATCGAAATTTTGGCAACTTTATTAACAATTCCGGAAAGTTATCAACATTTTAACATTTTTTAAGGATTTTTTTATACGAAAATCGGTTTTTTTGCGTTTATATAGGTAAACATCGTCGTCATGTCGAGCGAAGTCGAGACATCCCATAACAAGGGGATTCCTCAACTACGTTCGGAATGACGACCCTAAAAACCAAATTTTATGCTTATTAAAACTTATGGTTCGGCAATTTATGGCGTAGATGCCATTACAATCACGGTAGAAACAAGTGTCGAGCTCGGTGTGAATTTTATGATGGTCGGACTGCCCGATAGTGCCGTGAAAGAAAGCCAGCAACGCATCGAATCCGCACTTTCGCAAAACGGACTTCGATTTCCCGGAAAAAAAATTGTGATTAACATGGCTCCTGCCGATATTCGAAAAGAAGGGTCTGCTTACGATTTGACACTTGCAATCGGCATCTTGGCGGCTTCGGAACAAATCAAAAATGACGATGTCGGCGATTACATTTTGATGGGCGAACTTTCGCTCGATGGCAGTTTACGCCCAATCAAAGGGGCTTTGCCGATTGCTATAGAAAGTTTAAGGCAAGGTTTCAAAGGTATTATTCTTCCGAAAGAAAACGCCGAAGAGGCTGCCATTGTTAGTTCTTTGAAAGTTTATGGGGCGGAACATATTTTGGATGTGATTCGTTTTTTTAACGGAGAGGATTCCCTAAAACCTACTGAAATTAACACTCGTGAAGAATTTCATAACCGTAGTGCGTGTTATGCATGGGATTTTTCGGATGTTAAAGGTCAGGAAAATCTCAAACGAGCACTTGAAATTACTGCTGCCGGCGGACACAACGTGATTTTGATCGGACCGCCCGGCTCCGGAAAAACGATGTTGGCAAAACGCATGCCGTCGATTCTTCCGCCGATGACACTTCATGAGGCTCTCGAAACAACTAAAATTCATTCCGTTGCAGGAAAAATTGGACGCCAGCGAGGATTGGTTTCGGCACGTCCGTTTCGTGCTCCGCATCATACGATTTCAGATGTGGCTTTGGTGGGTGGTGGCTCTGTTCCGCAACCCGGAGAAATATCTTTAGCACATAACGGTGTTCTGTTTTTGGATGAAATGCCGGAATTCAAACGGCAGGTGCTGGAAGTACTGCGACAACCGATGGAAGACAGAATTGTAAGTATATCTCGAGCTCGAATGTCGATTGACTATCCGGCAAGCTTTATGCTTGTGGCAGCTATGAATCCCTGTCCTTGCGGAAATTACAACCATCCTTGGAAAGTTTGCACGTGCGGACAAGGCATTGTAGAAAAGTATCTCAACAAAATTTCCGGACCGCTTTTGGATCGCATGGACTTACATGTAGAGGTTACACCTGTTGACGAAAACATCTTGAGTTCCACGATTTCCGGAGAAAACAGCCGTACAATTCGTGAACGTGTAATCGCTGCCCGAAAAAAACAAGAGATCCGATTCCTCGAAGAAACCGATGTGCATTGCAACGCACAGATGACACCAAAGCATATTCGCGAACATTGCCAATTAGACCAGAATAGTCAAACAGTTCTCAAACAAGCCATGCAAAAATTAGGGCTGACAGCACGTGCCTACGATCGAATTCTAAAAGTTTCACGAACGATTGCAGACTTAGAGGATAGCCAAAAAATTCAAATTCATCATCTTTCGGAAGCAATTCACTTTCGCTCTCTTGATCGCGAAAATTGGGGAAAAAATTAAAAAAAATGAAACTTTTTTTGGTTTTTTCCGTTAAATAACGTATCTTTGCAAGCCCAAAAGTTGTTTTTAGACTTTTGTTTTGTTAATTTTTTGAAAATCAATCCATATGAGGCAATTAAAAATTTCGAAATCCATTACCAATCGCGAAACAGCGTCGTTAGACAAGTATTTGCAAGACATTGGTAAAGAAGATTTGATTAGTGCAGAGGAAGAAGTGCTTTTGGCTCAACGCATTCGTAAAGGCGACCAGCGTGCTTTGGAAAAATTGACCAAAGCAAATCTTCGCTTTGTCGTTTCTGTTGCGAAGCAATATCAAAATCAAGGTTTAAGCCTTCCGGATTTGATCAACGAGGGAAATCTCGGACTTATCAAAGCTGCCCGTCGCTTCGACGAAACACGCGGATTTAAGTTCATTTCGTACGCTGTTTGGTGGATTCGTCAGTCTATTTTGCAAGCTTTAGCCGAGCAGTCGAGAATTGTACGCTTGCCACTCAATCAAGTGGGATCGCTCAACAAAATCAAAAAGGAAACTTCCAAGCTTGAACAAAAATTCGAGCGTACGCCTTCTATTGATGAAATTGCAGACTCTTTGGACTTGTCGAAAGACAAGATTTCCGAAGTGATGAACATTACCACACGCTACGTATCTATGGATGCTCCGTTGATTCAGGACGAAGAAACCAGTTTTATCGATGTCTATATCAATGAGGATAACCCAACTACGGATTCTCTGCTCATTCGTGAGTCTTTAGCACGTGAAATCGAACGCTCGTTGGCAACGCTTACCGAAAAAGAGCGTGATGTGCTGAATTTATTTTACGGAATTGGCTATGGACACGGCTACACTTTAGACGAAATCGCCATAAAATTTGACTTAACTCGCGAACGCGTTCGCCAAATCAAAGAGAAAGCCATTCGTAGATTGAAGACCTCATCAAGAAGTAAGCATCTAAAAGCATTTTTAGGAGAATAAAGTTGGCTCAAGGTATGAGATGCAGGACGAGGAGGTGTACCTCATCGTACCCCGCCACCCCGCACCAAATAAATTATGTTTGAACAACTACAAGCTTTAGACAACATTAGCATCAACTTTTCTCCGGAAAGTCTGCACATTGTCAATCTCATTTTGGCACTTGTAATGTACGGTGTGGCGTTGGGAATCCGCCCGCAAACGTTTAAAAATGTTTTGCTTTTTCCGAAATCCGCTTTTGTAGGGCTTTTCGCACAAGCGATAGCTTTGCCGGCAATCACATTTTTGTTGGTGGTTTTACTCAACAATTGGATTACGCCAATGATTGCAATGGGAATGATTTTGGTGGCATCGTGTCCGGGAGGAAACATGTCCAATTTTATGTCGCAGCTTTCGAGAGGAAACACCGAACTTTCGATCAGTTTGACCGCTATCGGAACAGTGATAACGCCGATTTTAACACCCGCCAATTTTTTCCTTTGGGGAGGTCTCTATATCAATTTTGTGAATAACCAAGCCGGAGAAGCAATTTGGCTACGTATCCCTTTTTTGGATACGTTTAAACTGGTGTTACTATTGCTCGGAATTCCGCTATTGCTTGGAATTTTAACCGTAAAATATCTTCCAAAAATAGCGAAAAAAATAAAGAAGCCGTTGCAAAATCTTTCGGTTGCTCTTTTTCTGATACTGATTATTGTGGCCTTCAGCAACAATTTAGACATTTTTTGGAGTCCGATTTTTATCTTTATCTTTATTTTGGTGTTGATTCACAATTCTGCAGTTCTTGGTACGGGTTACGGCTTAGCAACACTTTTCAAATTACCACCTAAAGACCGACGAGCACTTACGATAGAAACCGGCATTCAAAATTCCGGATTGGGCTTAGTATTACTGTTTAATCTCATGAATAGAGGTGTGCTGACTGACCCTATTGGTGGTATGTTGATTGTTGTTGCTTGGTGGGGAATTTGGCATATTATTTCGGGGCTTTTGATTTCGTTTTACTGGTCGCGACGAGCGGCGAAGTAGTTATTTTTTGATTTTGGCTGATTACAAAGATACGGAATTATTTCGCTTTGCTGTTTTTAATTTCGGTTTCTAATTGCTGTAACTCTTGCAAATCCTCTTGGTCTGCTTTTTGAAGTTCGTATTTTTTGCGTTCTTTGTTAAATTCTTCATACACCCCATCAACAAACTCTTCCATTTGAGCATTGCTAACCGAGCCGGCATCAAGCAAAAGCGGTTTCTCGTTGTATGTAATAATCCCATCAACATTTTTACGCCAAAAATTCATTGTGATGTCTTTTCTTCCTTTTGTTCGCAATTCGGCTGTTTCGAGGAAAATAACAACCATTCGATTGAGCGTATCTATTTCATCTTCCGAAAGGTAGTTTTTGGCAGTGTAAATATCTTGTTTGCGAACAATTTTGCCTTTCCACGAGGTAAGAGCCATATTTGGTTCGTCAGCATCGGCACGCGAAACAACGAGTTCGGATGCGGTTTTTCCTGTGACGGCAAACAAAAGTTTATTCTGCGTTTCAGCGAAAAACATTTGTGTTGATTTGTCGGTTGCGTCATAATCAGAAGAAAGGGCAAACAAATCGCGGACTTTTTGATAAAATCGCTTTTCGGAAGCCCGAATATCACGTATTCGTTCAAGTAATTCATCGTAATAATCGGGACGACCGTCAGGATTTTTCAAACGTTCATCGTCCATCACAAACCCTTTTTGCATAAATTCTTTCAGCACGGTGTTTGCCCAGCGACGAAACTGAACGCCTCGCTTGCTACGGATACGAAAACCGACCGCAAGAATCATATCCAGACTGTAAAAAGTAATGTTGTATTTTTTGCCATCAGAGGCAGTTGTCAAGTAATCCTTGACAACTGATTTTTCTTCCAACTCGCTATCTTCCAGTATATTTATGATATGCAAACTGACATTTTGCTTTGAGGTGTCAAAAAGTTCAGCCATCAACTGTTGGTTGAGCCACACGGTGCCATCATTGGCAAAAAGTTTTACAGAGTTTTTGCCATCTTCGGTATTGTAGATTATGATTTTGTTTTCTTCGGTCATATTCGGTTTTTTTGCAATGGTATGGAATTATTTTGGTTTGGTTATTGTTATTCATTTTTTTGTTTTATTGCCCATAGGGCATACATATCAATAGAAACGCCGTTGTCCCACATCACGTGTAGCCCGTAGGGCTTCCACATTTATTCGATTTTGAACAGCGAAAGCATAATGAATGTCGATTTGTATGTATTTGACATTTTTTTGATGTGAAACACCTACGGTGTTTTGGGGTTTGGGTGATGTATTGTTTTCTATTGATATTTTTGCCCTACGGGCAAAAGTGCGGAATTATTCTGGGTTTTCTGAATTTTACAACGTGGATTTTCCACAACTATTGCACTTGTATTTTTTGATTTCTTCTGCGAAATTTTCGTCATTGAAGTATTCGCACTCATAAATACATTTTGACTGCGTAGCGTTGGTGTCTTCGATGTTTGTTGGTTTCATATTGTTTTTTTGTTTGTGATTTTTGCAAAGGTGCGGAATTTATTTTCGACAGTTATTTTTTTGGATAATTTATTCATTATTAAATTTTTCTATTTTTTCACTAAGCATTTTCACAAACTCTTTTAGCCTTGATCCGTCTTCTAATTTTTCTACTGTTTTAGAATCTGCACAAAACTTATTGGACAATTTCATTTTCAATGAATCCATTTTTTGCTTATCATCTTTTAATTTTTGCGACTGATTTTTTAATTGAGGAATAAATGCTGTACTATCATCTAATGTGAATGTCTCTTTCATTTCGTTATCGAAAAAATTCTTGACAAAATCAATAGGTAGCAAGTCCTCTATCGTTGAATTATCCGGCAAAGAAGATAATATGCTTTTCAAGGTAAAAACATTAGATTCTGTATAAAAATCTTTTTGTTCGTTTAGTATTTTCTTTTTACAATCTTTCCCATCTTTATCAGCATCTAAAATCACAATGGGTTTTATAGCGGTATCGCTTAATAATCTTGCAAAGCCACTTACTTTACTAGCTCCTCCTGCTTCCTTTATGGAGTAAGAATGATTTTTGCTTAGTGTGCGAAAAGCGTGAGCAAGAATATACTTATCCTCAAGCCCCTCCACAACAATAATATTTTGGGGTAATAACTCTTTAATCAAATTCAGCCCGAATGCCATTGACAAGACCTTATCATCTGCAAAGTTGAAATTCTCATTCACTTGCAAAACCTTAGTTTCTGCCTTTTCCTTTTGTACTATCCAGTGTCTTTCCGGCACCGCTGTATCAACCATAAAATTGCTATGTGTGGCAACAATAACATGGTTGTTTTTTCCGATTTTTAATATTTCATCTCGCATATACTTTATTCCACTTGGATGCAAGTGGATTTCCGGTTCGTCAATGAGTACTATATGATCTTTCAGAGAATGATTTTTGCTTTGAACGGATAAGGATAGTATTAAAGAAATAAATTGTTTAAAACCATCACTTCTTTGTGCCATCGAAAAATATGCGTACTGCTTATCCTTGTCCTCAACGTGTACCTTGCAATTTGTTGAATTGATAGATATGTTAATTTTAATCTTGTGTTCTTCCCAAATTTTATTGATATACTTTGTTACAGCACTACTCATCTTTTTTTGTAGTTCATCACATCTCGCCTGACTGCTTAAAGCTCTTTCTATTGCGTCTTTTATCTCTTGATTGGTATTTTTTCCGTATATTGAAAAGATATTTCTCAAGGGCACAGAAATACTCGGATCTTCTTTGAATTCTTTCAAATCTATTGTTTCGTTTATTAGGTATTTTGAATCTGGTCTCCAAATTTGAATTTTTGGCATATTTTCGTTGAACGTGGCTTTCAATGAAGATGCTATCTTTTTCTCTAGTATTTCTTTTGTTAATAGTTCTTGCGTTTCAGTTAGAAACGTTTTTGCGTTTTGTTTCGTTATTTTTTCTTCTATTTCGTTAAAATTAGCTAAATCTTCGATAGTCTCTATTGCTTGGGCTTGACCACCAACAGTTTTTCGTGTTTTATTGACAATATACTGATAGAATGGCAAATCTTCATTAATTTTAATATTAAAATGCTCATTAGCAGAATCTGCATTCCTATACGTGTTTTTCTTTATGCTTTTTATCGCAAGACTATCAATAAGATTTTTTGGTAATTCTAAATTTTCTTCTATTTGACTTCTCCAAAAAGCCTGATCCGTTATTTCTAATTCTGCATATACATCTATGTATCTATAATTGTTATCATCCTGTGCATCAAGATTACAATAATCGCTATATTCAATATTTTTAAACCCTTCATTTATTAGACTGATGGATTCCAATATAGCACTTTTTCCGGATTCGTTGACACCGACTAAAAATGTAGTATTACTGGCGTTCTCTTCACTACCGTAGCATTGAAGAGGAATAGTAATATCTTTAATGCTTTTAAAATTTTTGATATTGATACTTTTTATTTTCATCATATTATTTCTTTTGTTTTATCATGTTTTTTTTCAGCGACACAGAGTTGCTTTATTTGGAATCAGCTATTTATTTTTGAAAATTCCAATTATTTCTCAATCTCTGCTTCCACCAAACCTTTCGCCTCCTTCAACAGTCGCTCACTCTCCCAGCGAAGCGTAAAACTTTCTTGAATTAAATCTGCCATTTGTTGTTGAATTTTGAAATCAACAAAGTCTCTAATCGGAATCTTTTAGAATTGTGGCTAATACCATATTGCGATATTTTTCAGATTGTCCTGCAAAAATACAAAAAAATATTGACTTTGCAGGGATTGTGAATAACTTTTTTCCAAAGAAATCAAATTTGGCAAATTTCTGTTTTTTTTGTACCTTTGCAAAAAAAGTTGTGATGAATTACGATTTAATAGTTATTGGAAGTGGTCCAGGTGGGTATGTTGCCGCAATTAGAGGAGCACAGTTGGGTATGAAAACCGCCGTTGTGGAATGTGCTGATTTAGGTGGAGTTTGCTTAAATTGGGGCTGTATTCCGACAAAAGCACTGTTGAAGAGTGCACAAGTTTTTCAGTATTTGCTTCATGCGGAAAGTTATGGCGTGCGCTTCGACAAGCTCAGCGTCCGTGACACGGTCAAGGCAGATTTGGATGCAATGGTTACACGCAGTCGAAACGTTGCAGAAACTATGAACAAAGGTGTTGCGTTTTTACTGCAAAAAAACAAAGTCGATGTTATTCGTGGTTTTGGAAAAGTAAAGCCTAACAAGATTGTCGAAGTGAAATCGGTGGAAACAGGTGAAACAACGGAGTATTCAGCAAACCACATCATCATTGCTGTTGGGGCTCGCAGTCGTGAATTGCCGAATTTGCCACAAGACGGCGAAAAAATCATTGATTATCGTAAAGCGATGACGTTGCGTAAACAGCCGGAATCAATGGTGGTTGTCGGTTCCGGTGCAATCGGTTCGGAGTTTGCACATTTTTATCAGTCGATAGGAACAAAAGTAACTTTGGTGGAATTTTTACCACAGGTCGTTCCTGCTGAAGATACAGATGTTTCTGCACAACTCAGCCGTTCGTTCCGAAAAAACGGCATGAAAATAATGGTTGATTCGAGTGTTGAACACGTTGATACCACAGGAAATTTGTGCAGATGCACCATTAAAACTAAAAAAGGCGAAGAAGTTGTGGAAGCAGAAATTGTGCTTTCAGCTGTCGGTATTACAACCAATATCGAACACATCGGATTAGAAGAAGTCGGTATTGAAATAGACGGCGCAAAAATCAAGGTTGATGATTTCTACCGCACCAATCAAAACGGCTACTACGCTATTGGTGATATAGTTTCCGGACCTGCTTTGGCACATGTTGCATCGCGTGAAGCCATTGTGTGTGTGGAAAAAATCGCAGGACTAAATCCGCATGTTGTAAATTACAACAACGTTCCGGGTTGCACTTACACTACTCCTGAAATAGCGTCTGTCGGGCTTTCCGAGAAAAACGCACAAGAGGCAGGATACGAAATCAAAGTTGGAAAATTTCCGTTCATAGCATCCGGAAAAGCCACAGCATCCGGAAACAGAGACGGTTTTGTAAAAGTCATTTTTGATGCAAAAACCGACGAAATGCTGGGTTGCCACATGATTGGCGACAATGTGACGGAGATGATTGCCGAGGCCGTTGTTATTCGAGAAAAAAACATGAAAGCACACGAAATTTTGTCTGCAATTCATCCGCATCCAACCATGTCGGAAGCCTTGATGGAGGCGGTTGCCGCTGCGTATGGGGAAGCGGTGCATTTATAGGTGCGGGGTAAGAGGTAACACGATAAAAAAATGTAAAGTATCAATAACAAAACAACAAATATGAAAGCAAGATTAGCGATACTATTTCTGCTGTTAACTCCTATAACGGGTATTTTACACTCGTGTCGTTGTCGTCTTGACATCACAACACAATACATAACATTCTCACATTCGGAACTACGCCTAAAAAATTTGGACAACAGCGGTGCTAGTGCTGCAGAAACAGATTCTCCACAAATTAATAAAAATGCGTACGGCATTAGACTTTTTTTGACAAGAGAAAGAGATATAATTGCTCGTGCAAGACAAATCAATTCTGTTCTCATTCAATCGGTTCATGCAATAACTATTTACTGCCCTCCCAAATATATTTATACCGCAAGAGATAGTATTATTTCCATAAAGATATTCACGATAAATGATTTTGACAACCAACATCTCGCAGGTGCAGATATTACAAGTTATTTCAGAACTCCACGCTCGTTTTCTACAGTTGAAAGTTTAGTAGCTGACATGGGTTACACTTCTTGGGATTATTTTGGAGATGGTTGGGATTATTTGGTACGAAAGTTAAGAATAGACTTATTGCTAATGTTTGCCCCAACAGCAAATAATTTACATCAATTCAAAGTGCAAGTTGAATTATCAGATGGGCGTATTTTAGAGCAATACACAACAGAAGTAGAATTATTGTGATGCGTAAATTGTTTTTCATATTGTTTTTTGCGATACTTGCAGATAGTGTTTATGGGAGGGAATTTTCCGCATATAGTTCTAGGTGGCAAACAAGACCTCTTGTAGGTGTTAACATACCGATAACGAAGCTTTTTAAGGGTGCAGAAACAGACTATTTGCTTTCATACGATGACCGATCGTTTTATTGGCAAATACTATCTGTATCTTACTTTTTTAACGAGCGTTGGGGGTTAGAATTTAATTTCCAAGCCGGCACTTCAAGCAGAATTAGGCAAAGAGCTAATAACTTCGTAACGAATATGCAATTGCAATATAGCGATAATCATTATGTGCGAGCAGGGACAGGTGCTGATTTTGATGAGTTTCATTCTATGTGGGGGGATTTTCATCGGGGCTATTTAGGCATAATCTACAGGTTTGAAAGAAACAGATTTTTTATATATCCAAAATTTTCGATTGGACTAATCGAATTTAGTACAGATTGGGGAAGTGCTAATCTAATGCAAAAAAACTCTAATTTTGAACACCTTGTTTCCTATTCGAGAGGAATAAGACGAAATGGAGCATTTATCATCTATTCCTCTAACTTGATCCTTGCACCATCTGTTTCTTTTGGTTACAAACTATCAAAGCGTTTTTTTCTGAATGCAGATGTGAAATTTTCATACTTTAGACCAAATTTTACGTATGAGAAAACAACAACAAACCTATTCACACAGCAAAGCACGGTGGAACATTTTCGTTACAGGAAAGATATATTTACCCTAAGTCTTGGAGTAGGGTTGATATTCGTAATAAATTAACCGTTTTCGTGGCAAACTATGATGAATTGGGAGAGTTTTAACACTTTTTAAGGAAATTTATTTGGTCAATCGAAAATTTGTTCGTAACTTTGCAAAGAAATTGAAAACATCATGAAAAAATCGAAAAACATAAAACCCTACGACTATACAGACGATAATATGCCTTGCTGTGTAAATGATTCTACCGGTATTGATGGCGAAATCAGCGATGAGCTCAAGCAACTGATTGACGAACGACTTGCCAAAATTGAAAACGGAACGATGAAATTTTATACTTTGGATGAAATTAAGCGAAAGTTTGAGATCAAAAAACAAGCATATCTACACAAACAACAAATAGATGTAAAATGTACAATGTAATTTTCTCCGAAGATGCTGAGATTGACACAGAGCAAGTCATGGATTGGTATGAAAACATATATCCTAAACTTGGCTCGGATTTTTATGACGAAGTATTGAAAAAAATAGAGAATATCGTTGTCAAATATCCAAAAATAGCGCAAATCGTTTACAGAAATGCTCGAAAACTTTCTCTTAATCGGTTTCCGTACAACTTGATATATACTATTGACGACACAAAAAAGGAAGTGCAAATCCTTGCCATTGTTCATGACAAGCGAGATCCAAGTGTTTGGAAAAATAGAGTAACATAATGAAAATCATAGACACAAAAATCCCCGCCCTAAAAATCCTAGAACCATCAGTATTCGCAGATGACAGAGGCTATTTCTTCGAGTCGTATTCTTACGAAAAGTTGAAAGAATTGGGCATAGACAAAATATTTGTTCAAGACAACGAGTCCAAGTCGCAAAAAGGTGTTTTGCGAGGATTGCATTTTCAAAATCCACCGTTTGCACAAGCGAAATTGGTGCGTGTTGTAAAAGGTGCGGTGTTGGACGTTGCTGTTGATATTCGCAAGAATTCGCCTACTTACGGGCAACATGTTTGCGTTGAACTTTCCGAACAAAACAAACGTATGTTCTATGTTCCTGAAGGCTTTGCGCATGGTTTTCTAACTTTAGAAGAGAACACAATTTTTTCCTACAAGTGTTCGCAGTTCTACAACAAAGAATCCGAAGGTGCTTTGCTTTGGAACGATGAAACCCTTGCTATAAACTGGAGTACAGAACATCCGATTTTATCTGAAAAAGATAAAATTGCACCGAAATTTTCAGAGTTTCAATCGGGATTTTGATTTTTTTCGTATCTTTGCAAATTATTTATCAAAAAAAACCATCAATGTCTCGAGTGCCTTATTTTTTGGTTACCTTTATTGCTATTGTTTTAACGGCTGTGATCACTTTGAATTTTGCAAGGAAAAGTAATCTTTGTGATGAGGAATATCAACGTGCATTTCAAGACTACTACAGAATTTTTTCGCCTCCGGTTCCTGACTCGCTGTTTATTTTCGGCGAACGTGTGCCTATGGAAATTTATCACGTTCACGAACGATTCGTTCGCGAACTGTTGGTCAATGTTTATTGGCAATCGAATATCATATTGTTGATGAAACGTGCCAATCGCTATTTTCCGGTTATCGAACCTATTTTAGAGGAAATGGGTGTGCCGAGCGATTTGAAATATCTGGCATTAGCCGAAAGTGCATTTACTCATGCTGTGTCGCCGGCCGGAGCAAGAGGTTTTTGGCAATTTTTGAGGGGAACCGCTATAGACATGGGTTTAGAGGTCACTAATTACGTTGACGAACGTTATCATTTGGAAAAAGCAACTCGTGCAGCAGCAAGATATATGAGGGCTAACTATGAAAGATTCGGCAGTTGGACATTAGCTGCAGCAGCGTACAATACAGGGCAAGGTAATATCAGACGTCATATCGAAAATCAACAAACACGAGATTATTATAGTATGCACCTTCCGGAGGAGACCATGCGGTATGTGTTCAGAATCCTTGCATTGAAAACAATTTTCGAAAATCCGATGGCTTACGGAATTATTCTGCGAGAGCAGGATTTGTGGCCGCCGATCCCTGTTAGAACGGTGGTTGTAGATACCACCATCACAGATTTGTTTGCTTTTGCTCGTGAACAGGGAACAACTTTTCAACAGCTCAGAGCATTAAATCCATGGTTGAGGCGAGGCAGCCTTCCAAATAGAAACAGAAAAAGATACGAAATATCTATTCCGCTAGACCCGTCATTGTTGAGGGAAAACCTGTTTGCGATGAATGCAGGGGAAGATATTTTTACGAAATCAAATACGAAACAATAAACGAATTTTTGAAGCAACCAAATTATTTCCAATTTTTTCGTATCTTTGCAAATTCAAAAAACGATTATATGTCAAAAAATTTAGTCATTGTTGAGTCGCCCGCAAAAGCAAAAACGATTGGAAAATATTTGGGAAAAGAATACAAGATTTTGTCGTCTTACGGGCACGTGCGTGATCTCCCAAAGGGTAGCTTGAGCATCAATGTGGAACAGGATTTTACACCGGAATACGAGGTTCCTAGTGACAAGAAAAAAATAATTTCCGAATTAACAAAAGAAGCAAAAAGCGCAGACATTGTTTGGTTGGCATCCGATGAAGACCGTGAGGGAGAAGCCATTGCATGGCATTTGTCGGAAGTTTTGAAGTTGGACAAAGCCAAAACCAAACGAATTGCTTTCAACGAAATTACTAAAACTGCAATCCTGCACGCCATTGAAAATCCGCGTCAACTGAACGAAGATTTGATTAATGCACAACAAGCACGGCGTGTTTTGGATCGTTTGGTAGGTTACGAAATTTCGCCGGTTTTGTGGAAAAAAATTCGTCCGCAATTATCTGCCGGACGTGTGCAATCTGTTGCAGTTCGCTTAATTGTGGAACGTGAAAACGAAATTAAACATTTTGAATCTACATCAGCATTTCGTGTAACTTCTCTGTTCGAGTTGCCTTCTAAAAAAACGTTAGATGCCGAACTAAATAAACGTTTCGCAGAAGCGAAAGACACAAGGGCATTTTTGGAAGATTGCAAAACTGCAAAATTTACGGTTTCGGATATCGAAACAAAACCTGCAAAACGTACGCCTGCCGCACCGTTCACGACGTCGACTTTGCAACAAGAAGCATCTCGAAAATTAGGTTTTTCAGTGGCAAAAACCATGTTGGTTGCACAGCAACTTTACGAAGCAGGATTTATCACTTATATGCGTACCGACTCCACGAACCTTTCCGGATTAGCAATAAACACCGCAAAAGCCGCAATCGAAAAAAATTACGGCGCGAAATATCACAAAATGCGTCAATACGCAACAAAATCCAAAGGTGCACAAGAAGCGCACGAAGCCATTCGTCCCACCTATATCGACAACCAAAAAATAGAGGGTGATGCTTCACAACAAAAATTGTATGATTTGATTTGGAAACGCACCATTGCTTCGCAAATGAGTGATGCCGAATTCGAAAAAACGACTGTAAACATTGATATTTCCAATCGTTCTGAAAAATTTCAAGCCAAAGGCGAGGTGTTGATGTTCGACGGATTTTTGAAAGTTTATATGGAGGGCAAAGACGAAGAGGAGGATTCCGATGTAAAAGGTTTGTTGCCACCAATGAATGTGAACGATATACTTTCCGCACAAAAAATTTCTGCTCGTGAAACATTCACACAGGCTCCGCCTCGATATACCGAAGCAAGTTTGGTAAGAAAAATGGAAGAGTTAGGTATAGGTCGTCCTTCGACGTATGCACCAACTATTTCGACCATTCAAAAACGTGAGTATGTTGTAAAAGAAGATCGTGAAGGCAACGAAAGAGCCTACAAGTTTTTCGAATTAGACACAACGGGTACCATCAAAGAGACCGATAAAACAGAAACTTTCGGAACAGAAAAAGCCAAGATGTTTCCAACAGATATCGGAAATTTGGTAACCGGTTTTTTGGTAGAAAATTTTGATTCGATTGTGGATTTCAATTTCACTGCGGAAGTCGAAAAAGAATTTGACGAAATCGCAAGTGGTGAAATCAAATGGACGGAAATGTTGCGAAAATTCTACAATCCGTTTCGCAACGATGTGGAAACAACGATAAAAACTTCGGAGCGTGTAACCGGAGAACGTTTGGTTGGCGTTGATCCGAAGACAAAGAAAAACATTTATGTAAGACTCGGCAGATTTGGTCCAATGGCTCAAATCGGCGAAACCGGCGATGAAGAAAAACCTACATTCGCAAGTCTGAAAAAAGGTCAATCCCTCGAAACAATCACACTTGATGAGGTGTTGGACTTGTTCAAACTTCCACGGACTGTCGGACAGTTTGAAGGTGAAGATTTGGTGGTTGCCATTGGTCGTTTCGGTCCATATATTCGTTTAGGCAAAACATTTTTTCCATTGCCAAAAACCGAGGATCCGTTGGAAGTTTCGGAGGAACGCGTTATCGAAGCCATCAAAGAAAAGCGTGAAAAAGATGCCAAAGCCATAATTCGCGAATTTTCGGAAAGTCCCGAAATACGTGTGCTTAACGGGCGATTTGGTCCCTATGTTGCGGTTGGTAAGAAGAACTTCAAAATTCCGAAAAGCGTTGCACCTGAAAGTTTAACATTGCAGGATTGTATTGATTTGTCGGAAGGAAAGAAATTAGCATCTGATACCGAAGAGAAGCCTATGAAAAAGGCTGCTGCAAAGAAACCAACTGCGAGAAAGACTGCGAAAAAATAACAGAACGTAGGGGCGGGGCTGCCCGCCCTGTCTGCTATTGGGTTCGCCCACTGCTCGGTATCGGGGCACGTAGACCGTGCCCCTACAGATTCCCTAAATACACGCATCCGCCGATGTTGTCGTGCGTTGCACCAGTAACATCACTTAAACAGTTTGTCTCTTGACGAAGTCGCAATACACCGAGAAATGCAAAAATTAAGGCTTCTTTGAAATCAACGATAAGTGGATTGCTTTCCTGAAATTCACACAAACAATGATGCTTGATTCGAGACATTAAAAAATCGTTTTTTGCACCGCCACCGGTGACAAGCATGTTTTTTTCACGTAGGGGCGGGGTTCGCCCGCCCTGCATGCCCCCATAGCAAGCGGGGCGGGCGAACCCCGCCCCTACCAATTCATTTACAATTTTTGAAACTTGTTCGGCAATGTGTTCGCAAACAGTGTGTAATTTATCTTCAACCGGACACTCAAAAGTATCTAAAATTGGTAAAAAATTATTTTCAAACCACTCAAATCCTAACGATTTTGGCGGTTGTTTGTTGTGAAAATCCAAGTCGTTTAATTTCGTCAATAATTCGGAATTTAATGTTCCGGATTTTGCAATTTCCCCGTTTTTGTCGTACTGTAGGTGCGTATCACATACGCCCTCGTTGGCATTTGCCACAATTGATGGCGAGGATGTATGTGATACGCCCCTACGGATAAACGATACCAAATAATTCAACGCCATATTGCAAACGCAAATGTCAAATGCAATCGTTTTCGAATTTTCTGTAAATGAAATGTTGGCAATTCCGCCCAAATTCAAACAGAAGTCTGTGGTATCAAACAGCAATTTGTCGCCAATCGGCACCAACGGAGCACCTTGACCGCCAAGCGCCACATCGATATTTCGAAATTGTGTAACGACGGGACACTTCACATAACTCGCTATAGCGGCACCATCGCCGATCTGCAACGTCAATTGTTTTTCAGGCTGATGAAAAATAGTGTGACCATGCACCGAAACCAAGTCAACTTCCAACTGATTCTTTTCAATGAATTTTTGGATTTCTTGTCCCAAAAAATGCCCATAATCCGAATTTAGCAAAGCCAATTCCAAACCTGAAAAATTTACGGCATTTTTTAAGCGGCTTCTCAAAACGTCCGGATATTCTACGGTTTCAGCGATTGATAATTGGTAACTCCAACGAGAATTTTCCAAATGAAATTCACAAAAAGCCAAGTCAAGTCCATCTAAAGATGTTCCCGACATCACGCCGACAACTTTATAGTTAGCTTGCTTCACAGCACATCAATTACAGTTTCTAATCGAATACCTCTCGAACCTTTGATCAAAAATATATAGTTTTCAAATGCTTGTTCGCTCAAAAAGATTCGGGCCTCCTCCGCATTTTTGAAGGTGTTTTCGGAAGAAATCGACTGAAAAATATCGCCGACAAAAATACCCTCGTTCAAACCAAGTTTTTGAGTGAGAGAGATTGCTTCTTGATGCTTAAGAACGCTTTGATCGCCGAGTTCTAACATATCGCCAATCACAAAAAACTTTTTTTCGGTATCAAACTTGGCAAAGCTTTCCAATGCAGCAGTCATGCTGGCAGGATTGGCGTTGTAAGCATCTGAAATTACCGTGTTTTTTCCTGTTTTGACGAGTTGCGAACGATTCATGGTTGGGACATAATTTTCCAAACTGTGTTTGATATCTTCGGGCGAAACGTTAAAATATTCGCCAATCACATATGCGGCTAAAATATTGCTAAAATTGTAATCGCCAACGAGTTGTGTCTGAATCGTTTCCGATTTGTATCTCAAGCCAACGAAAAAATCGTTGCAGACCAATTCGCCTGTAAAATCGGCATTTTCACGTCCAAATGTGATGCGTTTTTGATTTTCGGAACGCTCCACTAATTCATGAAACAGATTGTTTGTAAACACCAAGCCATTATTTTCTTTCACAGCACGAAACAATTCGGTTTCAGTTTCCACAATCGCTTCGTAAGAGCCAAAACCCTCCAAATGTTCCTCTCCTAAACTTGTGACGAGTCCGAAATTCGGCTGTGAAATTTTGCACAGTTCGTAAACTTCTCCACCGCGATTGGCACCCATTTCTACAATCAGAATTTCGGTGTCTTTTGGTGTCGATAAAATCGTTAATGGTACACCAATATGATTGTTGTAGTTGCCTTGTGTAGCGTGAGTTTTAAATTGTGTCGAAAGTACGGCGTTGACTAGCTCTTTGCTGGTTGTTTTTCCGTTGCTTCCGGTAATTCCGATAACAGGTATGGTTAATTGTTTGCGATGATGAATGGCTAAATCTTGTAAACACTGAAGAACGTCATCTACCAAAATATAGCGATCGTCAACGGCAATCTTCGGGTCATCGACAACAGCCCAAACACAGCCTTTTTCAAGTGCCGAAGCAGCAAAGACGTTTGCATCAAAACGCTCGCCTTTGAGAGCAAAAAATATTGAGTTCGGTATTAAGTTCCGAGTATCTATTGAAACAGCAGGATGCTGCAAGTAGAGAGCATATAGATTTTCGAGAGAAGACCTCATATCTACCTTCTATCGTCTTCCGCCGGTTGTTGGAGCTTGGTTGCCGACGCGTGGCATCACACTACGGAACCCAATCCATGCTTCACTTTGGTCTTGATCCAAAAATCTGCGATTTGCAGGGTGTAGAAAGAATGCACGATCTGCCCACGATCCACCTTTAACTACCCGCGATCTGTCGCTGATTAAAGTAGTTGAGGGGTCGTAAACCATTTCGGTTACGTTAGCACCTTCTTCGGCAAGAGCCGCCCAATTGTGAGTAACCACAGATGTGAAATCGCCATCTCGGAAGTTTCTATTGTCTGCTCTTTGGAAGTTGCGACGATCTCCGATTTGTTCAGGCGTCATTTCTTGCATAGGAATACGTCCATGCTCGTTTCTTTGTGCGATATTTCCGTCTTCGTCACGAACTTGGGTCATGAAAACATTTCCACGAAATGGATTCAATCCCAGCATAATATCTTCACCTGTTGATGGGCGATACACATCGAGGACCCACTCGGCAACATTTCCTGCCATATTAAACAGACCGAAATCGTTCGGAGCATAAGAAAACACATTCACAGTAAAAAATCCACCATCGTTCAAACTTCCTGCAACACCGGCAAAATCTCCGCGTCCACGAACAAAATTGGCTTGCATTTGTCCCATGTGTCTTGGGTCGGTCCTACGGACACTATGTCCGTCCCACGGGAAAATACGACGCTCAATAATTCGCTCATCGAATGTATTTCCGGTTAAACCTAAGGCTGCATACTCCCACTCGGCTTCTGTAGGCAATCGGAAATTAGGTGCCAAAATGCCGTCTCTCAACTGAACAGAACGGACTCTTTCCGTTGCATTTGGGTTCATATCCGGTATTCCTCGTCTAACTGCACCAATATACTGTCCGGCTAAGAAAGCGGCAGAGTTGAAGTGGTCGCCGGGAGTCTGTGTAGGGTCGATCTCAAGGAAACCCAAACGAATCAAAAGGTTTTCGTTATGGCGATCGGAACGCCAAAGGTTGTATTCCATGGCTTGTTCCCAAGTTACACCAACAACCGGATATTCGTTGAAAGCCGGATGCTGGAAATAAAACTCCACCAAATGCTCAACATAAGCATCTACTCTACGCCAAGCCAATTCATCAGGCCATGCACGACGGACAACTTCAGGAAACTCCGCTCCAAAAATCCGCTCTAACCAAAAAATGTACTCTCTGTAGTCAACGTTTCTAACTTCAGTTTCGTCCATGTAGAACGAAGCTACCGTCACACGGCGAGGGATCATGTCCCATGTGTGCAATAAATCTTGATGACTGGCACCCATCATGAACGAACCACCCTCGATAAAAACCATGCCCGGTGGAGTAGTTTGCCCAACGCCATGTAGAACTTGAAAACCGCCCCATCTCGGGTCATTAATATTCCAACCTGTAGTTCTTGACGTTTCAGGAGTAGCACATCCCATTAAAAATGCCATAAAAATGATGGCGAAAATGCTGAAAGAATTTTTAATGTTCATTGTATAATTTAATATTTTTTGGTTACAAAGATACGATTTTTTTTTGATATTTACAAATTTTTGTTAAAAAGCAGGACATACTAACATCCTTCTTCTTGGTGCTTTTGGTGTTCGGCAAGAGATTAGGTATGCCATAGAAAGCTCATGCGACCCACCGGAAAACAGACGTAATCCATTGATAGATATGTCGTAACTGTATCCGATTTTGAGCGAATTATGTCTTATCCCTACTAGGAAAGTTATAGATTCGGGTTGGTTAAATGCGATGGTTTGTCGATACCAAAGTCCAAAAACCATCATAGGGATGACATTGTTGAAATACACCCCGTAATTGATTTGTCGTGCTGTACCCTGTTGCTGAAAAATGATATTCGGCGAAATCGTTGGCGTATTGGGGTCTCTGAAGCGTCCTCGTGTACGCCGCAAATCGAAAACAGCTCCGGCATGAGCGGTAAACCTCATGGGAAGTCTTGAGATCTCCACAAAACCTTCATCGGGTCTTGAAAGGTGATGTATGGCTAAACCTGCAAAAAAATTATCCGTATATCCAACGACACCGACGGACAAATCTTCGAGAAATCTGCTGGATGGAGCTTCCGGTAGGTCTTCTGCTGTTGGTCTTCCGGTGAAACCGGATAGATCGAACTGATCCGGAAATGTTAGATTACTCCAATCAATTCTACGATGAATCAATCCGGCTTGAACCGCCGTTCGGACGGAAAAAGCATTTGTCAATTGAAGACTGTAAGAATAAACAACCCCTGCACTTGTAGTTGAATAACTACCGCTACCTTCTCTTAAATTCGTAATAATAAATCCGAGAGCACCGGATAACCGATCAAAATGCTCATCGTATGAAGCACTAACGCTTGAGGAAGCACCCGGAATCATCGACCATTGGTTACGATAATTGACTGCAAATCGACCGCATGTCGTGCTTCCTGCTAAAGCGGGGTTTGTGTGCAACGGAGCAGCATAAAATTGGCTGAACATAGTACGTTGTGCACTAGAAGAAAGTGTACAAAGCAGCACTAAGGTCGTCAAATAATATCTTGCTTGTGTCATATTCAGCCGGCGAATTACCAAGCAAAGATACTAAAAAAACGGAAATTATGCAAGTTTTTTACTATATTTCACACAGAGTATGCACACGCCCTCCCCTTATTATTTATAATATTAACCTGCTATTACAATAGCAGCGTGCATATCTTGTGTTTCGCTATCTTCCGAGACGCTCTTCTAATTTATCATTTAAATCATCACCTCTAAGACTTCTTGCAATAATGATACCATCCGGATTGATCAGTACTGAATAGGGAACGTGAGGAACCGCATAAAGCCTTGCACCGTCACTTTGCCACATTCTTATATCCGACATTTGTGGCCAATCGGGCATATTTAGTGCTTCCATTCCTCTAATCCACGCATCGTGGGATTGCTCAAACCAAACACCAATAATATTGAACCCCATTGAGTTAAATCTATTAAAAGTTTCAATCATGGCAGGTTTTCCGGCACGACATGGTCCACACCAAGTACCTGTAAAATCAATCATCAAATATCCGGTTCCAACAAAATCGGAAATGGAAATCATATTTCCATCAGGGTCGGGCATAGTAAGGTCAACAAACGGTTGCCCAACAGCTGTTTTTCTCATGGCTTCAATACGTTCTACTACTGCTAACACCTCATGTGTCTGTCGACTATGCCTATCTGCTCCGGCAATAAGTTTTTCGAGTTCGTCAATCGGCAGTTGGCTCCTAACACTTGCTAACTGACTTTGACCTGCTGCATTGTTGATGTTGTTTTTAATAAATTCTACTCTAAGTTTTTGTATTTTGGCACGTGTTTCGTTTGATGCTTCGCGAAATCTTACTACTAACGCTTCTGCGAGAGCTGTGTTTCCGGCTTCATGGGCATCACGAAGTTCTTGTCCGATCGCGTTTGCTTTTCGTGCAATAGCTGATTCGGAATCCGCAAGCTCTAGAAGACGATCGTTGTTTGCTGTTCCTGACACTCTGGTTCTTATGTCGGTGTCTGTAACTGCTTTGATTTTTGCATTCTCAAGGATCAGGTTTGTGCGGACAATCCACACGCGTCTTTCCGGGTCAAAGAGAGATAGGGATGCATTTACAGGTGCATCTACGGAGCCCGTAAACGTATATACTCCATTTGTAATTTTTGCAGAATCCGTCAGAACGCGCATTCCGTCTATAGTTTGATACATCTGGACGTATTTTCCTTCTGCGTGTTCGGCATCCGCTATGGTACCGGTAATGGTAAAAGTGGTTTTTCGCTCGCAAGCAAAGAGTGTCAGTGCTGCAAGTGCTACGATTAGTGTTTTTTTCATGGTGTTTAAGTTTTGAGTTGATATTTTATTGTGTTTAATGTACTCTTTTTTTATTACTCTCTCATTTTTATTCTTCTTCGACAACATCTTCTAAATTTCGCATAAACGGTAGCTGTACCACATTGGTGGCCGCAGTAGCACCTCCTTGAAAGACCATAACAAACCGAAAATTCTGGAAACCTGACGTAAAAAGTATTTGGGTAGGGATTTCTACTTGGTGAGGATGCATACCGGGAGAAAAACTCCACACCGTGCTAAACGGCCCATGCTCTGTTGCACCTGCTTCAACAACTATCTCTTGAGGTATGTGGTTGCCGTGCGAATAATGGAAAACAGCAGTAGGACCTTCCGGACCAAAATCAATCGACCATACGCTTAGTTGTGGTGGGAAAAAATTGGCAGTAAAGTTCATAGTGTTGTTAACGGTAAACGTATGAGATGCTGTATTTACAGTAGCACTACCCGTCCATCCGACAAATTGATAACCCGGATTCGGAGTGGCTGTTATGGTCACCTGGCGACCGGTTGGAAATGTGCCTCCACCTGTGACAGTCCCTCCGGTGGATGGGCTCGCAGAGACAGCAACTTGAAATTGTGGCGGCACAGGATCGTTAGGAATATAAAGCTCACTATGCAGAAAATAATTAAATTCTGAGTACTCCAGCCCCACTATTATTCCGTTGAGATTTGTGAAAATACAAATATTGCCAACTTCTCCCATTACCGTTCCCGGTGACCAGCGATAGTATCGGGCGTTGTGATAGATTTCGTTGTTGACAGTTCGAATAAATTGTAGTATCCCTGTTGTTCTCACCACATTGGTATTATCGCCAACTCGAAGGGTTCGTCCATCAGGAAAAACCATTGTAAACCTGTTGCTCCGTAAAGAAATATCGTTAATACCCTTATCTGCCTGCCATCTGAACATATCATGATCGAAAACTCCAGGTCCAAATCGATACTGGTACTCCCGACCTCCCTCTAACTCGTCACCCCAAGTGAAAAAATCAGTTGGCACTCCCAAAGCAGCTCTCATTTGTACATCGGTATGGAGCGCCCCCGTACCTATTCTCAGTCCCGAAATGTAGAAAGCTTGAGCATAAGCCATGCTTACACTTAACATCAAAACAATAAAAATACATAGATTTTTCATAACAATTTTATTTTCAATTTATTAACATTAATCAGCACAGTCAACCAATATACTGAAATTATTACCACTAATTACTTGTGTGGCATTCAGATAATTAAACGGATCAACCCAGGCACCGGTATTCAAATTTCGTACTCCAAAATGCAAATGAGGCACGTTGAATACATTTGCATTACCCGTGAGACCCACATAACCGATAACTTCACCAGCAAACACTTGATCTCCTGCTCTAAAGGGAACACCTGTTCGAGGATTCACAGCTATGGCATTTCCCGCTTGCAGATGCCAGTATACAGCCTGTCTTCCATTCCCTATATTAATGAGGATACGATTACCTGCACAATCTCTATCTCCTGTATATCCAGGTGGATAATTTCTACTGTCCCCTATCCTGTTGGGCTGTTCGTATACGACTCTGGCTACAGTCCCCGATTGCGCTGCACGTATCGGCGTGCCAACCGGAGCTCCGAGGTCAATCCCCCAATGGTTTCTTGGATTGCCTTGTCTATCTGTACGAACACCTGCTCCGAAAGTAGCACCTCTTGGTCTTGCAGGATTTGGAGGTGCAAACACCATGTTTCCAAACGGAACTGAATTGCCTGTCATGCCATCTATGCAGGGTATAAAGTTTGCGATAAAGCTCATATTATTGCTTACCGTAAACGTATGAGATGGTCTACTTACAGTAGCATCTCCTGTCCAAGTCACAAACTCGTAACCCAAATTAGCTGTTGCCGTGATCGTGGCTTGGCTTCCGCTTGGAAAGATACCTCCGCCTGAAACTGTTCCGCCGGATGCAGGGTTTGCAGATACAGTAACGGTGTGATTCGGAGGAGGAGGTTCACCACCACCAGGATTACAGACCGGGCACCAGTCACCGGAATCATTACACCACGAACAAATCGGATTGTTACCACACAAAGGGCACAAGGGATCAAGACCACAGCACCACCAACAAACTCCAATGTTGCACCAGTGGCAACAAGGGTCAAAGCCACCACACCACAAACATGGAGGGGAACCACCGTCGTCGAAACAGACGCAAAAAGGACCACATATCGGACAAAAGATATCAGTCGGCGGTAGATCTAGATACCAGACACAGTCTTCAAGTATTGGACTCCACACCATACCTTCCGGACATTGAATCCATAAACTCACTACATCATAATAGTCATCGCCAAACTCAATTTCAGACTTTATCGTACTAACAGTGGCGGTAGTGGTGTCTCTATCCAACAAAACCTGCGCTTCGGAAAGTAGTGAAACCCCAACGATAAATGTGCAGAATAATAGTATTTTTTTCATAGCTGTTTATCTTTCCTTGATAACAATACGGCTATATACACAATCCCCACAAATCAATCTTAAAACATAGCTCCCCGAAGTGTACCAACTTGTATTTATTTGGTAATGATGAACTCCCAAGCTCAATTGACCAAGCATTTTTCTGTGCAACAACCTACCAATCATTGAATAAATTTCAATTACACAGTTGCTTCCTCGCTCTAATGTGAAAGACATGTTCAAGTAGTCGGTAAATGGATTGGGATACACTAAAACAAGGTCTGTGCTAAGAACCGGTTTTGGTTCGGTATCTAAAATCAACCTTTCGGCAAAGTGATTTTGGGGCTGTTTGGATTGTAAAACAAAAGACATCGGTCTCCCGGGCTTTCCGGTTTCCGGAGTGTGTAAATGCAAGTTTCCGTGCAAAAACATAGCTTCTTCTTGATTGATTTGACTGAGTGTTGCCTTTACAAAGTTCCAACGGCGAGCCCGTTGCCTACGAAAATGATCGTATTTATAATATGCCCCCTCATTGAAAATCAATCCGTAGTCGGTTAAGGTAGCTGTAGCCACCACTTCGGTAGCACCTTCTTGTAGCCATCTCACCAAAACATTGCTGCCGTTTTGTTGGAATGTAACATCAAGAAAGCTTTCTTTTAGCGGATATCTTCCACTCCAGTCGTAAGTAATAAGTATCCCTGTGTAGCGACCTTCAATGTTTGTGTGAGATTCGAAAAAATGTGTTATTTTTTCGTGTGCTTCCGGTTTTCTTTCTCTCAAAACTGTCGGTATTCTTCTATTTTCCACAAAGTACAAAGGGCGTTCAGGCAAATCTGTCAAAAGTTCGATAGCAGCTTGCCTATTACCCAGTTCTTTTGCTTTTTCTAACCATAGATTACCCTGTGCAATATCCCTCTCTACTCCGAAACCGTTGCGGTAAATAAGTCCGAGCATAAAGGCTGACATGCCGTGTTGCTGAGAAGTAGCAGCTCTGAAGTATTCAATTGCTTTAGAATAACTTTGTTCTACTCCAAGACCTCTGTAATAAAAAAAGCCCACACCGTACAGGGTTTGAGGGTGTCCCGATTCTGCCGCTTTTTTCAGGTAGCGAAAAGCAGTTTCAAAATTTTGCTCGACTCCAAGACCAAGCCGATATGTTCTCGACAAACTATAGGCAGATTTGAAACAGCTATGTAAATCTACCATTTTTCGCCAAAATTTAACTTTTTCGCTGCCTTCAAGAGGCTCAGTCTGCCTCTGCGTTTGTTGTGGATTTTGCGATATTGCAGGGAAGCAAATCAGCAAAAAGACAGTATATAAAATAAAATTTTTCATGCGTATAACTTTGTAATGTTTGTTTTTCCCAAAAAGGGGCGAGGGTTTACCTCGCCCCGACCATCGCTAATTATCAACCATTGTTTTTGAAAATGAGCGATTATTATGAAAATATCGGTTTTTCTATATATTATCTATTAACCCTAATTCTCTTACCACCATATTGCTCCAAGGCCTCGTGTCCTTCGGATAGTTCCATTGAGGGTTGTGTAGCAATATCGTATTGCTGATACGGAGTGTGAAATGTTCTCCATCGTTTGTTCCTCCGATATTTCCTGTGAAATACTGATTACCAACTCGGCGTGTGAAGGTTTGCATACTCCAAGGTCTGCCAACATCCAATGCCAAACGTTTCATGTCAAGAGCACGTTTGTGACCAAGAGCATTCAATTCTCTTCTTCGCTCGTTGATAATTTCTTGCATAATGTCATCAAATCCTAAAATGCTTAATGGTGGTGTTCCTGTAATGTGTCTAAACTGTCGTAAAAAATTCAGATCGTCTAATGCACCACCCAAATCACCTGTCCTTGCACGGGCTTCAGCACGCATGAGCAACAACTCGGGGAAGCAGTAGCCGGCTGTTCTTACTTTCTTAGCTTGACGATTTACCATTCTTCTGCCATCGTTAAATGCAACCCCTTCGTGCGTACCAACTCTTCCTGGGTTTTCAAAGAAGAAGAACTCTCTACGCAGGTCGGTCGTTGAGTCGAACAGAGCGATAAACTCGTTCGAAGGATACATCATAGTGGGTCCTGCTCCTCCGCCCGCAGCATTGCGGAACAATAAAATTTCTCGGTGACGCGTATCATTGAGTTGATACGCAGTCTGAGGTTGGTTGACTGCCATATTAAGTCTCAAATCCGGATTAGCCTCTATTTGGGCAGGAATAGCCCATTCCCAAAGATTCATGTCGTAGAACAAGTTCTGCATACCACCTCTCTGTTGGGCCGCTAATTCCACCGCGTTGTCAAAATAATAGAGAGCGGTAGCCCATTCGCGTTTCCATAGATGAATTTCGCCAAGTAATGTATAAGTAGATACTCTCCCAAAGCGGGCATTTGTTGCAATATTTGCCGGCATATCGGGCAAAACTTCATAGATTTCTGCCAATACAAAATCGAAAACCTCCTGTGTAGTTGAAAGATCAACCATAGGTGCTGTTGGAGAGCTTTGCGTGCGTAAAGGTATTATCCTTGTTGAATTGTCACCATTAGGGTTAAAAGCCGGTCCATAAATCAACGCAGCATTAAAGAAATTCCAAGCACGAGCCACAGTGGCTTGTGCTATAACTGTTTTTGCGAGTTCTTCTGTTTCCGGAGTTCTTACATCATTCACACCGTCAATAACCACGTTAAAAAACGAATTGCCACGGAAGAAGCCCCAGTTCCAAAAATAGTCAATCAAATTTGGATTTTCATAGGGCATCATAAAGAGATGTGCACGAATGTGTCTCGCGGCCGCGCCACCAGCTAACCAGTCCAAGCGGAGCTGAATATCCGATATGTATCCATAGTCGGACAAAAAAGCCAGCGGGCTGATGCGATTGTTATCCATAAAAATAAAATCAATGCTCTGTAGGTTGTTTAGCAGTCTATTGAAAGCTTCCACATCACCCTCTACGGGAATCGTATGTCCTGAGGGAGGTTCATCCAACCAACGTTCACACGATGTAAAACCAAATGCTGCAAACGCTACAAATGCAGCAACTGTAATGATATATAAAATCTTTTTCATGATAGTATGTTTTTATAGGTTAATTTGAACACCGAAGAAAAACTCAGGAGTTATTGGTAATTGGCGAGGTGTTACTGTTGTTGTCATCATCGTTCTGAGGGTCGCAGGAACTTGCCTGGTTTCCGGATCAATATCAGCATCTCTATGCTTGAATGTGAGTAGGTTTCGTCCTGATACATCAATTCTTACATTACTCAAACCAATTCGCCTGACCAAGTTTGCCGGCAAATTGTAAGATATGGTTAAATGTCTAAGTCTAACAAAGTTTGCACTTGTAATCAACACATCAGCATTTGGAAACTGCCACCAGTCGTTTTGTCCTGCGGCTAACAATACGGGATAAATGGTGTGGTCTTCGTCGCCGGGTTGTCTCCAACGATAAGCAAGCGTTCTGTGATTCATAGTAGCCACATTGCCTTGGAATGCCTGTCTGCGATATACTGCTCCAAAACTACCAACAAACATAAACGATGCTTCCCAATTTCTAAAAAAGCGGAAAGAGTTCGTCCACGCTAAATGTAACGGCGGACGAGATGTTCCTTGATAAAATGCATTATCAGGACCTCTAGCGTCTAGTCCTGAGGTATTTACAGTATAGATGTATCTATAGGTACCGTCGTCGTCTCGATGACGTTCAGGCTCTCTGAGGTACCACATCGCAAGCCCAAATTCGTTTAGTCCTGCAAAACGTGGTCCAAAGAAAGCATCGGCAGTGTGACCTGTGAGCATTATCGGATTCCCTGTCATAGAACCCATAAAGGCACGTGTAACATCCCATCTAAGAACTTGAGTACGGTTGTAACTCACAACCGGTGAGGTCGTCCATTGGAAATTGTTAGTCCGAACGACATGTGCACGAGCACTCACTTCAATGCCTCTGTTTCTTAGTTCTCCTGCATTCAGCGTTGTGTTAACCAAGCCTGTAGTTGGGTCGGCAGGTTCTTGAGCAATCAAGTCGTAACTATGGTTGTGGTATAAGTCTATCGTAAGGTCAAGCCTGTGTCTAAACATGCTCATATCTAACCCAAAATTTAGGTTCCTCTTTCTTTCGTAGCGAAGTCTTGGATTTGGCCACGCTGAAATAGAGTTTGAAATTCCGCCTGTCACCACTTGGTGAGCACCGGGAAGTAACACGAGGTAAGGCAAAAAGTTCAATACATCGCTACCCAATACTCCAAATGTTGCTCTAACATTGAAACGATCAAAAATATCTCGCAATGGTGCCATGTAAGGCTTATTGATCATTTTGTAGGTGCCTCCAATCGACCATGTTGGTCTGTAGCGGTATTCGCGGGCGGTTCCGTAAAAATTACTCAACTCCCAGCGAACACTACCGCTAATGATATAGGTATTGTCAAATTCGTAAGAGAAGTTACCCATCCATGATACTCTTCTTTGGTCGCGTACCGCATAGGGTAGTCCCATGTGTCCTCCTAAAAGAGGCGCAGATCGAGCAAACAACATATCTTGTTGAATAGCGTTGACGTTTTGTTGCATGTTGAGAAGATTGAAACCCGCATTAAATGTTGCCGACCTCGGGTCGAATCCAAAACGTGTAGGCATAGTAACAGCCTCGTTGGTTTCTTGCATCACTTCTGCTGCAGCAAAACCGGTTAGTCTGTGACGGAAATTGTTAAAATTCTGTTGATAGTTTATCTGCGTACGGAAAACCCAATTGTTCGCCGTACCTCTACTTTCATCTAGCCTGCCTCCGGCCGGAACATGGCGTACCACCGGATTTGTTCGAGATGTTCCATCGTTAAAACTCAATCGCATACGGTAGGAATCTTCACTCCAAAACGTGCGATTCATACTCGCACCCCTGATCCAAGTTCCACCAACACTCCCTGAAAGGAAATCAGTAAACCTTACCTCTGCACTTCCGCCCAAGCGAACCGTCAAGTTATTGCCAAAATTTCGCATCTCGTGTACATCTTCCAACGGATGAAACAAAACAGGCCTCATACCGGGAAACATATCGTACGTTGCTTGCCTGCGTTGTGCAGCGGCAAACCAAGGCAGCGGATTTCCATTAGCGTCAAACATATTGGTGTAAGGGTCAACCCAACCGGCATTACCGGGACCACCTGTGCCCACAGGTGTCAAGTTCAACAAGTCCGTAAAATGCCAGCCCGTACCGGGATTATCAAACGTTGTGAAATTAATATTGGCAATTGTTCTTACTGTTATCCAATCTCTTGGCATCCACGCATTATTGATGTCTGCTGTTATGCGTTCGTTTTCGAAGGTAATAACATCCCCCCTTTGTCGTAAGTAACGGATCGAAGCTCCGAAATGGTTCACACTTGAACGACTGTGGATTGATAAATTATGCTCCTGCGAAATTCTTCGTTGAAATAAATAGTCGTTGATTTGTTGCAATGCGTTATTCCCCCTAAGCTCGGCAATTCTTCGGTCAGCTTCTTCCTCGCTCATCAACCCCTGGTTTCTTGCCATTAAAAGAAAAGTAAATTCATTAAGCCTCGTGTAATTATTGAACGCATTAAAGGGTGCAACCGGATTTTGCAGAAAGAGATCATATTCGGCATCCATAAAGGCGGATACACTTGCAAAGTTCATCAAGCTCAGATCCGGCTTCATCGCTATTCCGAATGAGTTTCTATAACTAATACTAAAATCTCTTCCTCCGGCTATACGTCCACTTCCTGTTTTAGTCGTGATTACGATAACACCATTCGAAGAGCGCGACCCATAAATAGAGGCCGCTACGGCACATTTCAGGAAAACGATGCTTTCAATGTTGTTTGGGTTTATGGAATTAAGATCTGCGTCAACTCCAATGAGAGGAAAACCATCTACTACAATAAGTGGCTGTGTATTGGTCATAACCGTAGATATCCCTCGAACTTCGATAAGCCCTGCCGGCGTTACGACCACACCCGGAGCAAGACCTTCGATCATTGATGCTAAAGTTGGTTGCATCCTGTCCTGAATTTGAGCATAGGTAATCATAGCGAACGATCCTGTCATACGTTCTCTGGAAAGTTGTTGATAACCGGTTGAGATGATCTCTGTAACATCAAGCATTGTCGCCGCTAACCTCATTCTTACATTTTGAGCTTGAGTGGCAGGGACTTCAATGGTTTCGTAGCCCAAAAACGAAAATACCAATACTGCATCAATCGAAGGAATACCAATTGTGAAATCACCATTCACAGAGGTAACCGTACCGGTTGTTGTTCCTTGCAAAGCAACGGTAACAAACGGGAGAGGTTCGTTCGTGCCATCATCAATTACTCTTCCTACAACTACTCTATGATGTCGCTCCTGCTGTATTGTTGCTGTTGCTACATTTCTTTCAGAAAACACAATGTTATCCCCTTGCATTTGAAACTCAAGATTTGTCCCCTGCAATAGGAGGTTCAAGGTGGTTTCCACACTGCGTTCTGCTGTGGGTAGATCTACAAGTCTAGTTACATCTGCTACTGATGTGCCTGGAAATACCAACTGGAATCCGGTGGCTCTTCCTAAAGCAAACAGTGCGTCTCTTAATGGCTCATTTGCAAAACCGATTGTAACTGTTTGAGTCCGAATGTTGCCGCTTGCTTGAGCTTGTACTGTATTTATCCACAGAGGAGCGAGGAAAAAAATACTACACAATGCAACAAGTGCGTTTTTGTAATTTTGTTTCATAGTTTTTCGTATTTTGGGTTAATGTTTGTTTCGCTATCTCATACTTCTTATCACGTATGTACCTTCTTCAATTGTGAACGTGGCGTGTTGCGAAGCACACAAGAGTTTCAGCAGTGCATCAATCGAATTGCGGTTGTCCAACAAAACATGAATGCGTTGTTGCTTTAACTCTTCATTTTTAATCACAATACTAACACCATGTCTAACGGCAAGATATTGTACAATATCGCCAAAAGGCATATTGCTGAAAATCAATTCGTGCGATATTCTATTTACCTCTTCCTCTACAGCTTCTTCCACAGCCATTTCTTGCAGGTGTTCAGATTCGATGCCGTGGATAAATTGTTGGTCAGCCCCCAAGATAGCGAGTAATCTTGATCCGTCTTCCACTCTCACTTTTCCTTCTACAACCGTTACCGTAATTGAGGTTTCGCTGGGCACTGCCTTGATGGAAAAAGCAGTCCCAAGTACGGTGGTTCTGACATTTCCGGTATGAATGATAAACGGCATGTCGGGATTGTGTGCAATATCAAAAAAAGCCTCGCCCTCCAACGCAATTTCTCGTGTGTTTCCGCTGAAATTGTTTTTTTTAATCAATCGGCTACCATCTTTTAGTGTTACAGTACTGCCGTCTGCCAATGTAATTCTCGACTGCGTTTCTTGTAGTTCTACAATCTTTACTATTTCTGTGTGTATATGACGGTCTGAGTTAATTGCCTGTACTATGAAATAGGCGGAAAGTCCCAGCAATGGGAGCAATAGGACTGCGGCACAACGATAGAAAAACTGCATAAACGACAATCGTTTGCTTTGACTTGCTTCTATGTGTTGCTTCACGCGAGCGAAAATACGCTCGTAGTTTTCCTTGCCAAAATCCTCCGATTCTTCTTTCCATCCTTGTTGCATTAATTGGGTAACGCATTCATCTCCACGTTTGCTGCGGAGAAGAAAATCAATCCGATGCAGTTTTTTTATTGATAGTTGTGCATTTGGATCACAAAATTCATCAAGAAGAGTAAATAGTTCTTTTTCGTTCTCTGTCGTCATTTCAATACATATTTCATTGCTTGTTTATCATCGTCCCCACATAAGTAAGACAAACAAACTGCCCCTTTCGGTGACAGGAGAAATAAAAAAAATCACAACAATAAGCTAAAATGGCGGAAAATCAAACTTTTAAAGTTCAAAAAAAATAATTAGTGGAAGCATCACAGCCAAAAGTTCTTTTCCAAGTTGTTCGCGAAGGTAGTTTAGAGAGCGGCTGATTTGAGTGTGCACCGTATTTTCTGAAATGCCAAGTTGTTCGGCAATTTCTTTGTAGGAGAGCTGTTTTTCGTAACGCAGTTTGAAAATTTCTCGTCTACGTTCCGGAATGTCAGCTATCAAATCGTTGAGGTATTGTTTCAAATCTTTATCAATTATAGGCGTCTCGCCATCTTCGCTTAGTTCGAAATTATCAATTATTTGTTTTTCGAAAAGTAATTTGCGAGCTCTTTGCTGTAGCATATTGAGAGCACAGTTTTTAGCAATTTTAAACACCCACGCATCAAGCGAAAGATCAGGGTTTTTCGTAGTTCTATTTTCCCAAATTTTTATAAAAACAACTTGCATCAACTCCCCCACATCCTCATGCGAACGAAGTATTTTGTACAAAGATCCGTATATGCGCTTCTTATACATATCAAAAAATTGACGAAATGCCTCATGACTTCCTTTGCTTATAGCAAGAAATAACTGTTTATCCGAAATCAACTCGTTGTTATTATGCAATGCCACTTTTTTTTTGCAAAGGTACAAAAAAATACGAAAGTTACAAAATATACGAAAAAAAATGAAAACAAAAAAAAGAGACTGTCTCAAAATTAGACAGCCCCTTCTTTCAAAAAAGACTAAATAATAGTGATATTACTTCTTCTTAACGCCACATTTTTTTGCCACTGTTTTTTTAGCAGCAACTTTTTTTACTGCAGGTTTTTTGGCAGCAACAGCTTTTTTAACTACTGGTTTTTTAGCAACAGCTTTTTTAACTGCAGGCTTAGTTACTTTTTTGGGAGCAACAGCTTTTTTTACCACAGGTTTTTTAGCAACAGCTTTCTTAACTGCAGGCTTAGTTACTTTTTTGGGAGCAACAGCTTTTTTTACCACAGGTTTTTTAGCAACAGCTTTCTTAACCGCAGGTTTAGTTACTTTTTTGGGAGCAACGGCTTTTTTTACCGCAGGTTTTTTAGCAACAGCTTTCTTAACCGCAGGCTTAGTTACTTTTTTTGGAGCAACGGCTTTTTTTACAGCCGGTTTTTTAGCAACAGTCTTTTTAGCAGCAGGTTTAGCCGCTGTTTTAGGAGCAGCTTTAACTGCAGGTTTCTTTGCTGCAGGCTTCTTTGCAACCGGTTTTTTAGCTGTGGGTTTCTTTTTTTCCATTGTTTTTGTTTTTTTTGTTGATAAATTAGGTTTATTAATGGTTTTATTATTGTCTCCTTTTACGGAGGTTTTTGCTTTTTGTTGAGATGCACTGCTGTGCGTTTTTTCGTCCAAACGAATGATAAAATCCGACAAGATATTCATGTAATTTATGAATGCATCATAAGGCGAGGGGTAATGGCTGAAATACTTGTGAACATCAGCACTTGCAAGCCATTTCGTACACATGTAATACAGGTTGTCGCTCGTCTGTAAAAAACCAAAATCTTTATGAATTTCCGGATTTTTATTTTTCTCGACTTTTTGTGTTAGTTCGTATAATTTTTCAAAAGCTTCGTTTTGCAATTCATTACCGAGCCAAGCGGTCAAATCACGCTCTTCGTCTGCCCATGAAATAGGAAACGGAACATGCACAGGAGCCACAGGTTTTAAGGCTTTGCTGATTTTTGAGGGTGTTGAAAATTCGAAATTCGAACGTTTGAAAATTTGACTTGGCAATGCTTTGAAAAAATCAAAAATTCCGGTTTCTTTCAATTGGTGTTCGCCGAAAGTTTCATAGTCTAAAAAGATGTTGACAACTTCTTCTTTTTCGCCGAGTTCTAATATCCAATCCACGTATTTCTCAGTTGTGAGTGGCCAACCTTTCCATTGTTGATCCGAAAAACGAAACGCAATATCATCGCTCAACTGATAATTTCTCAGCAAAACATTTAATTTCGGATTAATAGCATTGCAATATAAATAATTTGGAGATTTCCATCCCAAAATATGTTTTGCACCTTCCGTAATCATAGTGTTAAAGCCAAGCTTGGCAACCCTTGCGCCGATTTGGTCGGAATAAATCAGTTCAGTATTTCGGAATGTGGTTGGTTTTTTTCCAAATAATTTTTTGATGCGTTCGCTATGCTTTTTTACTTGTTTTTCAAATTCTGAACTGTCGCTTAACGACGCCAATGAATGGTAGTATGTTTCGGCAATAAATTCAACTTGTCCGGTTTTTGCCAATGCTTTGAAACTCTCCAAAACATGCGGAGCATACCACTCAAACTGATCTAACGCAACACCCGAAATCGACAAACTTACACTGAACTTTTTTCCGTGTTTTTTGATCAATTCCAGCAACAAGTTATTCATCGGAATATAGCAACGATCGGCGATACGATTTACCAAATATTGATTTTGATAATCATCGTAATAATTGTGCACTGCTCCCATTTCAAAGAAACGATAGTTTCGCAGTCTTAGCGGTTGGTGTACTTGGAAGTAAAAACACAAGGCATTCATGGCGAGGATTATTTTAGGGTTAGAGCTTTTTTGTAGATTTTTATATTGTTCAAAGCTGCGTTTTCCCACTTGAGACTATCTACTTCTTCCGCACCTTTTTCGCTGAATAATTTATGTAAAGTGTCATAATGTAAAAGTGCATAAATAGAGTTTGCCATAGCATCAATGTCCCAAAAATCTACTTTCAAAGCATAATGCAAAATCTCTGAACAGCCCGACTGGTTTGAAATCACAACAGGAACATGCGCCCGCATCGCTTCAAGAGGAGAAATGCCGAACGGTTCGGAAATAGACGGCATCACATACACATCGCTCATCATAAACATGCGATCGACATCTAATCCTTTCAAAAAACCAGTGAAATGAAATTTAGTGCCAATTCCCAATTCCGCAACACGTCGAACAGCCTTGTTCAACAAATCGCCTGAGCCTGCCATTACAAAACGAACGTTGTCATCTTTCTGTAGAACACGATGTGCGGCTTCGACAAAATACTCCGGACCTTTTTGGAATGTAATACGTCCCAAAAAAGTAACGACTTTTTCTTTGAAATTTTTGCTTACAACAATTTGTTTTTTGTTTTCGATTGGCTCAACAGCGTTGTAAACCGTGTGAACTTTTTTCGGATCAATGCCGTAGCGTTCGATCACAATTTGTCGCGTGAGATTGCTAACCGTCATAATTTTGTCGGCGGCAAGCATTCCCCTGCGTTCAATATCGTAAACAACTTGATTGACATTTTCTCCCGAACGGTCGAATTCCGTGGCATGAACATGAATCACCAAAGGTTTTCCGGAAGCGGCTTTTGCAGCGATTCCGGCTTCATAACAGAGCCAGTCGTGTGCGTGGATTAAATCGTGATCGTACTGTTGTGCGATTGTGCATGCAACCATTGCATACTGCTTCACTTCGTCCATCAAATTGCTTTGATATTTTCCGGAAAACGAAAATTTACGTTTGTAAAACATATCTGCATCTATATGCTCTGTTTCGGATTCGGACTTACTTTCCAATCGCAAATAATCCTCAAAACCCATATACGGCACAAGATTTGAACCAACTTCAATATATGTCAAATTTCGCCAATACGTTTGATAAATCGTATTTCGATAATCAATTTCGATATCGCTTGCGTTCACAATTTTTGCCACAGTTTGATCTTCGTCGCCATAGGCTTTCGGGACGACAAAAACAACTTCCACACCCTGCTTGAGCAAACCTTTAGCGAGCCCGTAGCTTGCCGTGCCTAAACCTCCTGTGATGTGCGGAGGAAACTCCCAACCAAACATTAGAACTTTCATTTCTTGCTTTTTGTTTTTGAGGATGTGACTTCGGTTGTCGAGCGGAGTCGAGACATAATCTGGTTAATTCTCAACAAAGCGGCAACGCTCCATGCTTGTGAAATTGCACCTTTCGGACGATGCGGCGGATCGCCGTCATAAATTTCGGCAATAGTGCCAATGCAATACTCCGAAATCGTTTGCTCAAATCCGTGATATAATTTTTCGATAAAATCTAATTTCGATTTGTCATACACCTTAATATATCCTTCTACAAAAAATTGCAACAGCCAAACCCAAACTGTTCCTTGATGATACGCCATATCACGCTGGAATTGGCTACCCTCGTAAACAGATTTGTAGTTTTTATCTTTGGGCGAAAGCGTTCGAAGTCCGCGAGGGGTAAGCAACTCCTGACGAACTTTTTCCAAAATCAACTGCGAAATTTTTTCGCTGATTGGCGAATAAGGGAGTGCTGTTGCGAGAACTTGATTAGGTCGCACCGAAAAATCTTTATGCTCGCCATTCACACAATCGGCTAAATATCCTCTTTGTTTATCCCAAAACAAATTTTTGAAAACACTCGGAAAGTTTTGCATCAACGGCTCCCACTCGTCCACAAATTTAGTGTCTTTAGCTAGTTTTGCCACTTCAACAGCAAACATCACGGCGTTGTACCAAAGCGCGTTTACCTCAACAGCAAAGCCATTTCGGGGCGTGACGGCGATACCTTCCGGTGTGGCGTTCATCCAAGTGAGGGCTTGCCTTTCATCGCCACCGTAAATCGACCCGTTTGGAAGCATGTGAACATGATAATGCGAACCGTGCTTGTACATGTTTAATATGGATACCATCGCATTTCCATATTCTTTCCAAATTTTATTTTGCGTTTTGGTTTGATAAGCGTATTGTTGCAACGCCCAAAAAAACCAAAGTTGCGTATCAATTCCGCTGTATGTTTTTTCTTTTGCACAAGGATCATCCGGAAACCAACCGTTGTGCAATTTTTCAACCATACTATCCAAAACTTCTTT
>WQWI01000015.1 GCA_009785425.1 Bacteroidales bacterium | reverse complement strand
TTTTGTATCTTTGCAGTCGGGGTAAGTCTTAGACGACCAGCTCCTACTTATTCCCCCAGGGTCGGAAGGCAGCAAGGGTCGGTGGTTGTAGCGGTGCGATGTAAGTAGCTTGCCCTTTTTTTAATCCCGTCATTTCCGCAAAGGCGGGAATCCCCCATAGCAAGGGGATTGTGGAACAAGTCCGCAATGACGACAAAAAAATAAGATGGAAACAACAAACACACGTCCGGGCTGGGACGAATATTTTATGGGATTGACACGATCTGTTGCAGAGCGTGCCACATGCAACAGAGGACGAAGCGGATGCGTAATTGTGCGAGATCGCCAGTTGTTAGTTACGGGCTATGTTGGCTCGCCAAAAGGTTTGCCGCATTGTGATGAAGTCGGACATTTAATGAAGAAAGTAATCCACGAAGACGGCAATATTACCGAACATTGCGTAAGAACCGTTCATGCCGAGCAAAATGCAATCTGCCAAGCAGCACGACGTGGCATCGCATTGGACGGTGGAACATTGTATTGTAAAATGACGCCTTGCCGTGTGTGTGCAATGCTCATCATCAACTGCGGAATCGAGCGAGTGGTGTGCGAATTCAAGTATCACGCCGGAGCGGAATCGGAAAAAATGTTTGCTGATGCCGGAGTTGAGTTGGTGTTTTTTAACGAGGATGTTGTCCAATACAAATAGTGCTGTCTCGTTTTTTTTTCGTATCTTTGCAGAAAAGAACAGATGAAAAACATAGCCATTTTTCCAGGATCGTTTGACCCGATTACGAAAGGACACGAAAACATCGTACGACGTGCGTTGCCGCTGTTCGATAAAATCATTGTCGCGATAGGGCATAACGCTGATAAAAGAAATCTGTTCTCAATCGAACAACGTATGGATTTCATCAAAAAAACGTTTGCGGATACTCCCAAAATTATAGTAGAAACCTACGAAGGACTAACCGTAGATTTCTGCAAAAAACACAACGCTAATTTCTTGTTGCGAGGTTTGAGAAATGCCACCGACTTTGAATTCGAACGTGACATTGCCTCATTCAACAAAGATTTATCACCCAATCTTGAGACATTGTTTATGCTTACAGAACTTGCGTACAGCCATATTTCATCAAGTGTCGTCCGTGAAGTCTTACGCCATAATGGCGATATAGCCAAATTCCTACCCAACGCCCTAAAAAACGAAACTTTTAATTAACTCAAAGCCCCGAAGGGCATAATATAAATTAACGCAGGGCAACGCCCTGTGAAACAAAAAATCTATGAAAAAACTCGCAATGGTCGCCTTTGGCGGAAATGCTCTGCTTCGTGGCGGACAAAAAGGAACTTATCAAGAACAAATGCAAAATGTGATGGATACATGTTTGTCGCTCAGCGAACTTTACAAACGTGATTACAACCTTGTGATTGGTCACGGAAACGGCCCGCAAGTGGGCAATGTGATGCTTCAACACGAAGCAGGCAAAAAAATGTACGACATCGAAGCGATGCCGTTGGACTTGTGCGTAGCGGAAACACAAGGTTCTATCGGCTATTTGATTGAAATGGCATTTCGGAAAATTTTTGCCAAAGAAGGTGTGAAAAAGAATGTGATTACGCTCGTTACGCAGGTTGTGGTTGACGAAAACGATCCAGCTTTTGCAAACCTTACAAAACCTGTTGGACCTTACTACACAAAGGAGGAAGCGGACAAGTATAGTGCCGAAACCGGTGCAGTTTTTGCCGAAGATCCGAAAGGCAACGGCTGGCGAAAAGTGGTTGCATCACCGACTCCTCTTCACATCACGAATGTTGATGTAGTGGAACAGTTGGCAAAAAACGGTTATGTTGTGATTACTTGCGGTGGTGGCGGTATTCCGGTTGTGAAAACTGCAAATGATTTGAAAGGTGTAGAAGCAGTTATTGACAAGGACTTGGCATCAGCTTTGGCAGCAGTTGAAATGAAAGCAGACGAATTTTATATTTTGACGGATGTTCCAAAAGTGTATCTCAACTTCAGAAAAGAAAACGAGAAAGCCCTTGATGTGATTACCGTTGCGGAAGCCAAGCAGTATTTGGAAGAAGGTCATTTTACCGAAGGTTCCATGGCTCCAAAAGTGCGTGCAGGCATTTATTTCGTTGAAAACGGTGGAAAAGAATGTGTGATTACGGAAGCCGGACAACTCGGAAATCCAACGTGCGGAACGCGTATTGTTGCGTAATTTTTGGCCTGCTTATCTGAATTTACACCGTTGCTTGATTGTAGCATACTCGGCATAACGGCTGATAACTTTCCGTTTCGCCAAGCATGACTAATTTGTCGTTGTCGGCAGTGCGATGCGAGAATAATGCCGGATTTCCGCACTGCATACAAATAGCGTGAACTTTCGTTACGTATTCGGCAATTGCCATGAGTTTGGGCATCGGACCAAAAGGCTGCCCCAAATAATCCATATCCAAGCCTGCAATAATCACTCGAATTCCACGATTGGCAAGAATTGTACAAACATCTACCAACTCGTCTCCAAAAAATTGTGCTTCGTCGATACCCACTACATTTGCTCTTTCACTAACGAAAAGCAGAATACTTTCTGCTGCGTCAACCGGTGTTGATTTGACAGCTCTATCGTCGTGAGAAACGACTTCTTCTTCGGCGTATCGAGTATCTACGGCAGGTTTGAAAATTTCAACCGTTTGCTTGGCGATGCGTGCGCGATTGATACGGCGGATCAACTCTTCGGTTTTGCCTGAAAACATGGAGCCGCAGACAACTTCGATCCAACCGTGGCGTGGATTTAAAATTTCGGGATTTTCGGTATTCATGGTTATATAGGTTAATGCAAAATCTTAAATACTAATTCTTTCAACAAATCGCCACCATCTACGGATGATGTGCTATCTACGCCTTTGGATTTTACATCGTATTCGCGAAGATAACTAATTATCATGGCAGTTTTCCGAACAGGGAACTGTCGAGCAGCACTCTCAAATTCTTGTAGAAACGGTGTGCCGACAATAGCCTTCAACTCTGAGGGATTAGCCTTTTGCACATTAGTTTGGTACAGCAGTAATTTCAGAAAAAAACTAAACACGATTGGAATCACTTTTTGAATTGGATTTTCTTTCGGATTTAACGCAAAATGCGTGATGATTTGATTCGCTTTCAAGATATTTTTTGCTGCCAATGCTTTGTTCAATTCAAAGACGTTGTAATCTTTGCTGATGCCAATATACTTTTCGATAATTTCGGGCGTAATCATAGATTTTTCCGGAATATTCAGCATCAATTTTTCCAATTCGTTAGCGATTTTGCTCAAATCTCCGCCCAGATATTCGACCAATAAACTGCATGATTTTTGGTCAATTGTGTAGCCCTTTTTGGCAATAAATTCTTTGACCCAGGCAGGGATTTGACTGTCGTAGAGTTTTTTGGCTTCAAACGTTACACCGAATTTATCTGCACGTTTGAAAAATATTTTTCGCGAATCTACTTTTTTTGTTTTGTGTGCCAACACTAAAATTGTTGTAGGAACAGCCTTTTCAATATACCCAGCAAGCTCTTCGAGCTTGGGAACATCTTGTGCTTCTTTGACAATAATCACTTGATGACTTGCCATCATCGGATAACGCTTCGCAGCACTCACAATTGCATCCGTCGTGCAGTCACGACCGTAAAGAATGGTAAGATTAAACTCACGCTCCATTTCGTCCAAAACGTTGGCTTCAATATAATCCGAGATTTCATCGATAAAATACGATTCCTCGCCGTGCAGCAAGTAAATCGGATGATAAACCTTGTTTTGAAGATTTTGTATGATTTGTTCAAAAGTCATTTTCAAGTCGCTATTTTTGCGATAGTAATCAACAAAATTACGAAAAAATTTCCAAAATTCGAAAAAAAATTGTAACTTTGTTGAAATTTTTTGGATATTTGAGCATGGAGTTATTGAAAGTCAAGCCGAAAAAAGTGGCAAAAAAAACTGCCAAAAAGAAAAAGAAGCCCAAAAGCGTAAAATACAGCATTACTTTATCGGGTGCTGAAAACACGCTATTGGCAAAGGTTTGCAAAAAAGACGGCACCACGCAGGGACGATTGATAAAATCCGCTTTACGTGAATATTTGAAAGACCGAATTACAACGATTAACGACGATATTTCCGAAAATCAGTTGAATTTATTCAAAAATCCAAAACCAGTTCAGTACGAAATTGAGGAGTAAAAATTTGGTTATCTCAAGAAAAAATTGTAACTTTGCGAAAAAATAGGTCGTGACACCGCTTATTCAAAACAATATTGCCTCAATTCAGCACATTTTGCAGAAACATAATGTGAAGCGTGCTTTTGTTTTTGGTTCGGTGTGTACAGAGGATTTCAACGATGAAAGTGACGTAGATATGATTATTGCATTCAATGAGCGCTATTTCAACAATTATGTAGATAATTATTTTTCGCTGGAAACTGAACTTTCAAAATTGTTGCGTAGAAACGTCGATCTTGTTTCGGAAGAAACAATTCAAAATCCCTATTTTATTCAATCTATAGATCAAACAAAAACGCCGATTTATGAGTCTTGAAGTACAAAAATGGCTTTATGACATTTTAGTTTCGATTCAATCTATAGATGATTTTATTGGCGATGTTCGTGTTTTTGAAGCATACGAATCCGACAAGAAAACAAGGCGTTCGGTAGAACGTGAGATTATGATTATTGGCGAGGCTATTAATCGAATTAGAGGTGTTGACTCGAATATTGAAATTGCTCACATTAACCAAATCATAGCCACTCGAAATCGTGTTGCACATGCGTATGATGCCGTAAATAATGCCATGATTTGGGGTATCGTAATTAACCACCTTCCAAGCCTAAAATCCGAAGTCGAAAAACTTTTAGCAGAACATAATACAAAAATCTAAAATACACAACTATGAAAAAAACGGCGTAGATAATACGCGGAAAACATTACATAAAACAGCGTTTGCTAATCTTGCATCAAAAATTTCGACACTTACAGCAACTAAAAAGATAGAAACGCCTGCAAATTGCGGGCTTTCTTATTCTTAGTTGCAGGTCGTCGAAAACCTTTGATGCGGATATTTAAGTCCGTTTTTTTTTGTTCAAAAATTAAGGCTTAAAGGACAAAATTAACAACAAAAACCAAATATCAATTATCATGAAAAAAATCTTACTTCTCACACTGCTTTTATCGACCTTATCTTTACATGCTCAAAGAAACCGAAACAACACCGACTTCTCGGGATATTCTGTGGGTGTGCAAGGGTTTCTACTGCCTTCATGGAGCCAACCCGGACTTGATTACTGGCTTGGTTTGAATGCAACATATACGTTCAACAATCGCCGGGCGTTGAGTTTGGCGTTACGCCACAGTTACGAAAATTTTGCGTTGGATGATCGCTCTTGGGAGAGGCAACGCCGACAAACCTTTTTGGGTACTGTTTACAACAGGCACTGGTGGTGGCAAAATTGGGTATGGGAAAATAGCAGGCTTTATATATTTACAAATATCGGATTTGGAGCTCTTTGGTCAACAGGACAGGAACGTAGAAATTTTGATCCGTGGGGAAATCCACTTGGGTATGATGTCTATTACAATTTTAACGGTGTCAGCGGGGGGCTTTACGGAGCAACAGGTTTGGGCTTCAACTGGAATCAATCTTTTTCTATACAATTGGGGGTTAAAGGTGCTATACCTATAATAGGAAACCTTCAATCGAGCAATGACCCCATGTTTTTTCTTGGTGCCAACTATTACTTCAATCAAAACAGACGGTCGAGCCGTGGTCGGCGATGGTAAAATAATGTCTCGTAATCCCCGCACTCACAATTTATACCCAAATACAAACTTATGAAAAAAATCATTGTTACACTAACTATCGTAACCCTGTTTGCAACCGCCGAAAAAGCAACGGCACAACGGGCATATAGAGTTATATCAGCCGAATTCCCATTCGTAAACATACGAACAGGTGTCAATGCAGAATTATCCACAAGACTTTGGCGGTTTGAGCCTTTTTTCAAGTTAGGTGCATACGTGCAATTATTCAGAGAAAGAGGGGCATACGGATGGGAATTTACTAATTGGCAGGGAGAACACCAATGGGAAAGTGGCGGAGAACACTATACGCCAAGATTTGCAGATATTATGATGGGGGGCCTTGGGATAAATTTCAGAATAACCGACAACGATCGGATTAGATTTGAAGGAGAAGCACTTTCTACCCCCGGATCCGGATCCGGCTTCGGGCGACTGTCCGGTACCCGTGCATATTTAGGATACGTCCGCACACAAAATCTCTCTCAAAGAACAAGTGTTGATTTATACTTCCTACATACATTATTGGACGATTTGAGTCGCAATTGGTTTGATTTTGCAGACATAGTTATCATACATCGGATTGCAAAGGTTGGTGGTAGATTGAATTATGAAATCATACCAAACTTAAAATTAAATGTGCAATTGGAATATGCGAGAAGATATAATCTTTCCGCTAAACTGTGGGCGTGGTCTGAGTCTGAAATAGAATTAGAAGGCTTGGAAAGAATACTTACTCGCAATCTCATAAATTTTTCTGTGGGAATACATTATCGCATTCCACCACACGCTTCTCGTGGTGAACCACGCGAAAGAACTGCACAGCCAACCCAGAGACATCAAGCGCTTCCATGCCCTCCATGGCAAATGCAAAACCGAAGGGACAGAACACCGCCTGTTTTCAATCATCCGAGCGGTCGATAGGGTACGCATGTAGAAGCAAATAGTTACTTGCCCTGCCCCTACGAATTTTCGCCAATTTTATAACCCAAAGAGCCTTCCGATTTGATACACGGCAAACGCCACAAGCCACGCCACAGATGTGGTGTAGAGCGTTAAAAAAATTGGGTATCGCCATTTGCCGGTTTGTTTTTTGAGCACGACAAAAACAGCAACACACGGAAAATACAGCAATATAAAAATGAGAAAAGCCAAAGCACTTAACGGACTCAATTCTTCGAGTATTCGCTCTCTAAAAACAGGGTCATTTTCTTCGTAGTCCGCATCGGCAAGATACAGAATACTCATGGTCGAAACAACCAATTCTTTTGCGGAAATTCCCACCAATGCAGCGACTCCCATTCGCCAATCAAAGCCGATTGGTGCGAGAATAGGTTCTATTGCTTTTCCGAGTTGTCCGAGATAGGATTGCTCTAAGCGTTCTTTTTGCGTTTCGGCTGTATGGTTTGGAAAATAACTCAAACTCCAAACAATAATAGACGCAATCAAAACAACACCGCTTATCTTTTTTAGATATTCGCCGGAATTTATTTTGATGACATTCCACATCGCTTTCAGCGATGGATAACGATACGGAACAAGTTCAATCGGCGAAACCTCCCCTTTGTTTTTGAACACTGTTTTCGATAAAATTACTGCCGTTAGCATCGAAATTAAAATTCCAAACAAATAAAGTATAAAAATAACCGTTCCTGCATTGTTCGGGAAAAATGCCCCTGCAATCAGTATGTACACCGGTAAACGTGCGGCACACGACATGAATGGCATAATCAACATTGTGATTAATCGATCGCGACGGTTTTCGATGATATTTGTTGCTAAAATTGCCGGAACATTGCAGCCAAAGCCCATAATCAACGGTACAAACGACTTTCCGTGTAACCCGATAAAGTGCATCAACTTGTCCATGATTTTTGCTACACGTGCCATATATCCGGTGTCTTGCATAAAGCCGATAAATGCAAACAAAATCAATATGTTTGGAAGAAAAGCCAATACACTTCCAACGCCCGTAATGATTCCATCTGTTAGTACGGATTTAAGCCACCCGTCACTCATTGATGACCTCAACCAATCGTTCAAGAGATGGAATCCGTCTTCAATCCATCCCTTTGGATAATAGCCAAGCACAAACGTGGCTTGAAACATGATCCAAAGGACACCGAGAAAAATCGGAAGCCCCCATATTTTATGGGTTAAAATTGCGTCTAAACGAGAACTTGTTGCTGGGTTTATGGGTTTGTTGATCACGATTATTTTGTATTTTCAACTCACAAAGTTACGATTTTTTTTTCGATTTGTCAATTATTTTTCGTATCTTTGCGGAAAATGTGTTTTAGACACAACAAAACAAGCAAAATATGGAACTTACCGGACAACTGATTAAGATTTTACCCGAAGCCACCGGGCAAGGCGTAAGAGGACCTTGGATCAAACAAGAATTTGTAATTGAAACGAAAGATCAATACCCCAAAAAAGCGTGCTTCAGCGTTTGGGGCGACAAAGTGGATATTCTTAGAAAATTTGGCATGAACGACATGGTTAAGGTGTCATTCAACGTTGAATCCCGCGAACATCAAACCACAGGACGCTGGTACACTGAATTGCGAGCGTGGCGTATTGACCGGGCAGGCGATGAAAGCGGATATTCTGCCCCAATGCCGGCATACTCGAATTCTGCACCGGAACCGACAATACCGAAACCTGTTGAAAACACAGAGGGTGTAACATTTTCCAATGAGCAGGCAGATGATTTGCCGTTCTAAAGAAATATACGCAGTTACTGTAAAACCTCAACTTTTCCAAGCTTTCCCGCAGGCTTAAAGCCTAATCCCAAAAGATTGTTGTAAGTATCTTCCCACAACGAATTTAAGTCGGAGGGAGCATGTGCATCACTGGAAACGGTGACGGGGATGTTCTGCTTTTTCAAGCGTTTTATAATATCAAGAGAAGGAAAATAGTCGCTGTGGCGTTGTTTGTAAATCGCTCTTGTGTTGACTTCAACGATCACGTTTTTCTCCTTGATTAAATCGATTGTTTCATCCACCAAATCGGTGTACCACTTTTCATCTTCTTGGAAAAGTCGTCCTTTGCTGTTCATCTTAATTTTGTCGAAATGCCCAATAATATCAGGGGTTTCCGTTTCGAGCATAAGATTAGTCTGATGATAAAATGCCTTGGCAGCTTTGCGAATATCGCCGTCGAAAAATTTGTGAAAACCTTTGTCAAAATACGAAATATCCGGACCATCGGTAAACCACAAATCTTTCGGGGAAGTTACAGGCTCTTTGCCAACGACCAAATGTACAGCACCCAAAATATAATCGAGGTTATAGCGTTCGGCGACCTCTTTCATTGGGCGTGTGATTTTGGGGATATACTCAAATTCAAAACTCAACAAAATCTCAATTTTCCCGTCAAATTCACGCTTCAAAGCATTTACCTCATCGCAATATTTCGGGACATCTGCATGACTGATGCTAAATCCGTTGTCTTCTGTAATCGGCGAATGGCTTGTAAATCCAATGGTTTTGAAATTGTGCTTAATCGCTTCAAGCACATAGTCACGCAATGGAGCAGTTCCGTCGCAATAGTTGCAGTGGGTATGGTAGTTTGTTTTTTTCATGTTTTCTCAAAATCTCGCCGTCATTGCGGGCTTGACCCGCAATCCCTTGCAATGGGGGATTCCCGCTTTCGCGGGAATGACGGGCATTAAAATGTTGTTAATTCTTCAAATAACTCAATAGCAACGCGGTCTGTAAGCGAAGCAATAAAATCTACAATTGCTTGAATATAGTCCTCACGCTTAGTCAAATCATACAAAATCTCGTTGCCAAATTTACTGTCTTTTTCCCAACGCTCTTGTAACGCATAATGTTTCAACCAACGCAAAAAAGCAGCCGATAATTTCGGGTGAATATTTGAGGATCTATCAATGTTTTTAGGGGATTCAATACCGTCATATAATTCCGACAGCGTTTCGTAAACTGTGTTGATAATAAGTTCGGCGTATTTCACATAGTTGTTTAAACGTGTGTGTTTGTAAATATACTTGTAGTTGAATCTTTTGACTTCATTCATTAAATACACAAACTCGTCGGACAGTTTGATGCCTTCTTCCGGAGAACTGTGCTCACACAAATCTACCACAAAATTGTGCATTAGCGTTGTATTGTTGAGATGTTTAATCCTCGTATGTCCAAGAATATCGCGAAATTCCGAAAGTTGCTCGTCATTGAGAATATTCATTCGTAACGCATCTTCAATATCTCGTCCAAGGTAAGAAATTTTGTCGGAAATTTTTACCACACAGCCTTCCCAAGTGTAGGGCGGAAGGCTTCCGGGTTTGAGGATTTCGTAGAGTTCGATACTTTCACCTCTCGGAATGATTGAACGTTCATCAACTTCGCCACAATGCGAAACAATCCCGTCTCGCACAGCGTACGTGAGATTCAAATTCAAAAGTTTGGCATTCGCATTTTCCAAAAGCTCTATTTTATCAATTACCCTCAACGAATTTCGTTCGTGCCAAAACGTTTCGTGCAATTCCTTTTCGACGATTTTTTTTAAAATTCTTTCGCCCGAGTGTCCGAAAGGAGCGTGTCCTAAATCGTGACCAATCGCAATGGCATTGGTGAGTTCGGTATTTAAACCAAGATTTTCGGAAATCGTATAACTTACGGCGGTCACGTGATTCACGTGTTCGATTCGTGTGCAAATCGTGTCGTCCTTTGGACTAAAAAACACTTGGGTTTTGTGTTTTAATCTTCGGTATGCTGTGCAGTGCAAGATTCTGTTGTAATCTCGCGTGAAATCTGTGCGAATTTCGCCGGGTTTGGTTTCGATTGGAATTTGACGAAATATGGATTCTTTCCATTTGGGATTGCCTTCTTTTATGGCTACTTTTTCGAATTTTTTCATCCACCTGCTTTTTTGAAACGGTAATTTAATTTGGTTAAAATTTCGCAAACTTTATCTCTAACATCGCCTTGAATAATGATTTCGCCATCCTTTGCAGAGCCTCCGACACCGCACTTGGTTTTTAACTCCTTGGCTAACTTCTGTAAATCATCGTCGTTGCCAACGAAGTTTTTGATTACAACGGCTGTTTTCCCACCACGATGTTTGGTTTCACGAAACACACGCAAGTCCTGATTTTCAGGCGATAGCGTTTCGATAGTTTCCGTTTCATTGAACTTGAAATCAGGATTTGTAGAGAAGATTATGCTCATTTCTTCAATTTTTGCAGCGATTTTTGTATGCAAAGATACGAAAAAACATTGAACTAACCAAGTCGTCATTCCGAGCGAAGCAACGCGTAGTCGAGGGATTCGACATGACAGTTTCAATTTTTTTTGTATCTTTGCATTATGAACATCCCTCTCGCAGAACAGCTTCGTCCTAAAAAATTAGAGGACTACATCGGTCAAAAACATTTGGTTGGCGAAGGTGCGGTATTGCTTAAAGCGATTGACTCCGGACGAATTCCGTCTATGATTCTTTGGGGACCTCCGGGTGTTGGAAAAACAACGTTGGCACTACTGATTTCGGAACATCTCAAACAACCGTTCTATACATTGAGTGCGGTTAGTTCAGGTGTAAAAGATGTGCGTGATGTGATTGATAGAGCCAAGCACAGTTTCAATTCGATTTTATTTATTGATGAAATTCACCGCTTCAACAAATCGCAACAAGATTCGTTGCTGAATGCTGTGGAAAAAGGCATCGTTACGCTGATTGGTGCTACGACTGAAAACCCTTCGTTTGAAGTTATTTCGCCACTTTTGTCGAGATGTCAGGTTTACATTTTGAAAAATTTGAATGAGGAAGAACTGCGTCAATTGTTAGATTCGGCGGTTTTGCATTACAAAAAAGTTGAACAAAAACAGGTGGTGCTTTCCGAAACCGAAGCATTGATGCGGGTTTCTGGAGGCGATGCTCGAAAAATGTTGAATGCTTTGGAAATAGTTGTTGCCTCCGAATCATCAAAAAACGATGATATTGAAATCACGAACGATTTGGTCTTAGAGGTCATTCAGCAGAATTTGGCACTTTACGATAAGTCGGGCGAAATGCACTATGACGTGATTTCCGCGTTTATCAAATCCATTCGCGGAAGCGATCCAAATGCAGCAGTATATTATTTGGCACGTATGATTGAAGCCGGAGAAGACCCGAAATTTATTGCTAGACGGTTGCTGATTCTGGCTTCCGAAGACGTTGGAAATGCCAATCCAAACGCTCTTTTGCTTGCAAATGCTTGTTTTGAAACTGTGCACAAAATCGGTTATCCCGAATCCCGAATCCCGCTTTCGCAAACCACGATTTATTTGGCAACTTCTGCAAAAAGCAATGCGAGTTATTTAGCCATTGACAATGCTTTGGATTTGGTTCGAAAAACAGGCGATTTACCCGTTCCGTTGCATATTCGCAACGCTCCAACCAAATTGATGAAAGATATTGGCTACGGCAAAAACTACGAATATTCTCACGATTTTGAAAACAATTTTGCCCATCAAGAATTTTTGCCCGATGCCATTTCTGGAACAAAAATCTACGAGCCGCAAAACAACGCTCGCGAAAAGGAATTGAGAACTTGGCTTAAATCGCTTTGGGGTAAGAAGTATGACTACTGAATTTTTGTTATGTCATTTTTTTTTCGTACCTTTGCAGGGCATAGTTGTGTATTATAATGAAGAAAATTCTTATCCTTATACTTTGTTTGACTGGCTCATTGCTGGTGTCTGTACCTGTTTTTGCACAGCAAGTACACGCTCAAGCTGATCACGGTAGCTCAATTCCGAACCGTCCGGGTTGGATGAGATGGGAAAGAAATGTTGTTATTCAGCACGGTAATATTAGAATTTTTAGCAATTTTGCAGAAGTTAACTCAATCACACAAGACTTCGAGGCTTGGGGCAATTTGCGAATTCGAGTTCCAAACGGTATCATTACAGGGGTAAGACTTCGCAATTATCCTCAGCAAAACGTGATGATTGTTCATCAAGATGTGGTTTTTACCGATAGAGATTCCACGCAACTTTTTACCGACCGTTTAGTTTACGATCGACGTACAGAAATTTCGACCTATACCACAGGCGGACGCATTGTCATGACAGATTCGACGGTACTCACATCACAAATCGGACATTTTCACGGCAGAACCAATGCATTTCACGCTAGAACTGATGTTGTGATTACCCATCCGGATTACTTGATACACACAGACTCGGTGCAGATGTATGATGATGTGATTTATTTTTTCGGACCAACGCATGTTTGGAGCGACGACAATTATCTCTTTGCCGAAAGAGGCTGGAAAAATACCGAAAAACAAATCGCAAGCCTGTCGCAAAATGCATTTATTCAAACACCGGAACAAAGAATCTATGCGGATAGTATCTATTACGAAATGGAAATAGATTTCGGTATGGCATTCAATAATGTTATTGCGATTGATTCGGCAAACGATATTATTATTCACAGCGATTTTGCGTTAACCGACAGGCGAATCGGCGATGCATGGTTTACAAAAAATCCTGTTGCCATTTTTATTAACGATGGCGATTCGCTGTTTCTTCGAGGCGATACGTTGCGGATTGCGTATGATACAAACACGAATGACATTATTCACATGTTAGCCTATCACAATGTTCGATTTTTTCGGCATGATATGCAAGGAGCCGGTGATTCGTTAGCGTATGTGGTGGCAGACTCTACGTTGACGATGTTTGGTGATCCGATTGTTTGGTCGAATAATGACCAAATGACAAGCGACACGATTCGGATTTTACTTTCGGATAACAGACCTAAACACATGTACTTGTTGAATCAAGCCTTTATTGTTTCAAGAGGTTATCATGAGGGAATTTTCAATCAAATCAGGGGTAGGGAAGCGATAGGTCTTTTCAACGATAGTTCAGATTTGGAGTCTATTCAAGTGTTTGAGAATGTAGAAACTATTTATTTTATTATGGACGACAGCGACAACTCGTTGATTGGTATTTTGAAGCAACCTGCCGAAGAAATGAAAATGCGAATAGAAAATCAAGCTATAGTAAGCATCAACTATCTCAGACCAGGTCCCGGATCAATGTTTCCTTACGATGAACTACCCGCAGAAGAACGTTTTTTAGAAGGATTTTTGTGGCAAATTGAGCGACGTCCTAAGTCGAGGGATGATATTTTTTCGCAAAAGGAGCTGTGAAAAATGTTGTGATTTTTTAGGGTTTTGTTAGTAGTTCCATTTTTTTTTCGTATCTTTGCAAACTTAAATCAACAACAATGCTAAATCGCCGTTTTCTTCGTGAAAAAACTTTACAAACGCTTTACGCTTATTATCAAAGCGGGAGTGATGATGTGCTTGTTGCAGAAAAAAATATGGTGTTTGGTTTTCACAAACTTTACGAACTTTATATTCGTTTGGGCTCTGTAATCGTGGAGTTGAACGATTTTGCACAGCATCGAATCAACGAAGGCAAGCAAAAATATATTCCGACCGAAGCTGAAAAAAATCCAAACATGCGATTTGTGCAAAATCGTGTGATTGAGCAATTACGCAACGATCAGGTGTTTATTTTGAAGTCAAACGAGTATAAAATTTCGTGGAAGAGCGAGGAAGAGTTAGTTCGAAGTTTGCATCAAATTATGCTGAAGTCCGCATCATATCAAGCTTATATGGATGATACGGAGTCATCTTATGAAAAAGATAAGGCGTTCATTTGTGGTTTTTTGAAGCGAAAAATCAGCAACAATTCAAATTTGTATCATTATTTCGAGGAGCAAAGTATTTTTTGGGCGGACGATTTCGACAACGTTGCGTTTTGGCTATTAAAATCGCTAAAAAATGCGGAAGAAAATTCCGAAATTCTGCTTTCGGAAGAACAATTTATCAATGCAGATGATTTGGACTTTGCAAAAAAACTATTTCAACAAACGCTCATTCACAGCGAAGAATATACGCCTGTTATCGAAAACTATCTGACCGCAGATTGGGAGATCGATCGAACGCCGCTTGTAGATTTGCTAATTATTAAAATGGCAATCACGGAAATGTGCAATTTTCCAAGCATTCCCATAAAAGTAACCTTAAACGAATATATAGAAATTATCAAACAATTCAGCACGGAAAAAAGCCGTGTTTTTGTCAATGGACTTCTCAACAAACTTTCGGAAGACTTTGTGAAAGAAGGTAAAATTAAAAAATCCGGACGCGGTTTGATCTAACCGTCATGTCGAGTCCCTCGGCTTCGCTCGGACGCCAACAATAAAACAATTAAAAACAATAAGAACATGTACAACACAATTTTTTTACAAGCAGGTGGCGGCGGCGGTATGCAAATCTTCATGCTATTAGCTATCGTTGCGATTTTCTATTTCTTCATGATTCGTCCACAACAAAGACGAAACAAAGCACAAAGAACTTTTCGTGAAAACCTTCAGAAAGGTCAAAAAATCGTTACAATCGGTGGTATTCACGGAAAAATAGTAGAACTTCAAGAGAGCACAGTAACCATTGAAGTGGCTGAAAACGTGCGTTTGAGATTTGAAAGAACGGCAATTGCACTAGATGTTACGGGTCAAACGAACGAACCACTCAAACAGTAACCTCTAAGGGCGACCCTTGCGGTTGTCCATCAAAAAAATGCAAAAACTCGGTTTAACCGGAGGCATTGGTAGCGGAAAAACTACCGTTGCCAAGTTGTTTGAAATGCTTGGCGCTCCCGTGTTTTATGCCGATTTTGAGGCTCATCGCATTCGTTCGCAAACAGCAATTCACAAACAAATTGTTAAGCATTTTGGTGAAAAAATCTTAACCGAAAAGCAGATAGACAAGCGCAAATTAGCCAATTTGGTTTTTACCGATTCGGAAGCGCTACAATGGCTTAATAATCTCATACACCCTTTGGTTGAGAAGGAGTTTGAGAAGTGGTGTGGCGTTCAAAAAGAACATAATCCGAAGGTTGTGATTATGGAAGCCGCTTTGATTTTTGAAGCAAATTTTGAACATTTGTTTGATAAAATCATTGTTGTAGATGCACCGGAAGAGTTGCGAATCGAACGCGTAATGAAACGCGAAAATATTAGTAAGCAAGGTGTTTTGCAGCGAATAGCCATGCAAATGTCTGCTGATGAAAAACGTAGACGAGCAGACATTGTCATCCAAAATGATGAACAGCATTCGTTGATTGAACAGATAGAAGAAATAGTCGCAGACAGCGCTACAAATAAATTAAAAAGTCCATGATAACCATTAACCCCAACAACTGCACACGCTGTTTCCGCTGTGTTAAAGTGTGTCCAACCGGTATTTTCTCGATTTCAGAGGATAAATCTTCTGTTGAAATTAAAAACGAGCGTCGCTGTGTTGCTTGCGGACATTGCGTAGCAACTTGTGCTTCAAGCGCTGTAATTCATAGTAAATTTCCGCCTGAAAAGATTCATGCGATTGATGTTTCAAAACTTCCAACTCCGGAACAAACGTTGTTGTTAATCAGTAAACGTCGTTCAAATCGGACGTTTTCATCAAATCCGATTCCAAACGAATTCTCATCTCAGATTCTTGAGGCTGCACATCGTGCACCAACGGCAATGAATTTGCAATTGGTCGAATTTACATGGGTTACCGATCCCGAAAAACTCAAAGCCATCATCGAATTTACGTTGGGTGCGTATATGCCGATTGTCAAAATTGCCGATTTGCCGGTGATACGCCCAATCTTTAAGACACTTTTCCCAAAACTTAGCAAGTATGCGACCATGTTCCGAACGTTTGACCGAAATTATCGCAAAAAGGGTAGAGATACCGGTATTTTGCGAGGTGCGACCGCCGTTTTGCTCATTCACACATCAGAGCCTGCAAACTTCGCTAACGAGGATTGCCAGTTGGCGTATCAAAACGCTTCGCTAATGGCTGAAAACCTTGGTGTTTCGCAATTTTACACGGGTTTTGTAATCCGTGCCATTCGGAAAAAACGTCAAAAATTAGAAAAAACGTTGGGCATCAATGGAACTATTCATGCCGGAATGGCACTTGGAATGCCTGTGTTTCAGTACCCGAATTATGTAGACCGGAAAGACATTCGGGTAACATATTTGTAGGGGTGCCTCAAATGCTGAATTAGTTCGTCATTGCGAGAGCGAACGCTCGAAGCAATCGATATTTGGATTGCTTCACTCCGTTCGCAATGACGGCTTACGGCATTAAAACTTCCATTGCAGCTTGGAAATCTTCGTCCAAAGGTAGAAAAATCGGAAAAAATCCGCTGTCGCCAAACAAATCTCGTGCAATATTAGCTTTCAATAGCGTTTGCAAGCGTTCCCTATGAAGTTCGATACTGCGCTGATTGGGCTGTAGTCCGTGTGACTGTCCGAAAGCAATAAGTCCATCAAGCATCGTCTGCGAGACCCTGAAATTTTCCTTGAAAACCGCCACATTCGGATAGGTGTTCAAAAGCCTGCTTCGGTTTCTATTGCTGTAATCAAATGTGTATAGGGAGATCAATCCACGACGTGAAAGTTGATTGATATAAATCAGACTCGTATCCGTAACAAGTGGTACAAACACATCGGGCATAATGCCTCCTCCACCGAAAACCGTACGACCTTGCAACGTTAGAAACTTCTGAGTGGAATCTAATACAACGCTGTCGAACGAAGTTAATTCGCCACCGGTTAAGCGTCTGATAAATTGCTCCTCCAAATCATGCTGTCCGGGCGTAAAAGGCGTTTGAATAGAGCGCCCGCTTGGCGTGTGATAATGCGCAACCGTCAAACGGATCGAAGCACCATTGGTCAATCTGATTTGCTCTTGAACCAAACCTTTTCCAAATGAACGTCGCCCGACAATAGTTCCCACATCGTTATCTTGCAGAGCTCCTGCAATGATTTCGCTTGCCGAAGCTGAGAATTCGTCAATCAAAACAACAACCGGTCTGTCTTCAAAAACACCTTGTCGTGTGGCAAAAGCCTCCTGTCGTGGGCGGTTTCTACCTTCCGTATAAACGATGAGTTTTCCGTGAGGCAAAAACTCGTTTGCAACTAGAATGGCTTCGTGCAAAAAGCCACCACCATTACCTCGTAAATCAAAGATCAGCTTTTGCATGCCTTGACTTTTGAGGCGTTGTAAAGCACTGCGAACTTCTCTTGAAGTTGTAGCGGAAAATGTACGCAGCCTAATATAACCGATTGTTTCATTAACCATGAAATCGACATCTACGCTATGATTAGGGATTACATCTCGAACAATAGCAAACTCCAAAGGTTTTGCAATGCCAAAACGTAGAATTTCCACATTTACAGTCGTTCCTCGGTGTCCTTTCAGGCGACTAACAACATCGTTTGAAGGCATATTCACCCCTGCGATAGTTTCGCCATCAGCCGTAATGATTTTATCGCCCGGCAGAATTCCGATTCTCTCGGAAGGTCCGCCGGATATGGTTTGCAGGACTGTTGCTGTATCGTCAATCATTCGAAACTGAACACCAATTCCGTCAAATCTACCCAACAATTCGGCATCGGTTTCCCTTGTTATATCAGCAGGAAGAAAGACCGAATACGGATCTAAGGTGCTCAACATTGCTCCAATAGCAGCTTCGTTGAGTCGGGAGATATCAACGGTATCCACATAATTCGCAATAATCAACTGTCGAATCTGCTCAAGTGCACCGGACGAGATTTTTGGTCGAGAAATCCACTGCGTGACATACGTTCCCAAAAAAAGACCGATAACCAAAAAAAGTGCGTAATATATCAGAGAATGTTTTTTCATGAACATCATTTTTTTGCAAAGATACGAAAAAAATTTGGTTGTTTCGAAAAAAAATCGTATCTTTGCAATCCAAAATTTGAAATGAAAGTATAAAAATCACAGAAATATGAAAGCAGAAATTCATCCTACAGATTACAGATTGGTTGTATTCAAAGATATGTCGAACGAGTACGCATTTTTAGGGAAATCCACTGTTGCAACAAAAGAAACTATCCAGTGGGAAGACGGCAACGAATATCCTTTGGTAAAATTGGAAATCTCCAGTTCGTCCCATCCGTTTTTCACAGGAAAAGTGAAATTAGTAGATACCGCCGGTCGTGTGGATAAGTTTATGAATAAGTACAAAGGTAAGTACTCAACCAAAGCGACAGAGGAGAAATCGGCAGAATAATAATAATTCTTTGCGATAATTGATCGTAGGGGCGACGCATGTGTCGCCCCTACATTTTTTTATGGATAATCTGTAACCTTTTTCGAAAAGTATCGTAGAATAAACAAAAAAACTCAATCAATGAACTACATTCTTTTTGATGACGCAACCACACGTTCAAACCTTAAACCTCTCACATTCACACGCCCAACAGCCGATTTAAGGGTAGGTATCACAACCATTCGTGAGAAATGGAACAGTCTTTTGGAAACCGAAACTTCGACGTTGACCGAGAAGTATTTGGAAGAAAAATTTCCGACAATCAAAAAAGCAAACAATGTTTTAATTGATGGTTCGGTAGTCCCAAATTGTGAATTAGTCGCAGAAATCAAAAAACTTAAAGCCAATCAAGCACTTTCTTGTGGGGATATTATTGTTGCTTATCGTATGGATGCCGAAGGTCTCGATAATAATAGTGACGAGGCTTTTGAGCATATGGAAGAAATCGAGTTTTCGGGCGATTTGATCAAGGTTGGTCATTTGTGGGATTTGTATTTGCTCAACGATGAAATGATTCGTAAAGATTTTGCACGACTAGTTGAAGGTCGTAAATCTCAAAAAATCAGCAAAACCAACACGGTTATTGGCGACGAAAGCCAAATCTTTGTTGAAGAAGGTGCAAAAATCGAAGGTGCTATTTTGAATGCCGAAAAAGGTCCGATTTATGTTGGAAAGAACGCTGAAATCATGGAAGGCGCTCGCATTCGCGGACCTTTCGCTATGAATGAAAATGCTGTAGTAAAAATGGGAGCCTCAATCTATGGTGCAACAACGCTAGGTCCCTACGCAAAAGTAGGCGGAGAAGTGGAAAACGTCGTTTTCATAGGCTACTCAAATAAGCCTCATGACGGTTTCTTAGGGAATTCCGTGATTGGTGAATGGTGCAATATCGGTGCGGGAACAAATTCTTCGAATTTGAAAAATACTTACGATGAAATCAAACTTTGGAGTTACACGTGGGAAACATTCGAGCGAACAGGGCAACAATTTTGCGGTTTATTTATGGGCGATCATACTAAAGTGGCTATTCAAACCACGTTCAATACCGGTACAATAATTGGTGTTGGTGCAACCATTTTCGGTTCGGGATTCCAACGCAATTTCATACCTTCGTTTACGTGGGGTGGAAAACAATACGATGTAAGCAAGGTAATTGAAGTGGCAGAACGCGTGTATGAACGTCGTGGCAAAAAATTTGATAAAATCGATGCCGATATTTTGAAGAAAATTTTTAAGATTACACACCCTTACAGATCATAGTCCTAATGAATGACTTGTTGAACCTATCAGAATTTATAGAAACCGAAGCCGAATTTATTCCGGCTTTTTCTCCGGAAAGCGAAGAAGATTTAAAAAAAGAACCGGTGCCGGAAGTTTTGCCTATTCTGCCTTTGCGGAATACGGTGTTGTATCCCGGAATTGTCATGCCCGTTACCGTGGGACGCGACAAAGCCAAAGAATTAATCAAACAACTGCAAGACAAATTACAAGACAAACAACAACAATACATTGGTGTTGTAGCTCAACGCGACAAAGACCTCGACAAAGAGCCTGAGCCCAAAGATTTATACGATATTGCAACGATGGGTGTTGTGGGACAAACCATTCAAATGCCTGATGGCAGCACAATGGTTATCATTCAAGGTGTTCGACGGATTAAAATCGAAAGGTATATTCAAACCGATCCGTATTTTGTTGCTGAAGTTACAGCTACTCCGGATGAAGAGCCTTTTGAGAAAAACGAGGAAAGTTTGGCTCTTCTTTCTTCGATCCGAGATTTAGCCAAACAAATCATCAACAAATCGCCACATATTCCGAACGATTTGGATTTTGTAATCAAAAATATCGGAAATACCAATTTCCTGCTCAATTTTGTGGCTTCGATGCTCGAAGCAGACGGCATTGAGAAGCAACGATTGATTGAAACTTCGAACTTGCATAAACGTGCACAAATTCTTTTGGAACTGCTTACTCACGAGTTGGAACGTGTGGATTTGAAACAGCAAATTCAAGGCAAAGTGCATTCGAAAATGAATAAACAATATCGTGAACACATCTTGAACGAGCAACTCAAAACCATTCAAAAAGAATTGGGTGGGTCGCAGGTGGATAACGATGTTAAAGAGCTCAAAGAAAAAGCCGAAAGCAAAAAATGGTCGAAAGAAGTTGGCGAGATTTTTGAAAAAGAATTGAAAAAATTGCAACGACTGCACTCGATGTCGCCCGATTATTCTACACAATTGAACTATCTTTCCACAGTTGTTGAGCTTCCTTGGAACGAATATACCGATGATAATTTTGATTTGAAAAAGGCTCAAAAAGTTTTGGATGCTGATCATTTTGGTTTGGAAAAAGTGAAAGAGCGTATCATCGAACATTTGGCGGTTTTGAAACTCAAAGGTGACTTAAAAGCCCCGATTCTGTGCTTGTTCGGGCCTCCGGGTGTTGGAAAAACTTCGCTCGGGAAATCGTTGGCAGAAGCCATCGGACGAAAATATGTACGAATATCTCTGGGTGGATTACGTGACGAATCCGAAATTCGCGGACACCGCAGAACCTATATCGGAGCCATGCCCGGACGAATTATTACCAACCTGAAAAAAGCGAAAACAGCAAACCCTGTTTTTGTTTTGGATGAAATTGATAAAATTTTAGGTATGAATGTTCAAGGAGATCCTTCGGCAGCCTTGCTGGAAGTGTTAGATCCGGAACAAAACACAACATTTCATGATAATTTTTTAGATATTGACTTCGATTTATCGAAAGTGCTATTTGTGGCAACAGCAAACTCAATCGGGAACATTCATCCGGCACTTTTGGACAGGATGGAAGTGATTGATATTGCAGGCTACATTATCGAGGAAAAAATAGAAATTGCCAAACGCCATTTGATTGCGAAACAACTTCAAGCACATGGTGTAAAGCCCGAACAATTTGAGCTTCCAGAAAATTTGATTCGGGAAATTGTCGAAAAATATACACGTGAATCAGGCGTTCGCCAATTAGACAAACAAATTGCCAAATTAGTTCGTCATCGTGCTCGACAAGTTGCCGAAAAGAAAAAGTATACTCCGGAAGTTTCGCCCAAAGAAGTCGAAAAAGCGTTGGGAGCTTTCAGATTCGACAAATCTTTGGGTTTAAGGGAGAACATGAAAGGTGTTGTTACAGGTTTGGCTTGGACGTCAGTTGGCGGAGATATTTTGTTTATTGAAGCAAGCTTGAGTGTAGGCAAGGGAACACTTACCATGACTGGGAATTTGGGTGGCGTGATGAAAGAGTCGGCAACTTTGGCGTTCGAGTATCTGAAGTCTCATGCCAAAGATGTCGGTATTGATGAAACTATGTTTGAAACTCACAATGTTCATATTCATGTGCCGGAAGGTGCGACGCCAAAAGATGGACCTTCTGCCGGTGTGGCGATGTTTACGGCTCTGGCATCCGTGTTTTTGGATAAAAAAGTGAAAGCAAACTTTGCCATGACCGGCGAAATCACACTTCGCGGAGAAGTGCTGCCCGTAGGTGGAATCAAGGAAAAAATTCTCGCAGCAAGGCGTGCCGGAATCAAGAATGTGATTCTTTGCAAAGACAACAAGCGACACGTTCAGGAAATCGAAAAAGAGTACCTGAAAGATTTGAAATTTTACTACATCGACAAAATGTATGAGGTGTTGGACTTGATATTTTGAGCCTTTTAACCTCGCCCAACAAAAAGCTCGCATTGTCAATGCGAGCTTTTTGTTATTTGAAAAAGATGATTAATCCTCTCTTCTTCTTGTTGTGCTTCTTGTGCCAACACTTTCTTGCCCTTCCTCAACTTCAACAACAACTCTTTCAGGTTCAGGTTCGGGCTCAGGTTGCGGAGTTGGAGCAGGGGTTGTCGGTGCGGCAGGTGTTGGTGTAGGAGTGGCAACAGCCGCCGCCGGAGGAGTAGCAGAGGTTATAGCTTCTTCAGTCTCAATTACTTCGTAGACTTCCTGTGTGGTCTCTATAGTTTCTGCTTGTCTTGGGTTGCCACAAGCAAACATCAATGCTGCCAATGGAAAGACTCCAAATAATTTTTTCATGTTTTTTGAACTTTAAAGGGTAAATTACTTATTTTATATCAGAATTTTGCAAAGATACAATTTTTTTTTGTTTTTTGCAATCTTTTGCGTATCTTTGTAGATTATTCTTGCAAAATTTGAAGCAAATTATTAATTATAAAACACAAAATCATGAAAAAAATTCTTTATCCAATTGCTATCCTTGCTGCGATGGCAGTTGTATTTACAAGCTGTCGCACAGACGATGATCCGTTAGAAATCAGAGTTAACAGAAGCATTTTAGAGTTTCCTTACGGTGGTGGTACCCAAACGTTCACTTTGGTAGCCTCTGAAGGTTGGAGGGCTGCAGGTGTTAACATCTCTGAAGGTTGGCAAATTGCTTTATCCGCTACTCAAGGAGAAGCAACCGAAGGACTCGTAATCACCGTTTTCGCCGACTCAACAAATCCAAGTTACCTCGCTCGTACAGGAAGATTAAGATTTACGCTTCAACCAAGCCAAATTTTTGTGGAGATTGAACTTTACCAAGCAGGAAATCCAACAGGAATTACAGATATTACAGGTGCATGGACGGTTACATCTTGGGACCATACTGGAGAGCAAATTACAGATCTTGATACCATCACTCGTAGCAGATACAACGCGAAACAATTTCATGTTTTCGGCTTTTTGGGCGAACCTCGACCTGTTATCGAATGGAATGGAGCAGACTTTATTTATATAACCAAGCGCCTTCCGGACTGGAACAACAATCCTTTTTGGCAAGCACCATTTGCCGTGATAGCTGATGACGACGCAGGAGAACTTGATGGCGGTGTATTTCGTATTGCAGATTCTGTGGCAATATTGAGGTATAGTACAAATATGTTGGATGGTGATTATTGGATTGACCTAGTGATTGACGGTTCGACTTTTGATGCATTGTTACTTTTTGCTACTATGGACAGAGACCCAAATGCAGCAAATTTCAACTTTAATAATGATGCTATGGATATTATCGAATCTCCTCGTTTTACGAGAGGTGGAGCGTCAAATGCTCCAAGAAGGGCACCTATTCAAGGAAGGGCAGGGGCAGGCACTATTATTGAGGTCTCTCCGGATAGTCATGTTGGAAATATCAACGATGTGAAAAATCGCAGAAGATAAATTTGCTGCAGGACTAAATTTCCTAAAAACGAAATACACAAAGTATTTCGTTTTTTTTGTCCTTTAAGCCAAAAAGTCTTCGTTGGTCAACCGCAACGGATCTTTATCCGAAAACAAAAATTTGGAAATTCCGATTTTATTTTGTAATTTTGTGTTTTGATTTCGAGATTTACACAAAACACAGATCACTATGAAGCGACTAACCTCACTCTTTGCATTACTGTTGCTGGGCTTAGTGCTAACAGCACAAAATAACGAAGTACAGAGAGTTGATACCGTTGTTTTGGAAAACACTTTGAATACAGCCACAAACAATCAGCTTTCGTTAGCATGGTATAGAGGAAATTTATTGTTCTCGTCGGATCGCTCTTCACCGAGAGGAAGTCGAAGAGTTGGAACACCACAGCTTTTTTTTGCTCAAGGAATTTACGATTTTGAGCAAGGTGACATAATGTACTGGAATCCTACACAGCGGCTCAGAAGAGTGAGGTCGTCCGATCCTGACGGTGCGTTTGCTTTCGACAAAAACACTCAAACTTATTATGTCATGCGTTGCCCGGTTCCAAGAAGGGGTAGAAGTCAAGTTTGTAACATCGTTGCTTATCGTGTTGATGAGAGAGGCAGAATGAGTAGACCGGCACAGCAGTCGTTTCACGATGATCATGCGATAATTGGTCACCCCACGTTGAGTTCGGATGGAAATGTGATGTTTTTTACTATCGGAAGAGATGAGCGAACCAATCTGCACATGACAAGGCGAACAAGAGAAAATACTTGGACAACTCCCGTTATGCTGCCTGCCGTCATCAATACAAACGGAGTTGAAAGTTTTCCGCAATTATTCCGCGATTCCTTATTGTTCTTCGCTTCTGACGGGCATCCCGGTATGGGCGGGCTGGATATTTTCTTTACCAAAATCATGCTTGACGGAGAAACACACAGCGTTTCGGGAAGTAGTGATTTGAGCAGACTGGAATTTTCCGAACCGATCAACCTCGGAGCACCGATTAATTCAGGTGCTGACGATTTTGCGATAGTGCTTCAGCAAGACGGAAACGGTGGATTTTTTATTTCAAATCGCGCTGTTGCCGGAGAAAGTAGAAAGAATATCTATCGTTTCAATCAAGAACCTCAAGTGTTCGACCAACACGGGGTTTTCCTCGCAAGACGTATGCCGGCAAGAGATGTAGGCTCAGCAGTAGCTAGACAAGCACTTTCACTTTTACAAGAAAAAATAGAAGAAGTCAGTCAGCTGAGAGAAGATTTGGACATAACACGCGAAGAACTGCGTGCGTGCTTTGCAACTGCAAATCAGATATTTCACGCACGTACACCGGCAAGTGTAGAACAGGCTACTGTTGCGCAACCTGCCCCTGATCCTGTAGTTCAGGCTGTTCAAGAAAGAGTAGTTTATCGTGTACAAGTTGCTGCATCAAGAACATCTGACTTCCGTGGACGTTTCAATGCGCTATACCGTGCTATACCGAATTTACGAATGGAAATTATCACTCACAGTCCATTTGACGGATATTATCGCTACGTGACTGTACCTTTTACAACTTTTGAAGAAGCAGATGCCATCCGCAGACGAATTCAAGCTCTTGGATTCGAGTGCTTTGTTTCGGGATATAGAGGTAATCAACGTGTTTCAATGAGTATAAAATAAAATAGTTATGGAAATAATTTTCTCTTGGGTATTGTTCTTGATCATCGCAGGATTTCTGCTGATTCTATTAGATTTGTTCGTATTTCCGGGTACTTCCGTGCTCGGAATTGGGGGCATAACTTGCTTGGTTATCGGAATTGTTCGAATGTTTATCATTTTCGGACCAGTAGCAGGCTGGATTTCGTTGCTCTCTGTTTTGGGGATTTGTGCGATTTTAGCCTTTTTATTTATCCGGAAGAAGGCATGGAAAAAAATGGTGCTTAACGACGAGCTCGAAAGCAAAGTAAATGTTGTCGATAAGAAGAAAATCAAAATCGGCGAAGAAGGTAAAGCCGTATCACGCTTGGTTCCAGTAGGACAAGCCTCTTTCGACGGAGAAATTGTAGAGGTGCACTCCTTAGACGGTTTTACCGATCAAAGAACACTGGTCAAAGTCGTGAAAATCGAAAACAACAAGATTTTTGTGACGGCTGTTTCTACAGACCCTTCGCCTTGATATACTCGTCAAACAAGCGAGCAACGTACTTTCCGAATACATCAAATTCGATATTCACAACAGTTCCTTTTTTGAAGTTGTGAAAGTTGGTCACTTCGTAAGTGTAGGGAATAATTGCAACCGAAAACATCCCCGGTTCAGAATCAACTACGGTCAAACTCACGCCGTTTACGGAAATGGAGCCCTTATCAACCGTGAAGAAATCTTTTTTCACGTCGTAAGTAAAATAGAATTTCCAACTTCCGTCTAAGGTTTCAACTTTTTCACAAACAGCAACCTGGTCAACGTGTCCTTGTACAACGTGTCCGTCGAAACGCCCACCCAAAAGCATCGAACGTTCGAGGTTTACTTCCGTACCGATCTCCCAAGTGCGAAGATTTGTGCAGTTCAAGGTTTCCTGCATAGCGGTTACAACATATTGATTTTTTTCGTAATCCACTTTTACAACGGTAAGGCAGCAGCCGTCGTGCGACACACTTTGGTCAACTTTCAACTCTTTTGCGATGGGGGTTTGTAAGGTGAAATGAACATTGGTTTGTTCTTTTTCAATGCCCACAACGTTGGCGGTTTTTTCGATAATTCCTGTAAACATAGTTCTATTTTTTTGCAAAGATACGAAAAATTTACTATCTTTGCAAACTGTATTGAATGAATAGATATGATAGACGTCAACCAAGAAAAAAAAGAAATTCTCAAGCGGTATCAAGGTCTTTTAGGGGCGTTTAAGGTTCCGTTGAAAGATCATGAAGAACAGATGCTTCGCAAAGCACTCAAATTAGCGATTCGAGCACATGCCGATGTACGTAGAAAAAGCGGAGAACCATATATTTACCACCCGTTAGACGTTGCATTTATTGTGGTTAACGATATTGGCTTGGGTCCTACATCAGCAGCTTGTGCACTGATTCATGATGTGGTTGAAGATACCGAATTTATTACGTTAAGTGATATTGAGATAATGTTTTCGCCGGCAGTGGCTAAAATTGTTGACGGACTCACAAAAATTGAGGAAATCTTCGATCAAGGAGCTCTTTCGATTCAGGCGGAGAATTACAAAAAAATGTTGCTCACATTATCGGATGACGTTCGTGTGATTTTGATAAAACTTGCGGATCGTTTGCACAACATGCGAACATTGGATTTCATGCCACACGACAAGCAATTGAAGATTGCCTCCGAAACAACTTATTTGTACGCACCGTTGGCCCATCGTTTGGGGCTCTATGCCATTAAAAGTGAGTTTGAGGATTTGGCAATGAAGTACACCGAACCTGAGATGTACAACGAGATTTTAACTAAACTCCAACGCACGGCTTCCGAGCGCGAATCTGCAGTTAAAGAATTTATCGAGCCCATTGAAAAGAAACTATCCGAAGCATCGCTTAAATGTCATATTTCAGGTCGAGCAAAATCCGTTTATTCGATTTGGCATAAAATGAAAACCAAACGTGTGCCGTTTGAAGAGATATATGATTTGTTTGCGATTCGGATCATCGTTGATTCGCCTTATAATCGTGAGAAAGGAGACTGTTGGGCGATTTATTCCATTCTAACAGATATCTATCGACCAAATCCCGATCGCTTGCGGGATTGGATTTCCACACCGAAAAACAATGGATATGAGGCTTTACACACAACACTCATGTCGAACGCCGGGCAATGGATTGAAGTGCAAATTCGCTCCACGCGCATGGAAGAAATTGCCGAAAAAGGATATGCTGCACATTGGAAATACAAGCAAGATCAGGCTTTCGCAAATCAAGAAAGCGGATTGGATACCTGGTTAAACAAAACTCGCGAAATACTTGCCGGCGATCCGAAAGACGCTTTGGACTTTTTGAACGAATTTCGACAAAACTTATTGAACGAAGAAATCGTTGTTTACACGCGGAAAGGCGATTTAAAAACAATGCCCGCCGGATCTACGATACTGGATTTTGCGTACAACATTCACTCTGAACTCGGCGAAACGGCAATAGGAGCAAAAGTTAATCATAAATTAGTGCCTATTCAAGAGGTTTTGACTAGCGGAAATCAAATTGAAGTCATCACATCGAAACGACAAAAACCAACCGAAGAATGGCTTGATTTTGTTGTTACCGAACGTGCAAAAACACACATCAAGAACTATCTAAACGAAGAAAAAGGTCACTACAAAGAGCAGGGTGCCCAAATTCTAAAGGATTATCTCAAAGAGATAAAGCGTCCGTTGGGTACAGATGAAATGTCATTGATTTTAGACAAGACAAAATCGAAAACCAAAACAGAACTCTACTATCGCATCGCTACGGAGCAGCTGAGAAAAGAGGATATTTGGGCTGTTTTTGAAAAGCAAAGCAAAGGACAGAATTGGTTTAGTGCGTTGTTCGGGGCAAAAGAAAACCCCAATCCGCTTACGATTCATGATGCTATCCAGCAGCAAGTGAAAGACAAGCCGGAATCTTTGATGCTCGGGAAAGACAAACAAGATATTGCTTACGAAATTTCGACGTGCTGCAGTCCTATTTCGGGTGATAATGTGATTGGAATTTTGATGCCGAATAGTGTGATTCAGGTGCACAGTATCAGTTGTCCGAATGCTACCGAGTTGATGTCGAAATACGGCGATCGTATGGTAAAAACAAAGTGGAAAGAAAGCGAGCAGTTAACATTTTTAGTTGGTATAAGATTGAGCGGTTTCGACAGAAAAGGTATTTGGCGGGAGATGAGTGGTGTGATTTCTCGAAAAATGGACTTGAACATGAAATCCATTGACTTGAATGCAGCTGAAGGCGTATTCGAAGGCACTGTTATGCTTTATATTTCAAATGTTGATAGCCTTAACGCGCTTATAGATGAACTTCGAAAAATCGAAGGCGTTGATAAGGTTTCTCGCATGAATTAGCAGGCATTCTCAATTCTCAATTTTCAATTTTCAATTTTTTTTGTATCTTTGTAGAATGAAACGCCTATCCCTTTTGAAAATATTGCTTTTGTGCTTGGTTTCGCCCACTTTATCGGAGCAGTCATTTTATTTTGAAAGAAGATTTGACATTCCGGTCAGCGACACTGCCGGAAATCGCATAAAAGAGCCGTGGTTTGGTGGTTTGAATGCAGTTATTATTGGTGAGATTGATTTGAATTTCGACGGAAAAATGGACTTGGTTGTGTATGATCAACATGCCGAAAGGATATTTACATTTTTGAATATGGGTCCCGATAAGAACGGATTTAACAAGTACGTTTATGCTCCGGAATTCGAAAGATATTTTCCAAGAATTGCACCGGGATTATCTAATAGACTCATGTGGTTTCAACTTGTGGACTTTAATGGAGACGGATTGCCGGATTTAATTATGTCTGATGGTCTTGGCGGAGTTCGAATATACAAAAATGTGAGTCAAAAACCAAACATTCGATTTGAACTTTATATTGAAAGAATGTTCGCAGAAATCGATCTTTTCCCTCCTTTACCTCCGATTTCTTTACCCCTGTCTTTTTCAACTCTCTCTCGTCCGCATTTTGTAGATGTTGACGGTGATGGCGATTTGGACATGCTGGTTTTTGGAGGAATGGGTGGAACAACGTTGTATTTTTATAAAAATCGTAGCGTTGAAAATTTCGGACGTACGGATACGTTTGATTTTGTCTTGGCAGATCGTATGTGGGGTTGTTTCCGAGAAGGCAATGCTTCCAACGAAATTATTTTGAACACTTGCTCAGATCATAATCAACAATCAAACAACGAACATACCCTTTCAGAACTCGAAGCTCGCTACATTCCTATTGTTCCCTTACATGGTGAAGGTTCTACAATTTTTGCATTCCGTTTTAGCAATGACAGCGTGTACGATTTGCTACTGGCAGATGGTGGCTATCCAACGATTACTGCTTTGTTTAACGAAGGTACGCCAACCGATGCAAGAATTGGACGTTATGATACGCTACTTCCGGGAGGAAGTACGCCGGTCAGGATATTCAACACACCGACTGTTTCGACTATTCATTTAGACAATACCGGAGAGAAATCATTGCTTTTTTCGCCGTTCAATGCAAGAGATTTTTCAACTGACGGTTACGCTTCAATTTGGGTTTACAGAAACATGTCGACTTCCGGAAATGCCAATTTTCAGCTAATTAACAAGCGTTTTTTGCAAGAAGATATGTTAGATTTTGGAGTGGGAGCTTTTCCGACGTTTGTTGATATTGACGGCAACGGCTTGTTTGATATTGTGATTGGAAACCACGGAGTGGTTGATTCCTCTTGGCATACATTGGTAGATGGTTGGGTATCTCGATTTGTTGCGGACTTGGTGCTGCTACGAAATATCGGAACAGACACAATGCCGGCATTTCAAGTTTATCCGCTAACCTTGACCCCGCCACTTAATGTCGCAGGTGCAGTCCCAACATTTGGATATCTCAATAACGACGGATATTTAGACCTGTTGATAGGTACGGAGTGTGGTAAAATACTTCATTATCGAAATAAATATCGAACCTCAGCAGGTGTTTTTCCTCCGCATTTTGTTTTGGTCGATTCTAATATCTTAGAAGAAAATATAGGTGCATTTCTAGCACCTCAACTCTTTGATTTCAATGGGGACGGGCTTTTGGATTTAGTTGTCGGCAGTCGGAGTACCATTTGGTTCGATGAAGCAGGAGACCGATATTTCAAAAGCAGTATTACGTATTTCCAAAATACCGGAACTCGTGAAAACCCTATTTTTACATTTGTTACAGATAGTTTAGGACGAGTAGATGTAACCAATCGCAACTGGTCTAATGAAGGACACGGCACGCCTCATTTTTTCAGGGATGTTCACGGAAATACGCATCTCTTCAGTGGAAATAAAGACGGAAAAGTATTACATTTTACAGATATTGACGGAAATTTAGATGGTACGTTTCAACGCATGGACGATATAAGATTTTTGTTGAATGACCGTGTGCAAGCACTTTGCGAAGGTTCGTTTACATCTGTTGCTGTTGCCGATCTCAACGGCGATGGAATATTGGATATGGTTGTTGGAAATCATCGTGGCGGACTAACGATTTTCTTTGGAATTTCGGAACTTCCGCCATCAACAAATATCAATCGTCCTGTAGAGACGCAATGCATTGCGTCTCTACAAATATACCCGAACCCTGTTCAAGATAGACTATTTGTTAAAATCGAGGAAAATTACCGAATGCGAGGCGAAATTTTGGATTTGCAAGGTCGAATTGTTCGCCGGCTGCAAACCATTCAACCCGGTTTAGGTATTGATGTAAGTTGGCTTCCGGCAGGGGTTTATATACTAAGAATCCATACTGAAAATCAAGTTTTCACACAGAAATTCATAAAAAACTAAGCAAAAGCAAAAGCGAAGATTATTTTTTTTGCAAAAAATAATTTGGCAAATTCAAAAAAAAGTCGTAACTTTGCAGCCTAAAATTGCGAGGTAGCTCAGTCGGTTAGAGCGTCGGATTCATAACCCGGAGGTCACGAGTTCAAATCTCGTTCTCGCAACTCGAAAACGAAATGCAATTTGCGTTTCGTTTTTTTTTCGTATTTTTGCACTATGAAACGTTATCTAATTATTCTAACGATATTGCTAGTTTCTACTCCCGTAAAATTGCAAACAGAGTCTCGTGTTTTAGCTTTTGGAGACGGAGAAAGATTGGAGTTTGCTGTGAGCTATCGGGCGAGAATGTGGCCCAATACGGTAGTTGGAGATTTATCTCTTACGGTTTCAGAACGGCGAGGTTTTTTTACGATTGTAGGACGTGGACGTAGTCGTCCGTTTTTTCGTTGGTTTTTTGATGTGAATGACACTTACACAATTGTTATGGATGCACAAACATTGCGGCCTATAACCTATTCCGAACGCACTCGTCAAGGAAACTGGCATTTCAACAGCGACTTTAGGTTTGACTGGTCGGAAATGGTTGTGCATACAAGTTGGCGAAACTTAAACCGCCACACGGAAAATACGTACAAAACCATGCCCATTACAGAGGATTGTGTAGATGCTGTTTCGCTTTTTTATCGCTTACGCAACACCGATCCGGCCACGCTCGTAGTTGGTGTTCCGGTGCCATTGAATATGGTTCTCAGAAATTCGATAAGGCAAACCAACTATACATTTCTTGGTCGAGAAGTGTTGAATATCTCAGGAGTTGGGCGTTTCAATACACTCAAATTTTCTGTTATGCTTGTAACTTCCGGAGACGAAACTTTTCAAGATGGCTCAAGATTTTACATTTGGATTTCGGATGACCTCAATCGCATACCGCTGCAAGTTCAATCGCCTATAAGAGTCGGTAGTGTGCGTGTCAGACTAACACGATACAGCGGATTGAAACACCCCTTGACCAGCCGAATGTAGGGGCGGGGTTCGCCCGCCCTACGTTTAATACCGATAATGTTCTGCCTTGTAAGGACCCTCAACCGGAACACCAATATAATCGGCCTGTTCGGATGTGAGTTTGGTAAGTTTTACACCAATTCTATCTAAATGCAAACGAGCAACCTCCTCATCTAATTTCTTCGATAAGCGATACACGCCGACTTCGTAAACATCTTTATTCTTCCATAGATCCAACTGTGCCAACGTTTGATTGGTAAACGAATTGCTCATCACAAAACTCGGATGTCCTGTAGCACAACCCAAATTCACCAAACGCCCCTCTGCCAGAAGGAAAATACAATGTCCGTCGGGGAAAATATATTTATCGACTTGCGGTTTGATGTTTACTTTTTTTACATCCGAAAGTGCATCTAATTGCTCCACTTGAATTTCATTATCGAAATGCCCGATATTGCAAACGATAGAGTCATCTTTCATTTTTTTCATGTGTTCAACTGTGAGCACATCTTTATTTCCGGTTGTTGTAACATAGATATTTCCTTCGTGTAAAACATCTTCGATGGTTGCGACTTCAAAGCCTTCCATTGCTGCTTGCAATGCACAAATCGGATCAATTTCCGTCACAATTACACGGGCACCATAACCACGCATCGAACGAGCACAACCTTTACCCACATCGCCGAAGCCGAGCACTACAACCACTTTTCCTGCGATCATCACATCTGTTGCACGTTTAATCCCATCCGCCAAAGATTCTTGACAACCGTAAAGATTATCGAATTTTGACTTCGTTACCGAATCATTTACATTGATTGCAGGAATCAACAATTCGCCTTTTTCCAGCATTTGATACAAACGATGAACTCCCGTTGTAGTTTCTTCCGAAACGCCTTTCCATTCGGCAACTGTGCGATGCCAGCGTTGATTATCTTCTTTCAAAATAGCTTTCAAGCTATCTAAAATGACGCCTTCTTCCTTGCTACTTGGTGTATAATCTAAAGTTTTTGCATCTTTTTCGGCAACATAACCTTTGTGAATAAAAAGTGTTGCATCGCCGCCATCGTCAACAATCAATTGAGGACCTTTTCCTTCAGGAAATGCCAATGCTTGGTTGGTACACCACCAATATTCTTCCAAAGTTTCGCCTTTCCAAGCAAAAACCGGAATACCTTCAGCAGCAACGGCAGCAGCAGCGTGATCTTGTGTCGAAAAGATATTACAACTGCACCAACGCACATCGGCACCAAGCTCGACCAACGTCTCGATCAACACTGCCGTTTGAATGGTCATGTGTAAAGAACCCATAATTCGCACGTCTTTCAGTGGTTTTTCCTTGCCATATTTAGCACGTAAACTCATCAAGCCGGGCATTTCTTTTTCTGCTATCGCAATTTCTTTGCGACCAAATTCTGCCAAGCTGATGTCGGCAACCTTGTACTTCAAATTGTAGTCTGTCATATTTGATTTTTTTGTTGAGACACACCCGGTCACTGAGCGAAGTCGAAGTGCCGTGCGTCTTTACTTTTAATTTTCGGTGCAAAGGTACGACTTTTTACTGTTCTTTCCAAATTTTCATCATTTTTACAATTTGAACAGAGTCTAAACAGTGTTGTAAAATATCTATATCTCAGCGTAAAATTATGTAAAAATATGGCTATTTTCGACTTCAAATCGGTGATATTGTTTGGCTATTTGGATTTTTCCGTTTTTTTTCGTATCTTTGCACACTGAATTATGTAGTATAAAACCGCAAAATGAGCATTGGAAGATATAATTTGATTGTTTTCGTGCAGTTTATCGTCTTGATGGGACTGTACGGACAGCAAACACCGCAAATTTCGCACCATATGTTCAACATGCAGATACACAACCCGGCAAGTGCGGGATTCACAAGTAGTATTGTCGCGAGTGCAATTCATCGTCAGCAGTGGTATGGAATGGACGGTGCTCCGCAGACGACTCTGGTTTCTTTTGACGCACCGTTGAGGGTAATCAACAGCGGAGTAGGGTTGAATGTAGTGAATGATAGAATCGGTTTTTTCAATTCCACGCTCATCCAATTAGCTTATAATTATCAAATATCTTTTTGGAACGGCACTTTGGGTATGGGCGTTCATTTGGGAACGAATAATATGGGGCTTCGAGGCAATTTCAACCCTCGAGAGCAGAATGATCCGGTTTTGCAAGGCTTGGAAGATGTATCCGGCTGGTTGTTTGACGTTGGATTGGGACTTTTTTACAGCGTTACGGATCGGTACGAAATTGGAATTTCGCTTGGACATATCAACCAACCACGCTTCGATAACAGTGGAGGTAGTCCCGATATTTTCAGACAAAGACGAGTATTAAACCTTTCCGGGAACTACAATTTCACGTTAGACATGTTTCCGAGAATAAACTTTGTACCTTCAACACATATCAAGACTGATTTCACAACTATGCAGATAGATTTTTCACTGATTGGTATGTTTGACAGGCAGTACTGGGCTGGAATCTCTTACCGATGGGGCGATGCGATAGTGTTGTTGGCCGGACTGCATTTACAACAATTTCCTTTGCAGGTCGGGGTAGCCTATGATATAGCAACAAATTGGATGTCAAGGGCTTCTCGAATGGGTGGAGGCTTCGAAATTTTTGCTCGTTACTCGTTCAACCTAACAGTAGATAGGATTCCGCAAAGCCACAGAAATTCTAGGTTTTTATAACCTTTTGACCAAAACATACGTATAAATTACCAAAATCGCAAACAAAATAAAAATGTCAATATGAAAATCGTGAAACAACATGTTACTAAGTTAATCGTCTTGATTCTTGTGCTAACGATGATAGGTTGTCAAAGAAACGCAGGTCACGGGCAATTGACCGGTGTTCCTAATCGCAACAGGACTACGGTTCCAATACCCCATGGAATGGTTTACATTCCTGCAGGTTTTTTTACCATGGGTGCCGGTAGTGAAGACCCGGCCTTCTCTTTCGTTCATAGCCCGAGAGTTGTGAGTATTTCAGCTTTCTACATGGACGAAACGGAAATTACCAACAATCAGTACCGTCAGTTCGTTCAGTGGGTAGTTGATTCGATAAGGCTCCGACTTCTTTCTGAGGTTGATCCTGATATGTTCCTGATAGAGGATCCTGAGGATGATTTTTTTGGTGGTCTTTCCAGGCTCAATTGGGGTGCACGTCCGAGAAGATGGACTCCGGAGATGGAAGAGGCCGTTCAACAACTCTATGTGCCTCATGAAGAACGCTTTCATCGTCGCAGAGAGATTGATGTACGACTACTCAACTTTGAGTTTACTACGTTCGATTATCGAGCTGCTGCTCGAAGATCGGAAGGCGAGATAGATCGCCGATTTGAAGGAGTTCACATGGGTATGTTCCAAACGCGACCCGGGTCCACCAGGGCTCGTGCAGGATTTGTGCGAAGAGAGGTTGTAAATGTGTATCCGGATACACTTGCTTGGCTTGTGGACTTTGCTTTTTCTTATAACGATCCGATGGTTCGTTCGTATTTCAGTAGTCCGATGTTCGACCACTATCCGGTTGTGGGTGTAAATTGGCACCAAGCCCGAGCATTTGCAGCATGGAGAACACAGCTGCACCATAATGAATTGGCACGCAGGGGGCTACCTTTGCTCGAACACTATCGTTTGCCTACCGAAGCAGAATGGGAATTTGCCGCCCGAGGCGGATTAGAATTCAACCCATTTCCATGGGGTGGTCCGTATGCTCTGAATATGAATGGATGTTTTCTCGGAAACTTTAAACCCCAGCGCGGAAGATATGTTGGTACCATGGCCGGAGGAACTCTTCCTATGATCGTTGGACACTTCCCACCAAACGACTTTGGCTTGTTTGATATGATGGGCAACGTCGCCGAATGGTGTATAGACGCTTGGCAAGAAAGCACCACGGGATTAGGTGATTTCAACCCTGTTTTCGAATGGCATGCAACTCCGGACTGTCCACCTGCTATGAGACGTAAGGTAATCAGAGGTGGCTCATTCAAAGATTTTGCCGATAACACAAAGGTTCATGCACGCCATTTCGAGTATCAAGATACTGCTAAATCCTATATCGGATTCCGCACAGTGATGTCGAGCATGAGTTCAGGTAGGCTCAACAACAGAGGTGCTACGTCGAATGTTCACAGAAGATAAATTCAAACTAATCAAAATCAACAAAAATAAATTAAATAACAAAAATAAAATGGGAACAAAAACAGAAAAAAAACTAGGCTGGTTCGGTAGAATGGTAAGAAGTTACGGCTTCAGACAGTTCATGGCTAAAACGTATGGTATTGGTGCTGCAATTGTACTTGTAGGTGCAATGTTCAAGATCAATCACTTTCCATTCGCAGATATTATGCTTATTGCCGGGTTAAGTGTGGAAGCATTTATTTTCGCGATGTCTGCTTTCGAGCCGCTTCACGAAGAAGTGGATTGGTCGTTGGTATATCCGGAACTTTCAGGTGGAGAAGCAGCAGCGGCTGCAGGTGTTGCTCGGGTTGCAGCACCGAGAAGTTTTAGTGGTTCAGAACAGCCCTTGCTTACTGAAAAATTAGATCAAATGCTTCATTCTGCAAGTATTGACGCCAATTTGTTGAGCAGTTTAAAAGATGGTTTGACAAAACTTAACACAACGGCACAAAATTTGAATGCATCTGCGGATATAGTGGGTGTAAACGCAAATTATGCAGGTGAGCTGGACAAACTAACCGAAAGTTTAGGACGCTTAAACAGCATTTACACACAACAGATCGAAGCTTCATCACGCCAAATGGAGGTTACAATGAAAGCTCAACAAGACATGAGCCGAATTGCCGATGCCTTGGCAGGAACTTTGGAAAGTTCAGCAAAGTCCGTTGCAGAAATGAACAGCTTATCAGAGAAAGTTAATTCGTTGAATAAAGTTTATGGAGGCATGCTTAGTGCGTTCAAGAGCATCGGCAAAGACAGTTAATAAAAGTAAGGTTTAACAACTAAAATGAAGGGATAAGATTATGGCCGGTGGTAAACAAACCCCAAGACAAAAGCTTGTTAGCTTGATGTATTTGGTCTTCATCACAATGGTTGCATTGAACGTATCAACGGAAGTTTTGACATCTTTCTTGGTCGTAAATGAAAGCATGGAGAGAACCAATGAGAACATCGAGCAAAAAGTTACGTCTGCACACATGGTGTTCGAAAGAGCTTTAATAGAAAATAGAGAAAGATTTCAAGAAAATTTTGATAAAGCATTAGAAGCACAAAGACTTACAAATGAGCTCCGTAGGCAAATTAGAACTGCAAGAACAGACCTTATTGCTATGGCAGAGAGAATACCAATAGATGAAGCAGAAGTTCTTAATCCGCGTAGTATCAGGCGCCAAGACGACTTTAGTACCACAACTCAACTTTTTATCAATCAGGGAAGAGCTGAGGAGCTTCGAGAAGAAATAGACCAGCATGTAATAAATATGCTTAACCTTTTGCCGGAAAGCAACCGAAATAATGTAATGTCTCCATTCAATACGGTGGGTCCATTTCATGATGCAAGTGGTAGGAGTATTTCATGGGAAATGGCAAACTTCAATGGAATTGTTGTTGTTGCCGCAATTACTATTTTGAATAAGTTAGAAAATGATGCACTAAACCTTGAGTTAGAGATTATAGATGAACTGTTCCGTATGGTGTCTGAAGGTGATTTGACCTTCGACAATGTAGTGGCGAGAATTGTTCCAAGATCAACATTTGTTGCACTTGGTGAAAACTTTGAGGCAGAGGTGTTCACGGTTGCTTTTGACTCTCGAGCAAGAGTTACGGCAAACATTAATGGTCAGAATCTTGTCAGTAGAGATGGTGTTGTTCGTTTTAGTGCTCCAACTACAAGAGAAGGTGTTTTTCCGGTTACAGGATGGATTGATTTGGACGGGGAAAGACATCATTTCCGAACAGAGTACGTTGTAGCAGCTCCGGCAGCATCTGTTTCGGCAGATGCGATGAATGTATTTTATATCGGTGTTGATAATCCTATTACGGCAGCTGTTTCTGGCGTTGATCCCGGTAATGTTCATGTAAGCATTTCCGGTGCAGGGGCAACCATTACTCCCGTTCCGGGAGCCGGAAATCGCTATATTGTTCGTGCAAACACGCCGGGCGAAGCAGTCGTAAGAGTTTCGGCAAGAACTAATGATGGAGGAACCAGAAATGTAGGTGAATTCAGATATCGTGTAAGACGTGTGCCGGATCCTGTGATTGTGGTGGCAGGTCTTGGTGACCGAGATACACACATTACTGCAAGTGCTTTGGCAGGTTCAGGAGGGTTGGTAGCAAGAATGCCGGCAGGCTTCGATTTCGACTTGGCAGTGCAGGTAAATTCATTCACAATGCAAGCAAATATAGGAGGAAATTTCGTAAGTCTGAACTCTACAAACAACCGATTTACGGATGCAATGGTAACTCACATGCGAAACGCCAGACCGGGACAGACCTTCGTTTTCGATAATATACTTATTCAGATGCCAACAGGACCTGAAAGAGCACGTTCTTTTGCCCTAACAATCAGATAATAAAAAACCGATATATCATGAAAAAAATAGCCGTTTTAAGTATCGTTCTTTTTGCGTTATTCTTCGCAGAACGTACACAAGCGCAAATAGGTGTTGGGATTGATGCACCTCCACCTAATCGTTTTTACATCAGAGAAAACCACATCGGTAGAGTACCACAAGAGTTTCCGTGGGTCCGCGAAGCCGATGTCTATATGAGGCATCGCCTGTGGCGAATGATTGATTTTCGTCAGCCGTTCAATCAATTCTTCGCCTTTCCAGTTGTTCCTACTCGAGACCGCATAAGTTTTATGAGTATGGTTATGCAAGGATTAGAGTCAGGTGAATTTAGAATTTTTGATGATATGGCCGGCGACTTTGGGCGGCAACTGACTTTTGAGGAATTTATTGCACAAACCACGACTGTTATACCAAGACAGGTGGAGGACTTGGATAATCCCGGACAAATGACTTGGCGTTCAGATACCACAACATTTAATACTTCTGACGTGATGATGCTCCGTCTGAAAGAAGACTGGTTTATTGATCGTCAGCGTGGTGTTCGTGATAATCGCATTATAGGGCTTGCTCCGGTTGCTCGACGGTATCATGTGGAATCCGGCGAATTCATGGGAATCCAAACTCTTTTTTGGTTTGGCTATGACGAAGCAAGACCCCTGCTCGCAAACACAGATGCGTTCAATAGACACAACCTTGCAGCACATATATCTTACGATCAGGTGTTTGCTTTTCAGCGATTTTTCCAGAGTTTTATCACAAAGATAGATAATCCGCAAGGCAGACAGCTTTCTGATTTTCTTTCCGGGCGGCAACTTTTGGAAGAAGCCAGACGAATCGAAATTGAGCTGCTGAATTTAGAAGAAGACCTTTGGGTTTGGTAGTGGAGAGGTACAGTGGCTGTTTCAAATTTTCTGAAGCAGAGGTTTTTTAGATCATGATGATACGGAAAACAACTATTTTGACTTATCTATTGCTTGCAAACATAATTGTGCAGGCTGCTTCACCGTTTATGCCGATAAGTAGTGCAGACAGCTTATTACGTGCCGAACGTCAAAGTTACGTAAGCATTATGCCTCTTGCGGGAAACTTAAATCAGCCACCCAATCCCGGCTCTATTCATGTGAACAGAGATACTGCCATTAGGCAGTATACGCCGACCCAGCTTGTTGAAAGAATTTTTGTCAGGGGTGGTAGCTCTTCTTCGGTGAGTAATGTGACGCTTCGGTCGCATGGATGGGATGAAGCAACACAAACGTGGACAGATAATGATAACAGAGGTTTGGGGCATTTTACACGAGGAACTTCCGATTTTGAATTTGAAAGTGGCTTGGTGCTATCTACCGGCGGGTTAGTTTCTATTGAGGGACCAAATCAATTTGATAACGGAGTTGGCCTACCACCGATAACAGCTCCTGAAGGTGATGCTGACTTACAAATACTAGTTGGTAATGTTACTAATGTTTCTGTTTTGGAGTTTGATTTTGTGCCGACGAGCAATGTTATCCAATTCCGTTACGTTTTTGCATCAGAAGAATACTTATCATTTGTTAATTCAGCATTTAATGATGTATTCGGCTTTTTTATTTCGGGTCCGGGTATTAGTGGAAATTTTACCAATAATGGGGTAAACATAGCAACACTGCCAACTACAACAAGTGGCACTGATATCGTTTCAATCAATAATGTTAACTGGGGAACACGGAGCTTCAGTACACATAATTGTGCAGTACCGACTGATTTGGGGGCAGTTAATCCAAATTATTATATAAACATTCCTGGTAGTTGGTTTCAGACTGGTTGTCCTATGAGCGCAAGCGATAGCACGTTATTTAGAAGCATGGAGTTTAATGGACGTACGGTGGTGCTTACTGCAACGGTAAATGTTATTCCTTGCTCAACTTACCGCATAAGATTGGCTATTGGAAATGCTGGCGACCAAAGTTTCCAGTCGGGTGTATTTTTGGAAGCCCACAGTTTTGACTTTGGAGATAATATCGTAAACTTTGGAAATAATATTGAGGGACTGGATAATGTATTTAGAGGGTGTGTCGACAATAAACTTGTAATAAGCCGTGGCGGTAGTGATAACAGCACCCCTCTGACTGTAGCACTCACTTACAGCGGAACGGCAATTAATGGTGTAGATATTTCGTTACCCGGCGGTGGTGCACTTCCTAATTCGGTAACAATTCCTGCTGGTCAAGACACGGTGCAAATACATTATACGGTAAACACTTCGCCTGCCGATTCGGCTACGTTTATCATTAGCAGTGACTGTATTTGTGGAGGTGAGGTATTCAGCAGGACAATACACATACATGATCCTGCTGATTTTGAAGTAACGGCATTTTCTTCCTGCCCGGGTACAAATAGCGGTAGAATACTAATTAATGTTGTTTCGGGCACTTCGGGTACTTACGAAAGTTCGATAGATGGCGGAGTAACATGGCAACCACATATAGAGCACACAGGATTGGCTCCCGGAAACTATGAGGTGCATGTGCGGGATATCGGCAGTTGCCATAACAACGTGCATAACGTAACTGTCGGCGTGTTCACAGCTAATGCGGGTAGCAACCATCAATCGTTATGTACAAATGTGTTTATAATGGATGCAGCACCGTTGCTTTCCGGAGAAACGGGGACATGGTCGGTTGTTTTTGGTACGGCAAGTATTGCAAATCCGTCAAATCCAACCACTAATGTTACCGTTAGCGGGTCTTCGGCTATGTTAGTATGGACATTAAATTCTTTGGGCTGTCAAGCGACCGATACCGTACGGCTTATTGTGCGTCCAACTTTCGACTTAGAGGAAACTCTTACTATTTTCAGCGACGAATTGCCTTACACTTGGCGGGACACTACTTTCTTAGAGAGCGGTACTTTTGTTTTCAATCGAACAACAATTCACGGTTGCGATAGTATTGTGCACTTACATTTAACGGTATTGCCTGCTACTGAATTAAACCCGATATCAATAATATGCCGAGACGATACCAGTTTTACGCTCTCTTATACTATGTTTTCTAATACTCCCCCCTTGTTTCAATCTGTTTTTTTTGACGAAAGAGCTCGGGCAGCCGGCTTCAACGATATTATCAGAGAAACGGTTAATACGTTCTCTATAAACATTCCGTTGCCTGTGGGTGTGCGCCCGGATACTTATCGTGGCACGTTGATACTCGAAGGAAATTTACATAGAGAGAGGGAGTTTGACTTTGAATTTTCAATTCGTTACAGTTCTTCAATCATTATCCAAATGTGGAATGATGTGCTTGCGTTGTCAAACAGCGTCCCAATAGAAGAGGGGTGCCGGTTATCAAATTTCCAGTGGTATAAAAATAATCAGCCGATTTGGGGTGCAACTGGATCGTATCTTTACGTTGGACCTCACCAAACGCTCGATATTCATGCAGAATATAAGGTGAGTTTTACTCGCTGTGCAGAAACTGTTGCTGTATACACCTGTCCGATAATACCGGTACTGCGTTATGCTAGAGCAGAATTCCCGACTCTTGTGGAAGTAAGCCAAACCTTTAACATGTTGATGCCTACGGCAGGATATGTGGAAATCCATGACTTGATAGGACGTAGAATTTCCAGACAGGCAGTCGTAGAGGGAACAAACAGCATTGTTGCACCTAATTTTGCCGGAGCTTATGTGCTGACAATATACAGCAAAACGGGTGGAAATATTGTGAGAGAAAGAATTATTGTTAGATAATGAAAGATACGGCTATAATATCGTTTTTGATCTTTATATTGTTGTTTGCATCAGTGCAAATAGCGTTTTGCCAACACGGTCGTAATCGTAGTAGCAATTCCATTGCTCTCTGGACAAACGCCGGATATAGCAGTATTATAAATTATTCGCCTGTAACTCGAGCAGTGGGTGGGTTAGGAAATGCTATCGGCGTTGGGTACGAGTACAGGGCACGTAATGGTTTCTTGCTGCAAACAGGCTTTGAATTATCTCTTTACAATTCTCTGATGCGCCGAAACGATACGCTTCATATTGTACCGATGATTGATACGGAGGGAAGAGCCTTTGATGGCCTGTTCTCTTTTGAGAATATAAATTCGCGTCAGCGACTGGTAAACACAGGACCGACATTGATGCTTGGAGCGCGGCTTCAAAATAATTTTTATTTTCTGGTTGGCGGAAAGGTCAAATTCAATATTCATGGAAGAGAACGAACAAACAGCGATGTTACTAAACGCGCGCGTTACGACAACATCATCGGCGACGACCACGACGGCATACTCAGCAATATGCCCAGTCATGGTTTGAAAACAAGCCAGCGTTCGCACGACGGTTTGCTGAAAATGAATACACTATTTATCGGCTCCGTAGAGATTGGGCATGTTTTTTCTACTGGAAATCCCCGAAACCCCAGATCTACAAGAATGCGTTTATCTGTGTTTTGCGACTACGGCTTTTCGCCCATTTCGAGATCCGAAACAAACTATGATTTGATAATAAACAAATCTCATACGAGCGAATATACTCCTCAAATAACTGGCTTTCTTCATCACGATGTACAATCTCGGTTTTTTAGCACGCTTTTTACAGGTTTAAGATTGACCATCCTTTTTGACATTCGCCCGAATAGGCATCCTTGCCCATGGCTGAGATAAACTTCTTAAAAAGTGTTAAAGTGTTGAAAATTTCCCGAAATTGCTAATAAAGCGTCCAAGATTTTGTTTTTTTTCGTATCTTTGCACTCTTATTTCAATGAAAAAACCATGACATCAGCACAAATTCGAAAAACATTTTTAGATTTCTTTGCAAACAAACAGCACCATATCGTGGATTCCGCACCAATGGTGGTTAAAAACGACCCTACGTTGATGTTTACCAACGCAGGAATGAATCAATTCAAAGACCTTTTTATCGGACATTCGCTTGTAAAATATCCACGCATTGCTGATACGCAAAAATGCTTGCGCGTATCCGGAAAACATAACGATTTGGAAGAAGTCGGACATGATACCTATCATCACACCATGTTCGAAATGCTTGGCAATTGGTCGTTTGGCGATTATTTCAAAAAAGAAGCGATTGAATATGCGTGGGAATTACTAACCGAAGTTTACAAAATCCCCAAAGAAAATTTGTATGTAACCGTTTTTGAAGGCGATGAAAAAGATGGCACGTCCAAAGATATGGAAGCTTACGATTTGTGGAAAAAAATTGTGAGCGAAGATCAGATTTTATTCGGAAATAAGAAAGATAATTTTTGGGAAATGGGCGACACCGGTCCCTGTGGACCTTGCTCGGAAATCCACGTGGATATTCGATCTGCGGAAGAAAAATCTAAAATCCCCGGTCGTGATTTGGTCAATCAAGACCATCCGCAAGTGATTGAAGTTTGGAATTTGGTGTTTATGCAATTTAATCGTATGGCGAACGGATCATTAGTGGAACTGCCTGCAAAACACGTAGATACAGGCATGGGTTTCGAACGTTTATGTATGGTTGTTCAAGGCAAACAATCTAACTACGATACCGATGTTTTTCAACCAATCATTCAACATCTTGCCAGGCTTTGCAATCAAACTTACGGAAAAGATTTAAAGCAAGATATTGCCATGCGCGTGATTGCCGATCATTTGCGTGCGGTGAGCTTTGCAATTGCTGACGGACAACTGCCGTCGAACAACAAAGCCGGTTATGTCATTCGCCGAATTTTGCGTAGGGCAGTGCGTTATGGTTATACGTTTCTGAATTTCAGAGAGCCGTTTATGTGCCAATTAGTACAGATATTGTCGCAAGAAATGGGCGAACAATTCAAAGAACTCAAATCTCAGCAAGAACTTATCACGAAAGTGATTGCCGAAGAAGAAGCCTCATTTTTGAAAACCTTAGAATCCGGTATTCGTTTGCTTGACCAAATTATGGAAAAGGCTAAGGCTTCGGCAGGCTCAGCCACCGCTTCTGCGGACGTTTCGGTTGTTTCGGTCGCTGAGCCTGTCGAAGCGCCCGTAACGCAAATCTCCGGACACGATGCCTTTGTATTGTACGACACATTCGGATTTCCGTTCGACTTAACGGATTTGATTTTGAAAGAAAACGGCTTGACCGTGAGCTACGAAGATTTTGAAAAAGAACTCAATCAACAAAAAGAACGCTCAAGAGCAGCCGGAGCTGTTGAAACCGACGATTGGACTACAGTCCGTTCAGGCGAAGAAACGAGCTTTGTTGGCTATGATGAATATTCTTGCGAAGTAAAAATTCTGAAATACCGCAAAGTTTCTGCAAAAAATAAAACGTATTTTCAGTTGGTATTAGACAAAACACCGTTTTATGCCGAAAGTGGCGGACAAGTAGGCGATAGGGGGGTGTTGGTTGATTCGGAAAACAACAAAATACCAGTTTTCGACACAAAAAAAGAAAACAATTTAATGGTACATTTGTGTCTGGAGTTACCTAAAAACCTTGAGCAAACATTCACCGCACAAATTGATGTTGATGCACGTTTGGCAACTACGTGTAACCACTCCGCAGCACATTTGTTGCACCACGTCTTGCGTAAAGTGCTTGGTACACACGTGGAGCAGAAAGGTTCGGCAGTCCGTCCGGAAGGATTGCGTTTCGATTTTTCGCATTTTCAAAAAGTAACCGATGAGGAAATTCGCAATGTAGAAAGAATGGTCAATGCGGAAATTCGTAAATGTATGCCGTTGGTAGAATCTCGAAATATCTCTATGGATAAGGCTTTGGAGAAAGGAGCGTTGATGTTGTTCGGCGAGAAGTATGGCGACGATGTACGTGTAATTGAATTGGGTGAATCGGCGGAACTGTGCGGAGGAACACATGTTTTGAACTCCGGACAACTCGGATCTTTCAAAATAATTTCAGAATCGGCAATCGCAGCCGGAGTTCGACGAATAGAAGCAGTTACGGCAAAAGAAGCTGAAAATCTCTGGTTTATGTTACAGGATTCGCTCAAAGAGTTGCGGGAAATTTTCAAATCGCCGAATCTCAAACAAGCGATGATGAAAACCATTCAGGACAATGAGGACTTGAAAAAACAAGTTGGTGATTTCATAGAGCAGCGCAAACAACATTTGAAAAAAATGTTACTGGCACGTGCCCAAACGATCAATCATGTTCAGTTGATAGAAATGCCTGATAATGAACATACATTGCCCGAAATCATTAAAGGCCTGACGGTTGACTTGAGAAAAGAAATCCCGAACTTGGTTTTCATTGTGAAGAATGTGCAGAACGATCGTTCATCGATTACGTTGACGCTTGGCGACGATCTTGTAAAAGCAGGACTCAACGCCAGCACACTTATCAAAGAAGCTGCGAAATTTATCGATGGAAGTGGCGGGGGACAGCCGTTTTCAGCTACAGCAAGTGGCACAAAACTTAGCGGTTTTGCCGATGCCGTTGCCTATTTGAAAGGAAAGTTGATCTAGTAAACTTGCAGGATTTCAATTTTTTTTGTATCTTTGTGGAAACAAAAAATCAAAACTAACTGCATTATGAAACAATTCTTATTTCTAGCCCTACTCTTACTTGCCGGATTGTTATCCAGTGCACAGCCACGACAGATGCCACAACCAGGAAAGAGGACTGTACCGTTTGCTAATCAAAAACTTGCTACTTGGGATACCAATGTGCTTGAACTAATCGTACAGGATTCCTCAAAATTTAATATAATTCTTTTTTCAGCCTCGTGGTGCCCACCTTGTATTGCAATAATACCTCTTTTGAAAGAAATTTACGAAGATCTTGGGGATAAACTCATCATGACTTACGTGTCTGTGGATGAAGAAAGAACAGCTGAAGCTTGGCGGAGAAAAATGCGTACACATGAAATTCCATGGCGAAGTCTTATGGCATGGGGAAGACATCCGGAAATATACAACGGACCTATTCCTCATGCAATATTGGTGCATCCAAATACGATGTATTGGGAATTTTTGAATGTGAGAAATGAAAGAGATAGACGGCGGCTGTACGAATTGGTGAGATAAATTATGCTGAAAAAGTAGCCGTTACAATTTTTTTTGAAAAAAATGAAAAAAAGTTTGTTTATTTCATTTTTTTTTTGTAATTTTGCAGTCCCGTTTTTGAGGGGTTAGTTTTTAGAGATTGAAATTTTGACTTTGGTTAGTTAATTTTTCACATATAACACAAAGCATATCGTTGCACATGACAATACGATTTTGCGAAGAGTGTTTGCCGATAGTTCTTAGACATTATGTAAACCAAGCAATAGCGATATAATCGCAAAACAAGTACGTTAGTGAGTGGTGAATAGTGAATAGTGAGTGGGATTTTCCGCTAACTATTAACTACTAACTATTAACTAACATTGTACAAGGAAAATTATGTAGAACAAGTTTATTTAATGGCACACGGCAAACGGTGCATGGCAAACGGTGGTAAATTAACCGCCTTTCGCCCTTCTCCTTTCGCCTTTCGCCAAAAAGAAATGCAGTTCTTGTTAATTCCAATTGGTAGAGACGCAACGCATTGCGTCTTTAC